>JADJXR010000001.1:3105984-3417726 GCA_016710285.1 Chlorobiota bacterium | reverse complement strand
CCTCGGTTAATGGAGGTTGATGTGTGAAGTTGGAAGGAAGCACGAACAACGTGCTGAATTTTTTGCGGGAAATGGAGGCAGCCCCGGCTACGTCGGGGCCGCTACCGTTCTCAAATATCTCTTCTGTTTTTGGCCGTTACCCGTGTTCCAGAACCACATTTTTCAGGCGTTGCCATGCCAGCAATCCATCGGCAAGGTTGGTGCGCCAGTTCCCCCACGTGTGGCCCTGGACGTACTCCAAGCACGTGGTTTCTGCGCCAACGTTTCGCAATCGTGCGTACATGATGCGGGTTAGCTCACGGGCATCGCAAACGGTTCCGGTTTGCAGAACGAACAAGATGTCGGGCGCGTTTTTCAAGGCCGACGGGCGGAAGATTGCGCCACGGGTCACCCAGTAGGCAGGGCTTTGGGCGATTACCGCACCAAGCTGTTTGGGGAAGTCAAGCGCGGTTTGCGTGGCAAGCAGCCCGCCAAGCGAAGCCCCCGTAACGCAGCGGTCCTGCGGGTCCTGGCTGATGGTTACGCCACGTTCTTTCCAGATTTCCACCGCTTTCGACATCACTTCTTCCGCGCAGAACCGCTCGTAGTTTTTGTTGAGCGCGTACTCCGTGTGGCGATTGTGAGGGGGGATAAAAATTGCGCAGGTTGAAGGGAGCTTCCCGGCCGCCATCAGATGGTCCAGGATATAATGGAATCGCCCGATACTGATCGCTTCCCCACCATCGTGAACCATCAGCAACTGGTGCTCCACCAGCGGATCGGCAGGGGCGTTGTGGGGGGTGAACAGGAAGAAC
The DNA here is from genome assembly GCA_016710285.1 of Chlorobiota bacterium. Classification (NCBI taxonomy): domain Bacteria; kingdom Pseudomonadati; phylum Chlorobiota; species Chlorobiota bacterium. The sequence continues at coordinate 3,416,932 of JADJXR010000001.1, read as the reverse complement.
TCGCGATCCTCATGCAACGCCTCGCTATGCAGGCTGTGGCGGGTGATGGTTCCCCGCTGCAATGTTTTGCTGCCTGGGGGGGGCGTTAGGAAGGAGCGGTCTTCGTACTCATCCATCCAGAATTCGGAGTTCACGCCGAACCCTTCGGCAGAAGTGTGGGTGTTTCCGGGATCAAGAATCCAGTTTCCATCCACCACCAATTTGTACTGAAGCCGCGCCGTGCGGGGGAACTCTATCACCGCCTGGAACAGCTTGGTTTCGGCAACACGCTCGAACGGAACCGCCATTTGCCAGTAGGTCCAATCCCCTGCCAGCATGACATGGCTGGCATCGCCATAGAAAAAGAAATGCGCCCGGCCTTCCAATGCCATTGGGGTTCCGCACTCCCGCTTTATGGTAGCATACAACGCCGCTGCTTTCTTTTCCCGCTCGGCTTTGTCCTCAATGTCATGCAGATCTACCAGTTGCTGCTCGTATGTTTTCAGTTTGTTCATTCTGTCGGTTGATCGTCCAGAGAAATGCCGCCAGCGCAATAGTTCCCTTACTTCGTGTGCAAGTTCGCGAACCCTTGCGCCAAGCTGCGACAATGGGTTGGGCATTCGTTAGGATGTCGGTAACTATGATGTCAATCGCAGATATAGCCGCAGGTACTGCTGCACCTGTGCCTCCCACGAATAGTTCTTCTTCATGCCATTCCGCATGATTTGCCGCCACACCGGGCGGTTGTGCCACGTGTGGATTGCGAACTCAATGGCCCAGTAAAGCTCCTTCGGTGAGAACCGCCGGAAGACGAACCCCGTGCCGTTTCCGGTGGTTGGGTCGAACTGCTGGACGGTATCGGCAAGGCCGCCGGTTTTCCGAACCACCGGAACCGTGCCGTAGCGAAGGCTGTAAATCTGGTTGAGTCCGCACGGCTCGAACCGTGAAGGCATCAGGAAAATATCCGCTCCGGCCTCAATCAAATGCGCCAGTTCGTTACTGTATCCCTTGTAGTAGCAGACCTTCCCCCGGTGGCGAGCTTGGACCCCGCTGAAAAATTTCTCATATCGCTCATCCCCGCTTCCCAACACCACCAGCCGGATGTTCCGCCGCGAAAGCACTTGGTCAATCGTGTCGAACATCAGATCGAACCCTTTTTGGTCGGTCAGCCGCGAGACGATCCCGAGGACCGGAGCCTGGGGGTCGTACGTAAGGTTCACCCGGTGCAGAAGGTCCTGCTTGCTGGCTTCTTTCCCGCTCAGGTCGTTGATGGAGTAGTTGTATTTGATGAACGTGTCTTTCTCGGGGCTCCATTCGTTGTAATCCACCCCGTTGACGATCCCGACCACCGCCCCGCCACGCTGCCGCAGGAAGTGATCCAGCCCCGCCCCCCCTTCTGCTGTTCTGATCTCCTTGGCGTAGGTTTTGCTGACCGTGGTGATGGCATCGGCGTAGAAAATCCCCGTTTTCATCCAATTGACGATGCCGTAGCGAAGGTCGTCGTTGTCGAACCGGAGGCGGTACTCCCCCATCCCCACAACATCAATCGTGCTTGCGGAAAACACCCCTTGGTAGGCCACGTTGTGCAACGTCAGCACCGTGCGGGTGCGGCTGAACAGGCGATCCCAGGAGTACAAGGTTTTCAGCATCAGCGGGATAAGCCCGGTTTGCCAGTCGTTGCAGTGCATGATGTCGGGGGCGAACCCCATCCGCTGGCAGCACTCGATGGCAGCTTTGGAAAGAAGCGCGAAACGGAGGTATTCGTCGGCGGAGTCGGTATAGACCGAGCCACGGTGGTACAGTTCGGGGCAATCAATCAGGAAGACCCTGGCGTTGCTGTCGGGAAGCATCCCCCCCCACACCGAGAAATGGATCCAACGCCCGCCAAATTGCAGCCCGATCCGCTGCATCGAATCCACGGGACGCAGGTTGTATTTCTGCGTCTCCACCATGTTGTACAGCGGAAGGAAGACGCGGACATCGCAGCCGTAGCGCGCCAGATATTTTGGAAGGGCACCGGAGACATCGGCAAGGCCGCCGGTTTTTGCGTAGGGGACGACTTCGGAAGCAACGAAGCAGACGTTCATAGGTTGGCAGGGATTCGGAAGAATGGGACAGTTGAAGCACCGGGGCCGAAGATACAACGGCGCGGAAAGAATCCAACAGATTTTTCCGAACCAAGTGCGAACTGCCCATCGGGCGGAAGCGGGCAGGACCGGTTACTGCGGGGGGAAAAGCTCCTTGCGGACCTTTTGCGGCAATCCGGAAACCACTAAATCGTAGGAGTGGTCAATCATTTGGCGGATTTCACGGGTGGGAATTTCGCCATTCATCACCACTGTGTTCCAATGCTTTTTGTTCATGTGATAACCCGGGCGGACAGATTCGTACCGCTCGCGCAGGTCCAACGCCAGCTCTGGCTTGCATTTTAGGTTCACGCTCAACGGCAAGCTATCGGTGCTGGCAAGGGCGAACATCTTCCCGGCAACCTTGAACACCAGCGTTTGGTTATCGAACGGCATACTTTCGTCCGTGTGCGGCTTGGCCAAGCAGTAGCTGCGGAAGGTGTCGAAGGTCATGGCTTCACAAGAAGGTGGCGGTGGTTTTACTGATGTTCGTTCTGCTGGTGCTGGGCTTGCCGGCTTGCAACCAACGCCAGCACTTTCTCCACCTGCTCCTCAATCGTCAGCCCCGAAGTATCAATCTCCACCGCGTCATCGGCTTTGCGGAGTGGGCTGTGGTGGCGGGTGCTGTCTTGGCGGTCCCGTTCGGCAAGTTCGTTGGCAAGATTATCCAGCCCAATCGCGGTCCCCTGGTGTTGCAGTTCAACATGGCGGCGCGCGGCGCGTGCGTCCAAATTGGCCACCATAAAAATTTTCAGATCGGCGTTTGGGAAGACCACGGTCCCGATGTCGCGGCCATCCATCACCACCCCACCTTGCTCCCCCATCCGTTGCTGCAACGCCACAACCGGCCCACGCACGCCGGCATAGCTGCTTACCAGCGAGACGTTCCGCGTCACCTGGGGGGTGCGAATTTCCTGCGAGACATCTTCGCCATCAAGCAGCGTCTGCAGGTTTCCGGTGCCGGGGTTGCGCACAAAGGCAATCTGGAGTGCGTTGGCAAGGGCACTAACGGCGGCTTCATCGGATGGGTCCAGGCCCCGGCGGAGCGCCGCCAACGTCACGGCGCGGTACATTGCGCCGGTGTCAATGTAGGTGTAGCCAAGCCGTTCGGCAACCAGCCGCGCAGTGGTGCTTTTCCCACTGGCGGCTGGCCCGTCAATCGCGATAACAAGGGTTTGTGTAGGCATTGAATATTTGGAGAACAACCGCGTAACATCAAGGAAACATCCACCCGCTTTAGCGGTGATGCTCGGGGATAAACTCCCGCTTCTCTTCCATTTTCTTCAGCTCGGCACTTTTTTCTGGGATTGCCCCCGAGTCGGCTGTTGTTGGGCTTGGCGCGGGTGGAGCGGTTAGTTGGCGGCGGGCATAATCGCTCCATTCTTTCAGGGCCGCTACGTCTTCGTTGCTCAGTGCTGCGTCGCCGTGGGTGATAAGATAGATCGGCAGCGGCATCTCCCGTTTCTGAACTTCTTCGGCAATCTCCTCCAACTTATGCTCCCGTTTTTCGGCGGGGCGGGTAAGCCACGTGGAGAAGTTGAGATGCTTCCGCCCTTCTTCCACATCATGCGCCACAAGCCAGGAGACAGGGGCGATGTTGCTGTACCAGGGCCAGACGGTTTCGTTGGAGTGGCAATCGTTGCAGGAGCGGCGCAGTATCTGCTCCACTTTTGGGGTCATTGTGGGATCGGCCCAGATGCTTTGGCCGGCAATGCTGGCCGGGTTTTCGCGTTCGGGACGGAAGAATTGAATGATGACGAAGGCAGCAAGCAGGCCAATGCCGATCCACTTCAAGGCTTTTTTCATGGGAGTAGCGCGTTGATATTGATTGTGCAAGGAACCGTCTTGATGATGGCTTGCTTGGCAAATGGGTAACGATGCAGACGGGTCCCACCACACTTGCTTTCACATCCAACATTCCCCGCCAATCCTTATCCGCCAGCCGCTGGCAGCTGTTCTCCGATTTCGGGCAAATGGCTTCGCGCCGCGGATTTCTGCTCCTTTATCGCCCACCATCGGCTTGCAATCGCCGCCAGCGCAAACTGCACCCCGGCAACCACTGCCATTGCTCCGGCAACCGATCCATCAAGAAGTGCTGCAAGATAGTATCCACCAACCGCCGAAAGAACCCCCGAAGCCACCGAAAGAACAAGCATTCGTTTCAATCGCTCGGTAAGAAGGTAGGCGGTGGCCGCCGGGGCAATCAACATTGCCACCACCAAAATTGCCCCCACCGACTCGAACGAAGCAACGGTGGTAAGCGAGACCATCCCCATCAACGCGTAGTGCCACAGCGCGGTGGAAATCCCAAGCGAGGCGGCCAGCGCGGGGTCGAACGAGACGATGGTCAGCCGCCGGAAGAACGCCACCACAAACACAAGGTTCAGCAGGAAGATTCCACCCACCACCCACACCGCACGCGGCCCAAGGCTTGCGCCGCTTCCGGTGGTGATCAGGTCCAGCGGGACGTAGGCAATCTCACCATACAGCACGCAATCCTGGTCCAGGTCCACCGCGCCGGCAAAGAGTGAGATCAGGATCACCCCAACAGCAAACAGCCACGTGAAGGTGATGCCAATCGAGGCATCCTGCTGCAATTTTCCGCTGCGGTGAAGCGCCTCGATCATCACCGAGGCGGCAACCCCCAGCACCCCCGCGCCAATCAGCATCGGCAACGGCGCGCGGCTTCCGGTCAGGAAAAAGGCAATGGCAATCCCGGGAAGCACGGCGTGGCTAATCGCATCCCCCAGCATCGCCATTTTCCGCAGCACCAAAAACGATCCCACCAACGCGCAAGCCCCCGCCGCCAGCGCGCCAGTAAGAATAATCCAGAATGCGTTGAGGTCCATGATGGAAACCAAAATAGAGTTAGAAGGGAAGCAGTTTCGACCCCCGACGGGGTTGATAACAGACGGGGTAGCGGCCCCGACCTCCGTCGGGGCCCAGTCATTTCTAGAAAGAAGACACCGAAGGCTAAAGACCTTCGGCTACCCCGACGAAGGTCGGGGCGGTCATTCCGACGAAGGTCGGGGCGGCTACCAGGCACTCAGCCGGAAGGAGACCCCTGCACTGGCGAAAAAATCCTCGACCGATTCGGTCAGGCCGATTCCTGCCGAGGCATCCAGCTGCACGTCATCGCTTGCGGCCCAGGTCAGCCCTCCATCCAGCGTATGCTGCGGCGGTCCCCCAGGCGAAAGCGTCCCGAACAGCTCAACAAACCCGCCAATGGTTTCGGCAAGATCGCTCCCAACCACCAGCGTGTAAATGCCGTCGGGAGGGTTTCCGGCATCGCCCCACTCGGCACCGATGTTGTACCCCAAGCTGAGTGACTTCCCCAGCGAGTGGCTAAGGGTGAAACGGAAATCGGGGAGAACGTAGCTGGGGCCGAACGGAGAATCGCCAACGGGGAGCGTGGTGTGAAGGATCAGCGATGTTTCTGGAAGCGGGCCATCTTCCTCGGCGATTCCGACTTTCACCCCAACGGCAACTGCGTCCATTCCTTCCAGCGATTCCACAACTGATTCTTCAATCGGCCCCACGCTTTGCGTTGCTTCCGACCGCTCCACCCGATACCCCCCTTCCAACCGAAGCTCCAGCCGCTCCAGCACGCCAACGCGAACAAGCGTGGAAGCAAGATTCAGGTTCTGCAGCGTCAGGGCAGCTTGGCCGGAAATCTGGGGGGGCGTGTGGCGGCCAATGCTTAGGCCCGTTTCAATCTGAAGAAATCCCTTCGGTATCACCCACGACGATTCCGTCTGGTCGGGGCGGTCGGTTGCCATCTCTTGGGAAAAAGTGGTTGCCGATGCCACCATCAGCAAGCCGAGAATGGAGAGTGGTTTCTGGGCCATCGGTATTTGGTTATTGATATGGAATTGCGCGTTGGTGGGGGTCGTTGGCGGGGCGGTTCAGCACGGCCTCTAACTCAGCTTCCAGCTCGGGGGTAAGCACATGCTCGATTGACTCGGCATCGTCGTGAACATGGTCCGGGGCAATGCTGACGTGCTCGGTCAGATACACCTCCCACAGGCGATGAAGCCGCGTCACTCTGCGCCCTTGCTTCTCCCCTTCTTGGGTCAGTTTCCATCCGTTTTCGGTCCGCTGGATAAACCCGCTACGGCGCAGCACCCCCAGCCCACGAAGTGCCTGGGATTCCGGGATTCGGCGGCGGCGCGCAACGTCGGCGGCGGTGTGAAGGCGGAACATCCCCCCAGGCTCCTCGCCAAGCTGATACAAGGTTTTCAGGATATTCTCCTCCAACGTTTTGCGGCTATTGCGGCGGTTACGCAGGACCCGGGCAATCACCCCACGGCGCGGGGCAGCAAGCAGCGACAGAAGGAAGATGAGCGTTCCAGCGGTGACGATCCAGGGGCCGGTGGGCATTCGCGGCGCAACGTAGCTGACAAAGGCCCCGCCGTAGCCGGCCGCCGCGCCGAAGATTCCGGCCAAAAGCAGCATCACCGTCAGGCGGTCGGTCCAGTAGCGTGCGGCGGCGGCGGGGGTAATCAGCATGGCGGCCATCAGCACCACCCCAACGGCTTGGATTCCAACAACCACGGCAAGGACCAGCATCGTGGTCATGGCAAGCTCCAGCCCGCGCACCGGAAGGCCGATCGAGCGGGCAAAGTCAGCATCGAACGAGATGGATTTGAACTCCTTGTGGAGCAACACAATCCCCACCACCAGCCCCAAACTGACCGCGCCGAACACCACCACATCCCCCGTCACCAGCGATGCGGCCTGGCCGAATAGGAATTTATCCAGCCCGGCTTGATCCGCCGATCCGCTTTTTTGAATCCGCGTCAGCAGCAAGATTCCCAGGCCGAAAAAGACGCTAAGGACGATCCCGATTGCGGCATCCTCGCGGATTTTGGAGCGGCGGACAATCAGGTCCATTGCCACCATGCTAAGCCACCCGGCAATGGCCGCGCCAACCAGAATCACCGCCGGGTTTTTCACCCCGGTCAGCATGAACGCAACCGCAACCCCGGGGAGCGCGGCATGGGCAACGGCATCGCCCACCAGCGAGCGTTTGCGAAGAAAGGCGTAGCAGCCAATGGCCGCTGAGCCAATCCCCAGCAGCATCGTCCCCAACACCACCACGCGGATGTTGTGTTGGCGAAGCAGGAAGAAATCCAGAAGGTCGGATTCGCTCATAGCGGGTCCCGCTCCTTCCGTTGTTCGTGGCGTATCAGGTCCGCAACTTCTGTCAGAAGGTTCAGCCGCCCGCCGTAGGTTTTTTGCAGAAGCTGGTTGGTGAAGGCTTGCTCCATTGGGCCAAAGGCAATCAGCCGCATATTCAGCAGCAGTGCCCAATCGAAGTAATCTTGGACGGTTTGCAGGTCGTGGTGAACAACGATGACGGTTTTCCCCAGGGCGCGCATCTGGCGAAGAAGCTCAACAATGGCGGCCTCGGTGGCGGCATCCACCCCGGCGAACGGCTCATCCATCAGGTACAGGTCCGCATCCTGGGCAAGCGCGCGGGCAAGGAACACCCGCTGCTGCTGCCCACCGGAAAGCTGCGAAATCTGCCGGTTGGCGAACTGCTGCATCCCCACTTTGTTCAACGCTTCGTGGGCGGCTTCAACGTCGGCACGGCGGGGGCGTTGGAACAACCGCAACCGCCCGTAGCGGCCCATCAGCACAACGTCCAGCGCGTCGGTGGGGAAATCCCAATCCACCGAGGTCCGCTGCGGGACGTAGGCCACACGCTGGCGGGCTTCGGCAAGGCCCTGCCCAAAAAACCGGACGTAACCACTGGCCGATGGGATCAGCCCCATTGCGGCTTTAATCAGCGTTGATTTCCCCGCTCCGTTCGGCCCCACCACCGCAATCAGCTTCCCCTCCGGCACGGTGAAATCAATGTCCCACAGCACGGGCCGGCGGTTGTAGCTGACGGTGAGGTCGTGAACTTCCAGCGGGGAAATTCCTGGCGATTCCACTCCTTCCGGCCTATGTTCTTTTCCGTTCTTCATGCCATTCTCCATTCCATCCATCTCCATTAATCCATCTCCATTATTTCAGCGCGTTGACGATGGTGTTGACGTTGGCGGAAACCATGCCGATGTACGTCCCTTCTGGGGTCCCTTTGGCCCCCATGGCATCGGAGAAAAGCTGGCCGCCAATCGTCACGTTCTTCCCTTTGGCCTTCACCCCCTCAACTACAGCTTCAATTGAACGGCGCGGAACGCTTGATTCCACGAACACGGCCTTGATGTTCCGGCTTGCAATCATCTCAACCAACGCCTGAACATCGGCCAGCCCGTACTCACTCACGGTGCTGATTCCTTGCAGGCCGCGCACCTCGATGCCGTAGGCTTGGCCGAAGTATCCAAAGGCATCGTGGGCGGTTATCAGCACCCGGCCTTCGTTGGGGATGGTGGCGATATGGTCCCGCACCCACCGGTCCAGCGAGTCCAGCTGCCGCACGTAGCGTTCGGCGTGCTGGCGGTAGCGCGCTGCGTTGGCCGTATCCTGGGCCTGCAGCGTCTGGGCAATCTTCCGGACCCCTCCCTCCCACAACTTCACGTCGAACCAGATGTGGGGGTCGTGGTTGCCGTTGAACTCGGGCGGGGTGCGAAGTTTTGCGGGGTCCACGCCGTCGGCCACGGCCACCACTGGTTTTGTGCGGGCAAGTTTCTGCAGCACTTCCACCATTTTTCCTTCAAGGTGCAGCCCGTTATAGAAGATGATATCAGCCTCGGTCAGGAGCGAGAGGTCTTGCTGGGAAGCCTTGTAGAGGTGGGGATCCACGCCGGGTCCCATCAAGGCGGTGATGGTGGCGGCAGCGGAGTCGTCGCCAACGATGTTCCGAACCGCATCTTCAATCATGCCGGTGGTGGTGACGATCCGAAGTTTTTTTGGCTGCGGGCTATCGCTTCCGCCGCCACATCCGGCAAACAGAAGAACGGCAAGGAGAAGGAGAATCTTGAGTTTCATTGTTGATATTGGATTATGATTTCTGCTGACCCAAAGCCCAGCCCGTTCCTACTTAAAGCGAATGGAGCGGAAATACTCCCTTAGCCGAACCAGCAGCGATTTCCGTTGCTTGGTGCGGCGGGCGCGGACTTCAAGCAGCTCCTCAAGTGCCCCGTAAAATCGGCTTGAACCAAATGGAGCCTGCTCCACGCGATGCCCCCATTGCTGAAGCTGGAAGTACATGGTTGTGGCGGCCACGGGGTTCATCGTGTGGACGATGAAGGCTCCGGCGGGCAATCCCTTTGCCCCAATCCACCGCACCACCTCCATTCCCGTATCCTCGCGGCTGCTGTCAACAAAGGTCTCCCCCCCCAAATCGTGGTCCAGCAGAACGAGGTCGAATTGCCGGTTGGCCAAGGCCTCGATACACTCGTGGGCGGTTTCCACCACGGTGAGTTCGAACTCATTCCGCATCACTTGCTCGCGGAAGGTCGCGATCCGGCGGTGGTCATCGTCCAAAAACAGCACCCGTTTTTTCACTTCTTCCCCCCTGATTTCTTCTTGGCTTGGCGTACCGAGCTTCCTGGAACCAGCTCCACAAAAACGCTTTCGGCCAGTTTGGCGGAGATAACGGATTCGCGCCCATCGGCCACCAGCCGCACCGAGCCGTCGAACTGAATCCGCTCAATCGCCTTGATGTGGGAACCAAGCGAAAGCCCCACCATCACCGCGTAGCGAAGCAGTTCTGGGAACTCGTCGCTTACCCGCTGCACCGTCCCCTCCTCCCCGGGCTGAAGCTGGCCAATCGGGGTCAGGATGCGGACGGGGACCACTCCATCGCGGGTGGGAATGGGGTCGCCGTGGGGATCGTGCTGGGGGTGGCCCAGGAACTCATCTAAACGCTCGGTAAGCTCATCGGAGCGGATATGCTCCAGCTGGTCGGCAAGGTCGTGGACTTCATCCCAGGCAAAGTGCAAGTGCTGGATCAGGAACACCTCCCACAACCGATGCCGGCGGGTGATGCGCGTGGCAATCGCCAGCCCAGATTTCGTCAGCGCCACCCCTTTGTACTTCTGGTAGCTGACCAGCCCAAGCTCGTCCAGCTTCCGCAGCATATCGGTGACCGCTGCCGAGGTGACGTTCAGCTCCTTTGCCAATGCGGCGTTCGTGGCTTTCAGATCCCGGCTTTCCAGCTTGTACAGCGAGCGGAGATAATCTTCTGTGGTCAGGTTAAGATTCATTGTTAAGCGTACTTAAAAGCAAAGATAGGCAATGTGATGTTCGGTTGTCAAGTGGTGGAGAAAATTGGTGAGGAGAATTGGTGAGCCACGCCGCAGCATCCGCACGGAAGCAAGGGGGGCAAAACGAAACAAGGGGAACCAGCGTTGGTTCCCCTTGTTGGATTTCGGTTGGGCAGAAACGGAGCCGCTTTCCGATAATGGGTGGCAATTGATGATTTTCCCTGCTCTCCCACTGTCACCATTACCATCTTGGCAGCTTCGCCCCGGCCGCAAACCGTGTTCGGCGCTCAATCCTACCATCATAAAGACAACGATAGGGGCGAAAGTTCTCACCCCCCCCAAAAAAAAATCTGCCGTGGCGTTGTGCGTGCCACGGCAGATTGAGAAAGCATGAGCAAGCTCACCATCGTGGAAGCCGAAGGAACTGGCCAGCGGCTGCCGGGCGGTTTGCTCAGTTAGTTTTTTTCGGGGCGTTCTTCCCGCGCACCGTTTTTTGGACCAGCTTCTCGACCTTCATATCAATCCGCTGGAGCGGGTTATCGGTGTTATCCCTTTGGGCGTTGACGATTTTATCAACCACCTCCAACCCTGTCACCACCTGCCCATAGACGGTATATTGGCCGTCAAGGTGGGGGGCATTGGCCACGCAGATGAAGAACTGCGATGCCGCGCTGTTGGGGTCGGCGGTGCGGGCGGCGGAAAGGATGCCACGGACGTGCGAGATTTTGTTGAACTCGGCCGGGATCTTCCGCTGCGAAGGATCGCTAATCCCCCACGTGTTGCGCGGCGCGTTCGGGTTCTTGGAGTTCATCCCTCCCCCCTGAATCATAAAGCCAGGGATCACACGGTGGAACGCTGTCCCATCGTAGAATTTTGCGGCAACAAGGCTGTCGAAATTTGCGCAATGCTTTGGCGCAACGTCGGGAAACAGCTCAATCACAATGTCGCCAAGCTGCACCCCCGCCTGGGTGACGTGGAAAACGTACCTGGGTCGCGTAACGCCTGCCGGTGGCGCAGGAACGGTTTGGGCGGCAGCGGTGGCAATCATCATCAAGGCTGCGGCAATCAAGCCAAATGGTTGTTTCATCGTTAGTTCTCTTCTCCGTCGTTTATTGGTTGTTGGTTTGTTTGGAACAGGGATCATATTTCCGAGGCAATGATGGAAGAACATCAACAGCATCATCTAGAAATTCTTGCTGAAAACGGGGCCTATGTGGCCGTCAACAAGCCGTGTGGCTTGCTCACCGTCCCCTCGGCACTGGCCACCGACAAACGGACGTGCATGTCGGTGCTGCGGGACCGATTGGGGGAATGGGTCTATCCCGTTCACCGGCTGGACCGCGCCACCAGCGGTGTGCTGCTGTTTGCCCGGGGGCGCGAGTCGGCAAAAATCCTTGCGGAGGCTTTTGCCAGCCGCAACGTACTAAAAACCTACACCGCAGTGGCGCGCGGGCATCTGCACGAAGAAGGGACGATTGACCACCCGATTGCCGAGGAGAAGCATGGCACGCCGGCCCAGGCCATCACCCATTTCACTCCCCTTGCCCGCATCGAGCTTCCGATTCCCGTTGGCCGGTACGCCACGGCACGCTACACGCTGCTGTCACTTACTCCATTAACCGGGCGGAACCACCAGATTCGCCGGCACCTTGCGCACCTGCGCCATCCGATTATCGGCGACACAATCTACGGCGACGGGCGGCACACCGCGATGTTCCGGCAACAACTTGGAATCCATCGGCTGATGCTCCATGCTTCCTCAATCACCCTTCCCACGATTGATGGCTACCCGCCGGCCACCATCTCCGCGCCAATTCCCGAAGAGTTCGCCACGCTGTTTCCCGACTACTTCCCCCAACGCTGATGGAAGGCACGGTGCGCCGATTCCTGATGGAGCGTCCCGGCCCGGGCCGGATCGGAAATCGCCGCCGGCGAATAACCGCTGGCGATTTCCTCGATCACAATTTCCATTCCCTGCCAGGTAAATTTCAGCCGCCAGGAGCGCACGGCCAACTCATATCCATGCTCAGAAATCTGCTTAATCCGGCGGTAAGGATGCGGGTGGGGTGCGCGCCGAAGCAAGGCAACAGCGGCGGAGAAATCAACTTCGCATTCCTGCTCTAAAAATTCCCGTTGTTGGGCGGATAGCAGGCTCCATTCAACGGTGAACAGTGGATCGGCACGCAGGTCATCATCCAGAGTTTCCAGCCACCCTTCGGCGGCAGCCGGGTGCGCCTCGATGGAAGGTAGATACGGCTTAATATCAAGAATTGGCGTTCCGTCCAGAAGGTCGGGGGAAGCAACGCGAAGGGTGCGGCCACGAATTTCCAACAATCGGAGAAGCGATAATCCGATTGGATTTGGGCGATGCGGGGAACGGGTGGAAAAAACCCCGCGCCGCGTTAATCCGCCACGTGGCGGAAGCACCGTGGGCCGCCAACCGCTGGACTGATCGAACCAAAAAATCACCCAAATAAATTCAAACCCCTGAAGGTCGCGCAAGGCTTGCTCGAAATTTGCACCTTCATGGAGGGTGATAATTCCTTCATCGGGTGTTTCTGCAAGAGTAGGTTGGCGCGGTGCCTCCGATTTACGACGATAGCGCGTTGCAATCACCCCAATTTCAGTGGCATGGAACGTGCGGTGTGGCGATTTTCCGTTCATCTATTACTCCCCCACCGAACGGAACGGAACAGTAAGGGCCGGGGTTGTTTGATTATTGAAGAAAAATACTACGTGATAATTTCCGGCGGTCAATCCATTTTCCAATGTTAGGGCAAACACCACCGATTCCTCGCCGCGCCGAAGAACGATTGGCACGCGGTCAATTTCGCCATTGCCATCCTGGACCCAGCTTGCGGTTAATGTTGTTTTTGGGGGAACGTCAGCCAGCCGAAGGTGGGCGTAAATTGCTGAAGTATTGAGCGAAAAACTATCACTCCGCTCCTTCCCCTGCGGATCTGTCGAAAGGAACGCGTTGGAAATTTGCGCCCCTTTGGAAATCACTTTGAACGTCAGGGTTTGGTTGGGTTGCGGAGTTTTTTTCTTATCAGGGTCAATGAAAATTTCCAGCTGATAATTCCCCGCCGGCAGTGGCGACGTTGGTCGCAGGGATAAATCAACATATTTGCTGTTGGGCGCAGCCGATACCGTTACTTCGCCAATCACCTTTCCGCTTTGTATTCCTGGGACGCGGGCCACACTCCATTTCCCCTGAATTTTTGCAGCACTTTCGCTTTGCTGAAAAACCAGCACGCACCGAATGGCGGAGTCGGTTGATGAAAATTCTTTGGTGGGATTGCCTGGGGTTCCATCTGCGCCAACGGCGCGGCACAGCACCGCATCAAGAAGCTGCGGTGGGCCGGAGGGCTTCCCGCATCCAGCCATTGCGAAGGCAATAAGTATGAAGAGAAATAACCGGATGGAGTACACTGGGGATTGCGATTGTGGTACGGTTCTACTTGCTGAAAGAATGATCGCTTTTACACCCGCACGTCATATTTTTTTATCATCTCATACATCGTCGAGCGGCTTATGCGAAGTTTTTTTGCGGCTTCAAGGATATTCCCTTCGGTGACTTTTAAGGCATGCTTCACCGCCTGCTCCTTTAATGTTTCCAGAGGGATAATCATGCTTTGATTTTCGAAGACTGAGTCCATCGGAACGGCAACGCTTGCTCCTTCGCTAAATGCACGCACGGCAAGGGGCAAATCTCCTTCGGTAATCATATCATCTTCGCAGAGCAGTATCGCCCGCTCTATCGCGCTTTCAAGTTCGCGGACGTTGCCGGGCCAGGGGTAATCATACAGCATTTTAATTGCTTTCCGGGAGATTGTTCGGATTGCTTTCCCTTCACGCTTGCTGTATGTTTTCAGAAAATGCTCGGCCAATAGCATCACGTCGGCCCTGCGTTCGCGAAGCGGAGGGAGCATAATGGGGAACGAGGCCAGGCGGTAGTATAAGTCTTCCCGGAATTCTTTGTTTTGGCTGGCCTTAACCAAATCGCGGTTGGTTGCCGAGACGATGCGCGTATCGCTGGTTAGCACCTCGATCCCGCCAACACGCTCGAACTGTTTTTGCTGGATTGCCCGCAGCAATTTGGCTTGCAGGTTCATATCCAACTCCCCAATCTCATCAAGAAAAATAGTGCCACCATTGGCTTGCTCGAATTTCCCAATCTTCCGCGCCACCGCTCCCGTAAATGCCCCTTTTTCATGGCCGAACATTTCGCTCTCAATCAGGTCTCGCGGAATTGCGGCACAATTGACAGCAATAAAAGGGCCGTTTTTCCGCTTTCCATTAAAATGGATTGCCCGCGCAATCAACTCTTTTCCCGTTCCACTTTCCCCCTGGATTAGCACTGATATATCACTGTTTTTTGCTTTATGCACCAGCTTCAGCACATTTTCCATTGGCCCTGCCGAGGCAATGATATTCTCAAAACTACCGGTCTCGGCAACGCTGTCGCGAAGTTGATGAAGCTCACGTTTTAGCGAGTGCATCTCCAAAGCGTTGCGAACCGCCAGCTCTAGTTTATTCAGGTCAATGGTTTTGGGGAAATAATCCATTGCTCCCAGCTTGATGGTCTCCACCACAACATCAATTTGCCCCTGTGCCGAAAGCATGACCACCGGAAGATCAGCGTCGCGTTTGCGAATTTCCCGCAATGTCTCCACCCCGCTCATTCCGGGAAGCATCACATCCAGGATAACAAGGTCGGGGCCTGCGTCCAACGCGTCAAGGCATTGCTCCCCGCTGGTGAACAGCTGGATGGTGTATTCCCATTTGGTCTTCAACCAATGCTCCATCAGGCGGCGAACGCTGTGGTCGTCGTCAACAACGTAAATCAAGGGTTTCATAGTTGGCCGGAATTGTTGCGCAGCGTTTTGGCCGCTTACCAGGTTTGCGGTTTGTGCTCGGTTCCGCTTTGGCTTGGCACCAGCGTCACCAGCACGTTTTTGAATGCCGGAGTACCGCTGGCGGAATCTACAGAAGTTGGGACCAGGACGTTTGCCTCGGGATAGTACATGGCCGCGCATCCTTCGGCGATGGAGAACGCCACGGCCATGATGTTTGGCATTGCTCCGGTGGCCGAAACCACGGTGATGCGCTCCCCTTCGGCTATCCCCAACCGCCCCATATCGTGGGGATGGAGCAAGATAACATCCCGCGCCGGTTGATTGCGGTAACGATCATGTTCTTCATACACCACCGTGTTGAATTGCCCCTCCGAACGGATGGTCATCAAGCGGAGCTGGCCGGGGCTGCGGTCGTCGGGGGGTGTGGGGACCGCAACGAACCGCGCACGCCCGTCGGGAAACGGAAACTCTGGATGGTGGCGCACGCGATCTTTCACATGGAACTCATGTTTGGTGCGGCCAATCTCCGCAACCTTGTCGTATCCCGGAACCACTTGGGCCATCACCCGCCGCACGGCATCGTGGTTCCGCAGCGCGCGGAAATCAATCGGCCCATCGGGAAGCAAATGGCCGCCAATGGTGGTGATAATCTCCACTTCCGAACGGAGGTCCCCCAACGGCCTGCGCATCCCGCCATCGGACAGGCGAACAAAACTGAACATGCTCTCCTGCGTGGTGGCCTGCATCTCTTCATCGCGCACAACGGTTGGCAGCACGATTGCCCACCCCCCTTCCCGCTGCGGCGCAACGCAAACATGGCCTTGATTCAGCTTTGTGCTGATGGTGACGCAGTGGCGAATGCGGCCCAGCGCACGCCCGGCGTAGGCAAGGTCGGGGCTTGCGGCGTAGAAGTTGCCGCCAAGAAGAATCGCCACATCAATTTCATCGCGCCCGGCGGCGTGAAGCGAGCGGATGGAGTCCATCCCTTTTCCGCGTGGCAAGGGAAGCCCGTACAATTCCTCCATCGCTTTCAAGAATCCTTCTTTCAGGTCGGGGGCGAACCCGACTGAGCCGATTCCTTGCACGTTCGAGTGGCCACGGATTGGCATCAAGCCTGCGTTCCGGCGGCCCACCATGCCGCGTGCAAGCGCAAGGTTGGCAATGGCCAGCACGTTGTCGGCCCCATGCTCGTGGTGGGTGATCCCCATGGCCCACATAAAAACGGCGTTGTTGGCGCTGGCGTACATTTTCGCGACGCTCTGGATCAACCCCACACTCACCCCGGCATTGGCAGCCAAATCTTCCAGCGATTCTTCCCGCAGCGACGCGGCCAGTTCTTCCCAGCCGCTGGTGTAGCGTTCGATGAACTCAGTGTTGGTTTCCGAAAATGCAATAACAGCCTTGAGGACTCCTTTCAGAAAAGGGATGTCGCCGCCGATTCGTGGCTGGATGTAGAGGTCGTTCACCTGCGAGCCAAACAGCAGCGAACCAACCCGCGATGGAACGTTGAAACGCTCCAACCCGGTCTCCCGCAGCGGGTTCACCACCACCACTTTCCCTCCGCGTGCCCGAATTCCCACCAGCGTTGTGATAAGCCGGGGGTGGTTGCTTGCCGGGTTTGCGCCAATCAGCAGCACAAAATCGGAATGCTCAACATCCTCCAACGTGACGGTTGCCGTCCCCGACCCGATACTCCGCGCCAACCCAACGCCGCTGGCTTGGTGGCAGTAGAACGAGCAGTTGTTGACGTTGTTGGTCCCATACACCCGCGCCAACCATTGCAGCAGGAACGCGGCCTCGTTGCTGCTTCTTCCCGATGAATAAAAAAAGGAGCGGGAAGGATCGGTCCCTTTCATCGCCCCGGCAATCAGCCCAAACGCTTCCTCCCACTCCAACCGGCAGTAGCGGTCCTCACCCGCACGATGGATGATCGGATAGGAAAGGCGGCCCAGATTCTCCAGCTGGCGCGGGCTTAGCTTGGCAAGTTCGGAAACGGAGTATTGGTTGAAGAAATCGGGGGCGATTGGGGGCTGCATATCGGCGGCCATTGCCTGGACGCTTTTTTTGCAGAACTCCGGGAACTGGCCCGCCTCGTTGGTCATCCCGCCACGCTGCCCTCCCATTCCGTAGGCACAGGTCTTGCAGGCGTTACGCGATTTCATTCGCCGCCAAAACTCTATCGGCCCGCCGTCGGCCGCAAACGCTTTTTGAATTGTGTATCCAATGGAGGCAAAACCGCCTCCGGTTCTTACTTTGCTCATGGGTAGAAGCTACGTCCTCTCGATCAGTTCTTTCAATCCTACAACGGGGATGAATTTACGCCCCGGAACCGATTGCTTGCTACTGGATTTTTAAGCCAACGCACATTTTCCCGCTGATTTTCCGCATGGCCATCCGCTCGATCGCTCCCCCTTTCCTGCAACATCGCTCCGTGCAGCTTGCGGTCGTGATTGGGGCCACGGCGTTGCTGCTTCTGCCGATGCTCTGGATTGGGTTTATCAACGACGACGCGGCCTATATCAGCCTCTTCTTCCGCGACAACGCCCCCGACCCGCTGCGGCTGCTGACAAGCGCGGGGATCACCGAGGATTACTACCGCCCGCTAAGCGAGCTTTCCAGCGCGGTGGATTTTTGGCTGTGGGGCTGGAACCCCGTCGGCTTCCGGCTGACGAATCTGCTGCTTCATCTTCTGGCCACGGGGTTGGTGTTTCGGTTGGCGGAGCGGTGGTTCGGCGCCCCCTTTGTTCCGTTTGCTGCCGCGCTTTTTTTTGGGCTGCTTCCGGTCCACGAAACCTCCATCCTTTGGATTCCGGGCCGCACCGATTTGCTTTGCGCTGTCTTCTATCTTGGCTCGGTCTGCAGCCTGACCACATATGCCAGAAGCAACAAATGGAGGGATCAATGCTTGGCGTTGCTGCTGATGTTGCTGGCACTTCTTTCCAAGGAGATGGCCTTTTCCCTTCCGCTCATTCTTGTCCCGGTGGCGTGGTGGGTTGACCGTAAGCAAGGGGTTCGGTGGCAGCCGAATCGGACTTTTCGGATCGTCGCTCCATTCTTCCTTCTTGCCGCTGGCGTTGTGGCGGCGCGCTGGCTGCTGCTGGAGAACAATATGCTGTTCGGCGGAAACGGCCCCCACACCGATACCAACATCCTGCACCTTGCCCGCAACTTGGGGATGTTCCTTGCTGCGCTGGTTATTCCAACGGGGCTTTATCAGTTGCAAGGATTGCTGGCCGCGCATCCAACAGCGGTCGCCGGGGGCGGGGCCATTGTGGCCGCTGCCGCTGCGTGGGCCGCGTGGCGGAATCGGGGGCGGCTTCTTCCGTTGCTGCTTCCGGCTGCGTGGGTGCTTCTTTCCCTCCTTCCCGTTTCGCGGTTGATGATGCGGTGGTATCTCTACATCCCCTCGGTGGGGTTCAGCATTGGGCTTGCGTGGGCGATTGGCCAGCTTGCCCCGCACCGCTGGCGATTGCGCGCCGCGCTGGCCGGGGGCGTTGCCCTGCTGTACGCCGTGGTGCTTCTGCTTGCCACCGCCCAGTGGATTTTTGCAAGCCGCATTGCCGATTCGCTGGTGGTCCAGCTTCGCCGTGACCTTCGCGGCAGCAGCGGGGCCGACACGATCTACGTTGCATCCTTGCTTGCCCGTATCCAAACGGTTCCGGTGTTTCATCTTGGGTTCCAGAAAACACTGCAACGGGCATTGGGGAACGATAGCCTTGTGGTGGGAACATGGGGAAGATTTGTGGCCGACCGCTACCCGTCGCGCATCAGTTACCGCTACGACTCTGCCCGGGGAAACATCCATCTTTCTGCCGATGATGGCGGATATTTTTTGCTGGGGGGAAACGCCCTCCAGGCGGACAACGGACGAATGGCCGCGCAGGTGGAGACCGATGCAGGAAGCGGGACCGTTACCATTAACCGCGTTTCGGAAAGTGGCCAGCCAAGCGCGATCACCGCTCCGCTTCCAAGCCGGAAGCGGCATCGCTCCATCATCTTTGATGGATCCCGGTTTGTGGTGATTCAGCCATGATGCGTGGCCGGGAGCGGAGACGCTGAGCCATTGCTCAACCTCACTGGCAGAGTTTGCCAGAAATCAGCAACGATCAACCAATCAACCGTTACCGACATGGACACCAAACAACTACGCTGCGCCGAGCTTCTGGAATCGGTTCACGCAGCCTTCACAGCGGACCTTCCCGCCGATCGCCAACTCCGCAACGTGCTGGAGCTTGTGCTTCAGGAATATGGGGGCGTGGTTGGCTCCATCCATCGCCTTGACCAGCTGGCGAACCTTTTGCGATTGGAGGCGGAGATTGGGATTCCCCCGATGTTGCTGCAGAAAGTGTCAGCCATCCCCATCGGAAAAGGGATGGCCGGGCTTGCTGCCGAGCGGCGCGCTCCGGTGCAGGTCTGCAACCTGCAGACCGATGCCTCGGGCGTTGCAAAACCATCGGCGCGGGAGACCGGGGTGGAAGGCTCCATCACCGTTCCGATCATGCTGGACGGAGAACTGCTTGGCACGCTTGGAATAGCCAAACCAGCCGAGCATGAGTTCACCGAAGAAGAAACCCGTTGCTTAATGAGCGTTGGCGAGGAAATCGGGAAGCGGTTTCGGATGAGGGAGCGGTTTCGCCCTTACTGCAACAGGGTTCAGCATGAGTAACGAGCATTCTTGATGGAACGCCATGGATGCCCAATTTCCCAGATACCGCTTGGTCTTGCGTAAGGTGAGGTAGTAATTATAATAACACAGTAGAGTTTATATTTTTTTTGATTTGCAGAAAGGATTTCAGACTATTGCCTTTATAGTATTGCATCAACAGGTCTATTGTTCGTTCTTGGTTTGCTTTAATTGCATCAATGTCCCAATTCAGATTAGCAATAAAAATGAAATTCGTATTGGCTCTTGTTTCAATTGCTCCATGATATTTTGTTTTTTTCTCATTGAACAGCTTATTACTTAATGATGAATTTTTGTTTTTATCAATAAGTACAAGGTTGCCCAATCTATGAACCCACTCTTTATGTTTTGCTGGATGAACAGTCCATTGTGTCCCCTCAATTTTCTGTGGCATCAAATGCTCAATAGAAGATGAATCTTTGTTGTATTGCAGAATAGTTGATGGATTACCCATAATCAAATCCATTTTTAACAGTAAGTATCTTGTCTTGTTGATTCTTGTACCGGAAAAGCTCCCCCATTTTTCGGTGTTAAGTAGAATAGCAAAATCATCAATATCAATTGGTTTATCTGAGGAAATTTCATCATCATAAAAATCATATTGTAAGCATGGATCATTGAGCAAATCTTCGACCGCTTCGTCTATCGTTAATTCTTTCTTTTTCACCAAATCAGAATATGATTCAATTTTACGAAGGATAATAAAAGTTCTTGTTGACGACTGCCTGCGACCCAACAACCAGCCAATCGAAAACAGATTGTCAATTTTGATTAAGAATTCGACAATTCTTGTATCACCAAAGCATTCACGATAATGCATGAGAGGAGTGATATATTGACTACCATAAACACTTGAAAGAATAAAATTTAGATTACTAAAAAGGTTTAGACTTTCTCTGTTCGTTATACTACCGTTAGTGATGGCTTCATAGTGCTTCAAATACTTACCGACATAGTCAAGAGTGTCCGTCCCCTTTGTGAGCATGTTGCGTTTGAACATAAACTCAAATGCTTTAGTCAAACTTTTGTTGTCATCGCTACGATATTTCATCTTAATAAACACCAGTGACCAAAGAAAATCATCGAATCCTTTGTAAGGAGCCGCAATTGAATTTTCGAAATCAGACCATTTTGAAGCGTATAGCTTTCTCAATTCATCATTCTCGATTACTCTCAGATTTTGTGCTCTTAAAATATCACTTACCTGCAGTTGGAGCCCTCTGCTGTTTAACACAGTAAATAAATTATAAGCATCATCTAGATTGTTTGGTGTAGCTAAGTAAAGTGCAAGTACTTTAGTTGAAAGATATTTATAGAAATCGGCCAAATATTTTTCCTCACTTCCTTGATTTTCACTAAATTTATAAATCCACCATTTTTTCATTATTAAAATCCCTGATGCCATATTTTTTATTGAAGCACCAGATTTTGGACTATTGATAACGTCTTCAATTTCGTTAACCTTGAGAGTGCCTCCTAAATTAATAACATAATTATCTAAAAAGTCTTTATCGTCTCGTATTTCAAATTCAATTCTATTTCGTGCAGGAATATTATTATAATCATCTGCCTCTTGAATAAGCCGTTTTTGAACATTCTCTTGAAGCTTAACTTCGATCGAAATGTCCCTAATAACTCCATGTAATAAAAATAAAGTAATGAATCGTTGCTGCCCGTCTAAAATATCTTGATATACATACTCAATATTTCTACTCGCTCTTTCTTGTCGAGTGTTCCAAATCATGCAGCCAAGGAAATACTCTTTATTGCTGTCAGTTTCCATTGCCTTGCTTACATCTTCAAGGAATGCACTAATTTGTTCATCCCCCCAGACATAAGGTCGTTGATATTCTGGAATATTAAAAAACTGTTCAGCACTAAAAATATCCTTGATGTATTTCTTCCCAGTGGTTAGTGTTGTGTTGTTCATCATTTGATTTGAATTTATCTACCGTACCCTATACATTCAGACTCCCCACGAACATATCCCAGTCTTTTGCGTGATTGCCTGTGCGCTACGTTCGATAGGTGTCGGGCTTGGTCAGCGTGATGTGTGATGTTCTTGCGGGCACCCTGAGATGCCGACTCTGACAATGGTTCGATGAAGAACCACCCCAATGTACAAAGAGGCCGCAAATGTACAACCAGCTGCACAGGCTTATAGCTTGCCGAACAATCAGTAAAAACCTCCCCCGGAAACTTTGGCCTGATTTTTGTGTTTGGGGCAACATCACGCTGCCGGGGCGGGTGCAAGGTGCGCCATGAGCCGGGGCGAGTCATACGTTCAAACCATAAGGAGGCTGTTGCCATGTTATTTACCATCATTACCACCGCATTCGCATCGCGACCACGCAATTCGGTTATGGCGCTCAGGGCGTAAGTTCATCGGAAGACCCGTTTTCCCATTTGGCTACAACGCGCTGGGGGCTGTTCTACGCAGGCCACAGAAGCGTTGTATTCGCTGCAATCCGCAGCACCACCCCGCTTCTTCCCACGCTACACCTGCCGCAGAACACCAGCCCTTCGCTGCGGACGTTGCCTTCTGGCATACCTGCTTCTGCTTGAGCATTCGCCGCCCAACATACGCCGCTCTTTTTTTAACCGACTGACGGAACCAGAGTACCATCGCAACCGGCATCACACGTTGCCCAGGTTGACCATCGCGTGACACTACGGCACGGGCTGTGCCATTGCTTCGCACGCGACTCCGCTGTTTTTCATCACACCAACATCTGGAGAAAGAGAGACGTTCCATGAAGATTTCACTACGGCGATATGCTGACATTTTCCTGAAGTACTTGCGGCCGCAATGGAAAAAAGCCGCCGCGCTGTTCCTGCTGCTACTTGCCGGAATCGGACTTCAGCTGCTGAATCCGCAAATCCTGCGGCACTTTATCAATACCGTTCAAACCGGAGGGGATGGGACCGAACTGGTTATCACCGCCCTCCTATTCCTTGCCGCCGCGATTGGCACGCAAGGGCTTTCCATGCTGGCCACCTACGTGGGGGCCGATGTGGGCTGGCGCGCCACCAACATGCTGCGCCAAGACATGGCCGAGCACGCCCTGCGGCTTGACATGGGATACCACAACGAACGCACCCCGGGCGAAATGATCGAGCGGATTGATGGCGACATCACCGCCCTTTCCAACTTCTTCTCCCAATTCGTGGTAAAGGTTCTGGGAAGCGCGCTGCTGCTGGTGGGCGCGCTGGTGATGCTCTTCCGCGAGGACCCGATTGTTGGCGCGGCTCTGACCGCCTTCACCATTTGCGCCGCGCTGGTGCTGAACAGCCTTCGCGATTACGCGGTGGCGGCCTCGGCCCAGGAACGCCAAGCCAGCGCGGATCTGTACGGATTCCTTGAAGAACGCCTTGCCGGCATTGACGACATCCGCGCAAACGGTGGCGGATCCTACACCATGCGCCGCTTCCACCAAGTGATGGGGGGCGTTGCCCGAACCGGAAAAAACGCCTGGCTGAAACGCTCGGTGATGTGGGTGGCGGTGATGGGCCTGTTCGCCATTGGCGACGTGCTTGCGCTGGGGCTTGGAATCTGGCTGTTCCAGGGGGGAACCATTATGATCGGCACGGTCTATCTGATCTTCCAATACACCGATCTGCTCCGCACGCCAATCGAGCAGATCACCCACCAGATGCAGGACCTGCAGAAGGCCGGCGCAGCGGTGGGCCGCGTGGAGGAGATGATGAGGGAACGCGCCAGCATGAAGGATGGCCATTTGCCACTTCCCCACAACGGAGCGATGGAGGTCCGCTTCCATAACCTCACCTTTGCCTACGGCCAACGCCCGGTCCTGAAAGGGATCAACTTCACGCTGAAGCCGGGGACGGTGGTGGGGCTGCTGGGGCGAACCGGAAGCGGGAAATCCACGCTGACCCGATTGCTCTTCCGGCTGTACGACCCAACCTCGGGCGCGGTGCTGATTGACGGGAACGACCTTCGCGACGTTCGCCAGCGCGACCTTCGCAGCGGCATCGGAATGGTGACGCAGGATGTGCAGTTGTTCCATGCCACGCTTCGCCAAAACCTTACGTGGTTCGACGACTCCATCCCCGACAGCAGAATCTGGGAGGTGGCGGACCTGCTTGGGCTGCGTAACTGGTTTGGCCGTTTCAGCGATGGGCTGGATACGGTGCTGGCAACCGGTGGCGGCGGGTTTTCGGCGGGGGAAGCGCAGTTGCTCAGCTTTGCGCGGCTGTTCCTTCGCGACCCCGGATTGGTGATTCTTGACGAGCCATCATCAAAGATGGACCGCGCAACCGAGCAGCTTCTGGAAGGGGCAATGGCGCGGCTGACGCAGAACCGCACGGCAATCATCATCGCCCACCGCCTCTCGACCGTGGCCCGCGCCGATGAGATCATGATTCTTGAAGATGGACACGTGCGCGAGCATGGCAAGCGCGAGCTGCTGGAGATGGACACGACATCACGATACTACCAACTGCTTCAAACCGGATTAGAACAGGAGTTAGCATGACAACCGGAACATACATCATTGGGTTTATCCGCTACCGGCCCTGGCTGTTCGCGCTGAACTGCCTTTGCTGGGGGCTATTTCACAGTGCCCCAATCTTCTTGGGGCTTATCACCAAAGCGATTTTCGACACGCTAAGCGGGAAGGCTTCCGCCGAGTTTGGATTGTGGACGCTGCTTGCCTTGCTGGTGGTGACAACCGGAGCGCGGCTTGGGGTGATGCGGGTTGGAATCCACGCTTGGTCAACCTTCCTTTATACCATCGAGGCGTTGATGCGCCGGAATATGCTGGAGTGGCTGGTCCAGGGGCCGGGGTCACGCCGGCTGAAGGACTCACCCAGCGAGGCCGTCAACCGTTTCCGCGACGACGTTGAGGACGTGATGCACCTGGTGGAATCGGGGACGGATGCCAGCGGGTTTCTTGTCTCGCTGGTCATCAGCGTTATCATCATGGCGAACATCGCCCCGGAAATGACGCTGGTGGCGTTGGCTCCGCTGGCGGTTATCAGCTACTTCAGCTACCGCATGGGGGGCCGCATGAGGAAGTACCGCCGCGCACACCGCGAAGCAACCGGGCGGGTGACTTCGTTTATTGGCGAGACGTTCAATGCCGTCGGGACCGTGAAGGTTTCGGCGGCGGAGGAGCGGATGATGAGCCATTTCAGCAAGCTGAACGAGCAGCGGCGCGGCGCGGCGCTGAAGGATACGTTGGGGCGTGAGTTAATCAACAGCGTGAACGAAAATATGGCGAACATCGGGATTGGCATTGTGCTGCTGCTGGCCAGCGAAGCGATGCGAACCGGGTCCTTCACCGTGGGCGATTTTGCGCTGTTCGTGATCTACATGGGGCGCATCAGCGGAAGCATGAGGTTTGTGGGGAACATGATCTCCGAGTATCGCCGCGCTGGGGTTTCGGTGGAGCGGATGAACGACCTTCTGCAAAACGCGCCGCAGCAAAAACTGATGGAGCACGCGCCGGTGTATCTGCACGATACGCTGCCGGAGGTCCCGCGGATCACCCGTGGCACGCGGCACAAACTCTACACGCTGGAAGGGGTTGGGCTGGGCTATCACCACCCGGGCACCGAGCGTGGGATTGCAGATGTTTCGCTACGGGTGCGGCGGGGATCGTTCACGGTTATCACGGGGCGGATTGGCGCGGGGAAAACCACCTTGCTGAAAGTCCTGCTGGGATTGCTCCCTCGCGACACGGGGGAAATCTACTGGAACGGGAAGTTGGTGATGGACCCCGCCACCTTCATGTCGCCGCCGCGAACGGCCTACACGCCGCAGACCCCACGGCTGTTCAGCGATACCCTGCTGGACAATATCACCCTGGGCCAACCAATGCCCGCCGACCAAGTGGCCGAAGCGTTGCACCTTGCGGTGATGGAGCATGATATCCGGCTGCTGGAGCATGGCCTGCAAAGCACCATCGGGCCACGCGGCGTGAAGCTCTCCGGCGGCCAGATGCAGCGGACAGCCGCAGCGCGGATGTTTGCGCTGCAACCGGAACTGTACGTCTTCGACGACCTTTCCAGCGCGCTGGATGTGGAGACCGAACGCACCTTGTGGGAGCAGATTTTCCAGCAACGGGAAGCAACCTGCCTTGTGGCCTCGCACCGCCGCGCCGCACTGCAACGTGCTGACCACATCATCCTGTTGAAGGAGGGGAAGATAGAATCGCAGGGGACGTTGGATGAACTGCTGGCAAGCAGCGATGAGATGCAAGGATTGTGGTATGGTGAGCTGGCCGAGGAAGAAGGAGCCTCGTAGAAAAACCTCCGGAAAAGTGCGCGATAACCAAGCGTCCCACAACACAAGCAAAAGTGTTGTGGGACGCTGTTGTTTTTTTAGGAAGGATCAGCCAACCACCTCGCTACCTCTGCACCACAATCGTCGCGCTGCGGGTTCCGATGCGAACCAGATAGACTCCATTGCTTAGGCCGCCAAGGTCCAACACACACTCGCCGCCTTCGCCAAATCCCTGCTGCATCACCCGCTCTCCGTACTGGTTCACCACTTCCAACTCCTTCCCTTCACATCCTCCTTCACACTCCACTCGAACACGACCACTCGATGGGTTCGGGTAGGCACGCAACTCCCCCGAACCCTCCATTGCAACCCGCCCAACAACAACCCCGCTCGACTGCTCGTTCGTTAGCAATGCTAAATACGGTATCCGTATCCCCTGCTGCTCGTCTGGAGACTCTTCCCAGATCAGCAACGTATCTGACCATTCAATAAAATTCGATCCCCCAATCAATGGCCACTCACCCTTTACCTCCCCGCTTCTTGCGTCCAATCGCATCATCCCGTTGTTCGAGGAATCCCACTGCCCAGGCAAGGATTGATATGGCTTCCGACTAAACAACCCCGAGACCATCAACCCACGCGGCGATAGCTCCAAACGGGCGGCTCCGGTGTTCGTTGGCACTGGATACTTCGGCAACCACCGTAGCTCCCCGCTTGTCCGGTCGTATCCCCCAAAACCATTCCCATCTCCAATAATCGGACGGATCATCGGCGTCACCTCCTTCCCTAACCGAATCCCCGATACATAGACCAGCGTGTCGCCCACCGCCAGCGATTGCACCGTGGCACGCGGCGGGAACATCGGTCCCTCCTCCAATGCCTCGCCACTGACCCCATCCAGCACCGCAAAACCGTTCCGAGGCTTCCCACCAATGGTGCTGAAAAGCCCGCCAACATACAGCCGGCCATCGCTGTAGGCCATTGCCGCTACCGGGCGGTTCGGGTTTGCTTGAAACGGCAGCAGCGCTCCGCTCTGCGGGTCCACTGCGGCGATATACCTCTGCGCCACCCCGCCGATGCTGTCGAAGGTTCCCATGATGTAGATCGCTTGGGGGTGGCAACAATATCCCTGGATCACGCTGTCGGGATACTCACCATTGACGACCGATGGGTTCCAGGGGAGGAGTTCGTGGGTGGTGGCATCGAAGGCGCAGAGCCGCGAGCGGGGAACGCCACCAACGGAATCGAAGACACCCCCAACATAGAGGGTTGAGCCTTGAAGTGCCAACGCATGGATGTGCGTATAGGTCAGATAGAAACTATCCGGATCCATCCGGCTGCGGAAGCCCGGGTCCCACGGCGAGAGTGCTCCTGTGCGGAGGTCAACCTCAGCAATTCCGGATCGTGCCGTCAGCGGTTGGCCGATTGTACCGATTCCGCTGATCGCCATTAACACTCCGTCCTCCGATGCACCAAGAAAACCAGGTGATACAAGGTCTATGATGCTATTTCTATTAATCCTTGTATAGTTGGAGACGCTTGGATTCCAGGGGAGCAATTGGCCCGTGGTGGTTGCAACTGCCCCAATCCCCCGAACCGGGATGCCCCCGATATTATTGATACTGCCTGCGCAATACGCAATCGTATCCACAACCTGGATAAAATATAATGTTGGGACAACTCTGTCCGCTGTTGGCTGCCACCCCTTGTTGGGGTTCCAGGGCAACACCTTGCCGCTCTCTGCGGAAAATGCTGCCATGCCGTTACGCGGCTCATCGTTCATTGATGAAAAAAAACCAACCGTATAAATCACCCCACCCACTATCGTCATGTCAGCAATAAAAAACGGATGGCCTGGCTTCTCCAATAATAGTGGAGATGGTTTCCATATCCCTTCCTCTGCCGTCTCTATGTTCATGCTTCCATTGACAGTGAATAATTGGTCTTTCCATAAGAGTATTTTTTTGTTGATATAAAATGAAAAGTGATTTGTCAACCGATCTGGTATCGGTTTCGGCCACGGCTGCAACTCACCCTGGCCTTTCGAGACCCGTGCTATCCGCTTCTGATAGCTGCCAGAGACTGTGTCGAAAAGCCCGCTCATAAAGACTGCGGTATTCGACACCACTATGGAGTGTATAGAATTATTGACCCGTGGTTTCCACTGCAGGATTTCTCCGGTAGATATCCGGAGTGCTGCGGCATATTCACGTTCTAGGTCATTCATAGAAAAAAATCCACCAGCAACATAAAGAGTATCTCCATCGGCAGCCATTGTGTTGATCCCACTGGCTCCATGTCCTGAGTCTTTAAATTTCAGGGGTATTTTCTGTTTTACGTTCCCATCTGCACCAAGCCACTGGAGTGTTCCATAATTTCTACCGAGGAGCGCGCTATCTTGGATATAGACCAACCAACCACCGTTGTACGGGATGGCAGCTTCGACATTTCGTGGGAAGAAGAAGCGAGGATTGGGTTGTGCGGTGTGGAGATCGAACAGTGCGGTTCCTCCGTTCCATCGGGCAAGCTCGGTGAATTTCCCTGCAAAAATCAGGCGATCATGAATTTTCGCGACATCCAAGACTCCATTATCGGGAGCTGGGAGCAGTGGCTGGACTTCCCATTGCTGCGCCATTGCGGGGGAAAAGAACGCGAGGAGCAGAAGGAGCAAAAGTGGGCGAGACATGGAAGTTGTAGCGTTCATTGTAGTTGTGGTTTTTCGTGAATGGGTTAGAGCATCCGGCAGGTAAATGCTTACCTGCCGGATGGTTGTTGTGTTATTCCCTTATCTACATATTGTGAACTTCGTGCTGTACACACCAACTTGAGCTATATATTGTCCTATTGGTAGATGTCCAACATCTACCAATTTCGTTTTTGCAAGGTCGTATTCCTCAAGAACATCTCCATGAGTATTTATGATTCTCAATGTGGCTGACTTCATACCAGCATTATTTACCTCAATGAAGCTATTTGCTGGGTTTGGCCATATGTGTAGAGAATGGTTCTTATAATTTTCTACAATATTAGTTTCAAGATTTTGACGAGGGTCATATCTAGCAAAAAACTCCATTCCTGACCATCCATTTTCTCCATCAAAATGTCCAGCTGCAAAAATCGTATCATTAACTATTGATAATATAATTGGAGTATTAGAGCTTAGTGTTCTTCCTATCTCTGCTCCTGTTACTGGATCATATTGGAATATCCCTGTAGTAGTTATATATGATTTACCGCTATTATCACTATTGCGCATCAACGCGCCAGCATATAATAGACCATGATGCAGCACTAGAGATGATGCCTTGACGTTCGTTGGGATAGGATAATTTGGCTGCCATCGCACTGCACCTGTGATACGGTTATACCCTGCTAATGCCATTCTTCCACCAATGGGGTTTGTTATTGGTGTCACTTCAGCCCCCAATCGAGTACCAGATAAATACACAATAGAATCTGATATTAGCATTGCAGTAACTGAAGCTAATGCTGGTAGCATTGGCCCTTCTTGCAGAAGAGTACCATTTTGAATATCTATTACCGCGAAACCATTTCGTTCTTTATCATTAACCACTTTAAATTCTCCGGCGATATACAACCGTTCATCATGAATGGATATTAAATTAACTATAGTATCTACTTTTATATTTATCCGCTTTATTGCCCCTGTTACAGCATCAATAGCTCCTACAAAACGTTGCTCTGTTCCATTTATAGAATCGAATTTTCCAGCGATATACAATGTACTGTTATCATAGGCCATAGCATTTATTATTTGTCCTTGCACTACAGGGTTCCATGGGAGTAAGCTGCGGGTTGTGCGTTCAAATGCGCACAGATTTTTTCTTGCGACACCATTAACTGAATCGAAATTACCCCCTATATAAATAATATTACCGATTATCAGAATTGATGAAATTTGCACAACCGTATCGCTATAATGTTGTCGCACATATTTCCTGAAGTTAGGATTCCATTCTAGAATTCTATCACCTGAATTCGACAATTCTACAAAGCCATTACGCGAAACGATTTGGTGACCAATCGAACCAAGGGAACCGAGGACAAAAACACGCTTCTGATCAGCATATATTACTTTACTAGGGTACTGCGCACCTGGTTTTTGTCGAAGGCATGCGACTTCCCATTCTTGTATTTCTCCAGTTAGGATGTCACACGCGGCTAGTCCATCTATAGATTTTCTTCCAATAAAATTATCCATCCCCCCAATATAGGCAATTGAGCCAACACATTGCACACTAGAATAATTTGCCGATAGGAATGAATAATGGTCTAACCAGTTTTTATTGGGATCCGTCTCTGTTAATTCACCTGTTTTTTCATCGAAAACAGCAATACCATTGCGCTTTCTTCCATTGATTCCAGTAAATTCACCAACAACGATTATACGACCTGCGCTTACATCAACATCTACAATCTGTGGAATAGGATATGGTGCTAACGGAATATTTTCTGGCACTGGCTTCCATGAGGTTGATATTCCTGTAGATAGATCAATAGCCCCTCGGATTGTATATAGTATACCTTTGCTAATGACTAAACGATTATAACCATGAATTAGATCATTAAACTTTGTTCGCATTAATGCCGTTGGCATTATTGGCCAATCATGCAACACTCCTTGATAGCGATTAATTCTTGCCAGAGCAGTTCTCGGCTGACCCAACACGGTATCAAACAATCCGCCAATAACAATATCATTTCCATATATCACCATGCTTTGTACATTGCTATCTACAGTTGGGTTAAAGTCCAGTATTGTACCGGAACTCGCTTCAATTGCTGCAATGGAATTTCTTGGAATGCCATTGATTGTTGAGAACCTACCACCTAAATAGACAGTATCTCCTTTTGCGGCCATACATTCAATCGTTCCAGAAAAACGATCAATTCCATTAACAAACAGGGGGACGCTATACAGGACCTTTCCATCGGATTGTATCCTCTTCAGGATTGAAGTACCGTACTTCACTGGTGGGGTAGCCCCTACTAATAGATAATACCCACCTCCGCTATCGGATACGACAAGACTCCCTCCATTATCAAACCTGATATCATTTAACATCTTCCCAGATACCGGATCAACAGTGGCAATTCCAGTGTTATATGGTGCACATTTTAAAAATCGTCCTCCTACTAGCAATGATCCATCTATTGGAATTGCGGTTAATGGAGCATCATTAAATGCAATAATATTAGATGATGGAATTGGTGTAAGATGTTGTGCTATTGCTGTGCTTACTGATGCTATCAATAATAGCATTAAGAGTTTCGTACTCATGTCTTTACTCCTTGAATTTGCTGTGATATTTTTTTAGAGTAAGGCGGATAATCGTATTATCCGCCTTATTCTGTTTTTCATTCTTATGGAGTAATTGGGGTCCACAAGCAATTCGACCAGCATTGCGATTCCTCAGTCCACGGAATAAATCCTGTCATCGATAGGTTATATGATTGCCCTGCAACAATCCCTGTTCCTGCAACAATCCCATTAGCAGGGAAAGCAGGAGGTTGAGATTCAGGGCAAAGCGGATCTTCCCACGGAAGGGGATTTGGTAAAGGATTCACACTAACCAAATCTTTTTTGATTGAACCATCTGGCTGTGTGCAGAATCGCCAATTTCGCCTACAGCTATAAGTGCCACTACAGAAATGATAGTATAGTGCACCTTCTCCCTGACCACTTCCACCTCCAACCAAGTGATTATCAACGGTACCGAACCAATATCCAACATTATAGCATGGTGAAGTCACAATTTCGAAAAGCATATCCGTTGGATTTTCAGAGCATGGTTTGGGTGGGCCATCGCTAAGTACTACCCCTTGCTCTACCATTTTTTGCAGGATTGTTCCAAGCATCTCATTCATTTGCCGCTCATCACTAAATGTTCCCTCTGGAAGAATGGCATCAAGGTAGCAACCAACTCCAGTTCCTGTTCCACCGACATCGTCGAAGAATCTTAATGTGCTTATGGAAATCCGGCTCCGTGATAATCCTGCGATTCCACGACACACCCACTGCTCGCAGTAATCAATCTCCACAAAACAGTGTTCCGAGAGTTTCAGAATTGCCCGCTTGGCAACCCATGCCGGAGCCGGCTGGCATTGCGGTTCAACACCAAGATTTGGATCTGGACATTGCGCGTTGGCGGTTGTTGTTAGGGCGGTTATCAGGCTGATGGCACAGAGTGCCGCTGTCAAAAGATTTTTCATCTGTTTGTTTGTTTTAGGTTTATGATACCTTTGCGTCGTGCTTCTGTTTCGGTGGCCCCGATCAGAGGCCACTGCTGTTCGATTCGGAGTTGCTAAGTATGTGGTAGTACTTCCAGCAATCCTATTGCTGGTTTGCAATGAAGCGTCGTGCTTACGGTGGTCTCATCAAGCCTCCTGTTGTTCTATGGTTTGTGGTTGTCTCATCCTGCGGTTCGGCCTTCCTAATTGTTTCTTTCTGGCTCTTTTCCCATTTTTCGCTATTTCACCTCAAGCACCCCTCTCGACGAAACCCCTGCGCTGTTGCTCAGGACGATGAAATACACCCCACTCCTCAGGTTATCCAGATTTAGCACGAACCGCCCTTTGCCGTTGATTGGCTCGGCCTCGGTAACGTACCGTCCGTTGTTTGATAGAAGGTTGCCGCGCACATCGCTAACCCGCAAGGCGACCGGGCCGGCCACAGCGGATCCAAACTCCAACTCCGTTTGTGAAACCCGGAGAATCTGCGGCTTCCCTGCATCGCTGGGGGGTGCAGGTCTCGGTTTTTCGCCAACATGGTAGGCTTCAACAAGCGGTGGCAGCAGGAACAACAGTGCGGTAAAAACCAGAAGAGTGCGCATGGGTTATACAGTTGTTGTGAACGAAACGTGCGAACGAACAGCAGCCTGGCGTGTGCCCGTTGGTTGCTTTAGAATCACCATCCGCATTCCCCCTTTGCGAGCAAGGGAACGAGAGCGTGGAACGGTTTGCGCAAATGCGCAACGGTTTCTTGCGAAAAGAAAAGAACGGCGAGATGGCGGACGAACTTGGGCCGAATGATCGGCTGATATGGGTAAACAACCGATACTGCTCACGAGGGTTTTCAGGTATTACCCTTTTTTCTACCTCGATCTTTAGAAAAAAGAGACCTCAAAGAATTTCAACGTTGCCGAGCAGGGAAGGAACGTTGATTCGGTACGGGAATTCATCAGGGTTGAGCAATGCGAACAAGCTGACGAAGGATTATCATACCTTGCACGAAGATACGCGAGCTGCCGAGGCGAGCGCAAGGGAAAAATCGCGATTATGCTTCTTCGTTTTTGCTATTTTTTCCTCACATATTTTCCATCAAAAACTGAACTCCACGTTGCCCCTTTGTCGGAAGATTGCTCCCATAACTGGCGTACGGTGTTTGGGTCAATCGAGGTAAATGTCAGACGGTGGTAGGTTTCTTTTCCGGCAGTGTCGCGGGTGGTTCCCTCAAAACTCAGCACTGCTCCCTTCAAATTTCCGGCAAGCTCAAGCACGGTTCCTTGATCGTCAACCCATGTTTGTTGCCATTTTCCCGTTGAGCGATTAAAGGTGTTAAAGCTCTTCCCCTGCGAGCCGGATGCACTGCTCCAATTTTCCAGCAGCACACAACTCCCCAATATTTGTTGAACACTATTGGTTCCCACTTTCTGCCCAGCGGTGTTGAACACATCCCATTCGCCAATCCAAAAATCAAATTCCCGATACCGTGGATCGTGCTGGCATGGCAGCGCGGCAAGCAGCATTTTCTGGTCTAATTCTTTCAATCGCGGATTACTCACCAGCGATGCAAAGTCTGGATCGCTTGCCAGAGAAGTTTGCTGGGTGTAGCCATTGTTGAGTGCTTTCTCCAGCGTGGCTAATGCCAATTCCTGTTCGCCTTGCCGGGAGTAGGAACACGCAAGATTATAGTGGGCAATTGGCGGCGCGCCAAGCTCGATTGCTTTTTGGTAGGCGGTGGCGGCGGCAGCAAAATTCCCCAGGCTATGCTGTGCATAACCTAACCGAAACCATCCTTGCCGGAATTGTGGATCAACGGTGAGAAGTGCCTGATACTCCGTGGCCGCCTGTTCCCAGGCACCTTGTTGGAAATATTCGTTGGCGCGGTCTTTCGATGCTTCTTTGCTTTGCGGCAATACTGCTGCGGCAGGAAGGAGCAATAGGAGTGCAGCAATAGCAGAGTGCCATTTGGTGTTGCTCATGTTCTGTTGTCCCCAATAAATGAACGGGTGCAGACTACATGAGCAATGTAACCCCAAAGTGCTTCTTCATTATTGCTGAAATACGGAACCCGATCAAGATGAGAGTCGCGGAGGTAGCAAAGCTATGGCGGTGTGGAATTATGGCGGTGAGAAAAAACATCTGGGGTGACGGCCTTGCCCTAAAAACTGCTGAAGGTACAGAGCAGGTTTTTTTGAGGAACTTCAGGTTCGGCCGTCACCCCATTGATGGTTGTTCAGCGTCGTATTTCCGATGGTATCTTGCGGAGGTACAGGCAAGCTTTCCACTGGGAATCTCGGCTGAAAGGCTTACAGGCATTTAAGAAAAAGAGCCATATAAGCCGGTTTGCGTTCCGTTGCTTTGTCATCGGTTTGCCAGGCTTTTTGAACCCCGTTGTTGTGTAGAGGAAGGATTCAAAGTCCAGTGCAGAGCCAAGGTACAGTCATCTCGCCAGAGGAAGGCGATATGCTCTGCAGCGAAGCATTAACTAACGGCCGTGGTGAACACTGTTAGCTAACCTATGCCGTTCGGGCGCTCCGATTATTAGCACGTAAACGCAATGTGCTGGTATGTCAAAGAAAAATCTGGCTATTAAGAAATCTACGTTATCGCGAAATCACAATTTTTCCGCCGCCAATCATCACGTTGCTGCTGTTGATTCTTAGGACGTACGTTCCTGTTTTTAGCTGGGCAACATCCAGGGCGGTGAGTTGCTCACCCCCTTCTGCTATCTCCATCTCCTGGCGAAGAACCTCCACCCCTTGAATATCATGCAGCGTTAACGTTACGATGCCGGCGGAGGGGGCTTGGAACGTTACTGTGGCAATCGCCGAACTTCTATCTAACCGAACTTTTGTTCGGCCAATCATCGCGCCGGTTGTTAGCCCTTGAAGCTGCCGCCCCAAGTCGTCGCGTAATTGCTCGGCCATTGCGTTGTCAACCACCCTCCACGTGTTTCCTCCGTCGTCGGAAACCATACTATAACCACCATTTGTCGAGATCGAAACCTGCTTTCCTTTGCCTGTGTTGTTCGGCTGCGCCATCCCTGCAAGAGTAATCATGCAGAGGGCAAGCAGCGAACAAGCGGATATTCGGATGGAATTCATGGGAGCTACTCATTCGTTGATAAAAAACTCTCTATTAGCGAACTGCAGCGCGGCGTGCGCGAATTCTCTCACGGATCCGATCCAGCTTGGCACTTTTTGCTAACGCTGCACGGCCGCTAATAATGCTGCTGCCGCTGCTAATCGTGCTTCCACCGGTGCTGATGTTGCTTTGCACTGGCTCCGTAAAGGTGCTTTGGCAGTTTCCATTTACGAACTCAGTCTGGAACTCCGTGTCGTCAAGGTTTACCACCACTGTTCCGGCAACCGGGAACAACACGTTGTAGTTAGCAACGCCCCAGCTTCCATCGCCGCACATCGCAAATTGGGTGCTGTTTCCGCTTCCGGTGCGTGCTGCGTAGTTCGGGCGGTAAACCGGAACGTTCTGCCCTTCGGTGGAAGGCTGGATATACCCAAGCGCTACCGCCTTGCTTACCGCTGCCTGCGAAAGCATCCCGTACAGTGCCGAGGTTGGAAGAAGATCAATGACCGATGAACCGCTGTCGCCAGTAACCTGAATCGCTGGGTTCATCTGAAGCTCCTTCTGTCCATTGCCAGTCGCCCAGACTAAGATATTAGTAACAACATCCGTTCCTTTTTTAGTCTCAACCTTTGGCAAGTTGAGCGATACAGGATACGTGCCAACAAGCTGTGCACCTTGTTCGGTTGGATGTTCCAATCCCTGCTGTGCGGAAGCTGATACGGTGAGCATCAGGGCGATCAAGGCTGTTGAGAACAAGGTTGCAAACTTCATGGCTTCTCTCTAAGACGGTTTTTGGTTGCTGGATGCAGAATAGTGATTCCTGTGTTGTTGGCCGAGCTTGTTGAACTCGTGTCGGAATCACGGCTGCAAATATGGCCGTCTTGAAGCCCCCTTACCAATACTACTTTTGTAGTAAGGGCTTGCGCAGAATTTCGATTGTCAAAGAGCTGTTATCACCGCGGTTCTGTCACCGCCATCCTATCACAGAGTTTCGTTCAGCATCGTCAGAACCGGAGTAAGCCGCGGCGTGAAGTACTTCGCGAAAAGCTCCCCCTGGCTGCGGGTCCCGGTTTTTGTATGGATGCTCGTGATATGCTTTTTCAGGGTAGCAACCGAGATATCCAGCAGATCCGCTATCTCCTTATAGGATCCCCCCAGCAACTGATGGATCACCACCTTCCGCTCCTGTAGCGTCAGCTTGCTCTCCACCGATAGCTGTTTTAATGCTGCCGAGAAGGCAACGTCCACCGGTTTAGTGGCCCTATGATGCGCCACTAAATCGAAAAGCATGAACTGGAAGAACGAATCCAAAGAAGCAAAAACGCTGAGAGTTTCGGAAGAAATCGCTGGTTTTTCTATTACCCGGAAAAGGAAAATCGTCCCGATATACCCGTCGTTGCCAAAACTAAAGTTGATATAGCTGGGAGCATGGAAATCATCCAGGGGATACCCCTGCCCTCGCATTGCTTGAATCAGCTGCTCCACGTTGTCGTCGGAAGAAAAGCTTGTAACGACAACGCCTGTTCTCTGCTCCTCAACATTGATTGCTTGGGTAATAGACACTCCACCAGAATAAGTTTCCGGGTTTTGGAGATCAAACGAAGTATTCACATTGATAACCACCCGATCAATCTCTGGGAAAAGTTCTTGGAGCGCGCTTCTAAAAATGAGGATGCGATCCCGTGTTTCCCCCAGCAGCGGCAAAGAATTCAAAAAACGGACTATTTTTGCCGGAACCAGTCCATCGGCACCGCCACCTTGCCAGCCGTGTGCGTCCGTGCGAGGAGCCCAAGAGCGCTCAACTTTGAAGGTGCGGCGTACAAGATGCCAGACGCCAGGGATACTATAATCGAGATTACATTCCGACTTCAGCCACCCCTGCACTTCGGCCAAACTGGTCAGTTCCCGGCGTGCCAGTTTCTGGCCAAGCTCGGCAACTTTCTCATCCCCCAACTTCGCGACCACCGCCGTGGATTTCACTTTTTCCTGGACTACAGCCTCCAATCCCCCTTTTTGGTAGAGTGCCCACCAGCGGCGGATCGTCCGTTCGGAGCAGTCCATCTCCACAGCAAGCTGTTGCACCGATAGGTTGGGGTCTTCTTTCAACATCCGCAAGGCACGAACCCGCTCCTCGGCTGGCTGGCCACGATGGCGTTCTTCCATCTGGCGCAGTAGGTAAACACTCTCGCTGATTTTGCCGGTTCGATGACGTGCCATGATACGTAGATTGGTCAGCTGTGAATCGGGGAGCAATAATAAGGGATTTCCAAGACAAAGCAAGAAAATTTTTTTCATTTCCCCTGTCTCTTCAAAAAAAATCTTCATCCTTGACGCTCTGTTGTTCCGTTCAAGGCATTTATTCTGCCTCACATAGGACAGGAGTCCCCCATAATCTATCCGCCTTCTCCTCCATTTTTTTACCCCGTCGGCTCCATCTTGCAATAAATCAGATAGCAGAAGGCCAAACCTCACGCTTGTGAAATTTGGCCTATCTGTTGCGGAATCTGCTTTTTTTAAGATTTCCCCGCCGTTACGCTATCCGCTGCCCCACGTAGCTGCCAACCCCTTCCGCCGGGATCCGCTCCTGCTGCATGGTGTCGCGGTGGCGGATGGTGACGGTTCCGTCTTCCAGCGTTTGGCCGTCAATGGTGACGCAGAAAGGGGTTCCGGCTTCATCTTGGCGGCGGTAGCGGCGGCCCACCGCGCCGGAGTCGTCGTAGAACGCCTTGAACGACCGCTGCAAATCTCCATACAGTTTCTGGGCGAATTCCTGCATTCCATCCCTATTAACTAGAGGGAAGACCGCCACTTTGTACGGAGCCAGCTTTGGATGGAACCGCAAAACATTCCGTTTTTCGCCGTTTACTTCCTCCTCGGCATAGGCATCGCAAAGGAAGGCCATGGTGGACCGTGAGGCACCAACAGCGGTTTCAATCACGAACGGGGTGTAGCGTTCGTTGGCGACTTGGTCGAAATACTCCAGCTTTTTGCCAGAATACTCGGTATGCCGCCCCAAGTCGAAGTCGCTGCGGTTGTGGATTCCTTCCAACTCCCCCCATCCAAACGGGAACTGATACTCGATATCAACGGCAGCGCGGGCGTAGTGGGCAAGTTTTTCGTGCGGTTTCATCCGCAGCCGCTCCATCTGCATTCCCAGATCGCGGAACCAGTTCCAGCGTTGTTCGCGCCAGTAGTCGTACCACTTGGCATCCTCGCCAGGCTTCACGAAGAACTGCATCTCCATCTGCTCGAACTCGCGGGTGCGGAACAGGAAGTTTTTGGTGTTGATCTCATTCCGGAACGATTTCCCAATCTGGGCAATCCCGAAGGGAACTTTCTGGCGGGAAGATTGCAGCACGTTCGTGAAATTCACAAAAATCCCCTGGGCCGTTTCCGGGCGCAAGTACACCGCCGACGAGCTTTCCTCCAACGGGCCGATGTGCGTTTTGAACATCAGGTTGAACTGGCGCACTTCGGTCCACTCCGCCTGGCCGGTTTCCGGGTCCTGGATTTGGTGCTCGGTGATGATCTTGTAGAAATCCCCCGGGTCCATGGCCGCGTTGAGCTTTGCTTCCAGCACATCGGCCTGCTCGGTGCGCCCTTTCTTCCGCAGCTTCTCAATCTCCCCCTCGATCAAGTGATCGGCGCGGTAGCGTTTTTTGGAGATTTTGTTGTCAATCATCGGGTCGCTGAAACTTTGGACGTGGCCGCTGGCCTCCCAAACACGGGGGTGCATCAGGATTGCCGCGTCAATCCCCTCGATGTCGTCGCGGTAGGTCATTGCCCGCCACCATGACTCTTTGATATTGCGAAGGAGTTCCACCCCAAGCGGCCCGTAATCCCAGCAGCCGTTCAGCCCGCCGTAGATTTCCGATGATTGAAAAATGAACCCGCGGCGTTTTGCCAGCGAGACGATGGTCTCCAGGGAAACAGTGGTTTGTGAAGTAGTTGCCATGTGGATAATTCGCTCAGATCATACCAATGTGCCTTCGGCACAACGAACTTCCGCAAAGGTAGGGGAAACCACCAACGCGAACCAATCAGAGAGTGTTGAGAGAGTGTTCAGATACTGTATCCCACGGATTCCCTATCTTGGCGGCCCACATCATTCAAGCAGCCCAGCATGAACAAAACTCCGGCTTCCACCGATTCCGCTTCTTCCAAATCTGCGCGGCTTCTTCCGGCCCCAACGCACCCGTCCCTTCCGGTGAAATCGCTTCGGTGGTATGCCGATTCCACCGCATTCCCCTTCCCCAGCACCGCCCATGTTGACCCGCTGAACGGGATCATTGGCCAGCAACGGGCATTGGACGCGCTGACAATGGGGGCAGAAATCGCCAGCCCCGGCTACAACATTTTTGTGAGTGGCCTTAGCGGAACCGGACGGCTGACAACCATCAAAAGCATTCTGGAACGCATCACCCCAAACGGCCAGATTCCCCACGATTACGCCTACGTCAACAACTTCCACGACCCCGACCAACCCACGCTGCTGAAGTTCCCAAAAGGGAAAGCCGCGCCGTTCCAACGCGCCATGCACGACGCCATCAGCTTCCTGCAAGGGCGGATACCGAAGATGTTTGAAGAAGAGACGTTCCGCACCGGACGCACGAAGATCATCGAAGAATTCCAGCAGCGCGAACAACAACTGCTGCGGGCATTCGAGGAGGAACTCCGCCCCGATGGATTCACCCTGGGCCAGGTGAAGGCCGGCAATGGAGCCGTCCAGCCGGAAATTCTTCCGGTTATCAACGGGAAAGCGTATCCGATTGCCGCGCTGGACCAGCTGGTGAAGGAGAACGCAATCACCGCCGAGCAAGCGCGCGCAATCGGCGAAAACTACACCCGCCGCCACCGCGACCTGTACCAGCTTGCCCGCAACGGCATGAAGCTCTCGCAAGAATTTCAGCAAGAGTTGGGCGACTTCGAGGCCGCCTCGGCAAAGCTGTTGATCGAGGCCACGCTCGACGACTTAGCCATGCGGTTTCCGTTCGAGGCGGTCATCGCTTACCTTGAAGAGGTGGGCAACGACATCCTGAACAACCTTGATCTGTTCAAGCAACCCCAGCCCGAAGCCGCCGCCCAGGGCACCGACGACGAAGCACAACCGCCAGCAAGCGACGACGGCGCGCTCCGCACCTATCAAGTAAACGTGGTGCTGGACAACGCCGGAACCACCGGCGCGCCGGTTATCATCGAGACCACCCCCACCTATCTCAACTTGTTTGGAACCATCGAGCGGGTGCCAACCCAGCAGGGGTTTTGGGTCAGCGATTTCCTGATGATTAAAGCCGGGGCAATCCTCCGCGCCGATGGTGGATATTTAATCATCAACGCCGCCGACGCGCTTAGCGAACCTGGTGTTTGGAAAGCACTGAAACGGGTGCTGCTTCACCGAAAGCTGGAGATTCAGCCGTTCGAGAGCTTCGTGCAATCCAGCACGCAAGGGGTGGCCATGAAACCGCAGGCGATTGACCTGAATGTGAAAGTGATCATGATCGGCGACCCCAGGCTGTACCAAGCACTTTTTTCGATGGAGGAAGACTTCCGGAAAATCTTCAAGATCAGTGCCGAATTCGACTACGAGATTGCCCGCACCGACACGGTCCTGATTGAGTACGCCCGGTTCATCCGCAAACTCTCGGACGAAGAACATCTGCTCCATTTCGATCCCGATGGCGTTGCCGCAGTGGTGGAGTACGCGGTGGAGAAAGCCGGGGATATGCGGAAAATCTCCCTTCGATTCAGCGACATTGCCGACTTGCTTCGCGAAGCAAGTTTCTGGGCCGAGCGCGACACCGCCGAAATCGTTGGCCGCTACCATGTTGAGAAAGCAATCCGGCAAATGGTGGAGCGGCAATCCATGTGGAAAGAAAAAATCATGGAGCGGATGATTGATGGATCGCTCCTGATTGACACCGAAGGAAGAATGGTGGGCCAGATCAACGGGCTTGCGGTCTATTCCGTTGGGCAGATCAGTTTCGGGAAGCCCAGCCGGATCACCGCAACCGTGGCCGTTGGGGGGCATGGGATTATCAACATCGAGCGCGAGGCGCGGATGAGCGGAAGCCTGCACAACAAAGGGATGCTGATTATCGCCGGTTTTTTGCGGCATCGCTTCGCGCAGCAACGCCCCCTTTCGATGACGGCCCACATCGTCTTCGAGCAATCCTACGGCGGCGTTGATGGCGACAGCGCATCCTCCACGAAATCTACGCCCTGCTTTCGGCCCTGAGCGGCGTGCCGATTCGGCAGGACCTGGCGGTGACGGG
This sequence comes from Chlorobiota bacterium, assembly GCA_016710285.1. NCBI lineage: Bacteria > Pseudomonadati > Chlorobiota > Chlorobiota bacterium. The sequence continues at coordinate 3,375,279 of JADJXR010000001.1, read as the reverse complement.
GTCGGTGAATCAATGGGGACAAATCCAACCGATTGGCGGGGTGAAGGAGAAGGTGGAGGGATTCTACGAAGTCTGCAAAGCGCGTGGGCTAACCGGAACGCAAGGGGCGATGATCCCCGTGCAGAACATCCCCGAACTGATGCTGCGCGACGAAGTGGTGGAAGCCGTTGCCGCCGGGAAGTTCCACATCTACCCCGTCACCACCATTGACCAGGGGATTGAAATTCTTACCGGCGTTGCCGCAGGGGAACCGAACTCGCGTGGTAACTATCCCGCCGGAACCATCAACCACCTTGTGCAACGCCGCCTTGCCAAGCTGGCCGATAGCCTTCGGAGCTACGGCGGCCACGAATCGGCTCAGCCCTCCTTCCTTGCCGAACTTCCCGATGGCAGCGGCGCGATTGACACTCCGGCAGAGGAAGAAGAATGATCCCAGAACCAACAGAATCAACATCAGCCATGTCCATAGCCCGTAAACTTTACCTTGCCCCCTCCCTTCTTTCTGCCAACTTCACTCGATTGGGCGAAGACGTGCAGATGCTGGAAGAAGCCGGTGCCGATTTCCTTCATGTTGATGTGATGGATGGCCACTTTGTGCCGAACATCACCATTGGTCCGCCAGTGATTGCGGCATTGCGGAAGGTGACGGAGCTTCCGCTGGATTGCCACCTGATGATAAGCGACCCCGACCGCTATCTGGAAGATTTTGCGCACGCCGGCGCAACGTACATCACCGTTCACGTCGAGGCCGCGCTTCACCTTCACCGGACGATTGACCGCATCCGCCAGCTTGGCTGCCGCCCGGGGGTGACGCTCAATCCGGCGACATCGCTCAGCACGCTGGAGGACATCCTCCCCTACGTTGATCTTGTGTTGTTGATGTCGGTGGAGCCGGGGTTTGGCGGGCAAGCGTTTATCCCAACGCTTTTCCGCCGTGCCGAACGGCTGCGCCAGATGCTTGCCAGCTGCGGGCGCAGCGATTGCTTGGTGGAAGCCGACGGCGGGATCAAACTGGACAACATCCGCGCCGTGTACGATTCCGGCGTTGACGTTGTGGTCAGCGGCTCAGGAATTTTTGGAACCCCCAACCCCACTCTGACCATGAAGCAAATGCGGGAAGCCTGCGCAGCATAGCCACTCCAATGATAGTCTTCGGTAGCAGCCGCCCTAGCTGAGCTGGGGCGGCTTTTCCCCTCTCACAAATTCAACAGGCTTACAGCTCCGCTTCTTCAGCAATATTCAGGATTGTTGTTTTTGCTCCAAAGATCAGCTTCCCCTCAATATTCCCGAATATTTTATGCAAGGCAGTTTCTACGGCTTGTGCCTGCTCAAGAATTTCAAACTCAAGGTCAATGATGACATAGGATTCATCATTGACCGGGCGGTAAATTTTAAAACGCCGGACGCCGGACCGTTTTCTGTTGATAGGGTCGCTATCAAACGCTTGCTTCCATCCCTCATAATTTGAGATGCGATGTTCAATCCGAAGAGTCACCATGGTTGTGTTTGTTTATCAGTGATAAAATTCCTGTAGGCCGGTACGCCATGTATTGCTTGGCTCAAAAATATATCTTGCAAGCCAGGGGGCAAGCATCAATAACACCCACACTCTTTTCCGTTCAACCTCATTCACCTCACCCTGCATAACCTATCGGCCACTACCAGCGCAGAGATGCTCTGATAGTGGCCGATTCATTTCCAACGCCTTCTATTCCAGCTTCACCCCCCTACCTCACCCGCAGCAATTGCGATTGGCGGCTGCCGTTGGCTTCCACCGTCACCACATAGGTTCCAATCGGAAGCCCCGCAGTGGGAATGGTGAGTTGATGCTCCCCAGGCTCCATCTCCTGTTGGTGCATCACCGTGTTCACGGTTTTGCCTTGCACATCGCTGATCGTCACGGTGACGGTGCTGTGCCCGGCCAGCCGGAATTCCAGCTCCGTTGATTCCCGCGATGGGTTTGGCGCAAGCGCCATGCCCGGGGCAATCGCCAGCGATTCGATGCCCACCCCGCTTTGCGCAACCGGAACAGCCGTCAGCAGGACGTAGATCGTGTCCGGTTTTCCGTTCGTTAGTACGTGCGCTTCCATCACCCCCTGCACAATTCCGCTGGTTTGCGCGCTTCCGGCGTACTCAACTTCCACCATTGCCCTCCCCTTTGCCGGGACCTGAATCGGGAGCGAAGAACGGAGTGTGAAATCGCCCTGAGCAAGGAACGATCCCCCCTCTTTCCCATAAGCGCGGCCCGGCTCAGAAATCTGGATATTGGTGATGGTGCTCGCTTGTGTGCCATCGCCAACAACCCCAACGTTCTGCTTCCCTTTCTGGTTGAACTCTGCCCCGCGCCCAACATCGTCGAACGCAGCGGCATCGGCCATTGGCAGGTTTACGATGTACTCAAGTTCTTCCCCATTGGCCCCTTCCAACCGCAATGTTCCCAAACTGCTTTCTGTCCGCCGACCGAAGGGGATTGTAAGCATCAGCCCACCGCTCTTTTCCAGCAAAAATGGAAGCGGCTCGCTGGTGGAAACTGGTTGTTCTTCCGATTCGCCATCCCATTGGAAGTATGCGCCCACGCATTCCAACGGCGCATTCCCTTTCTCGACGCTAACAAGAACCGCGCCGCCGGCACCGCTTGGCAGCAGCCCCGTGGTTAGCACGTTGCCAACCACGCGCCCAACGTCGTTCACCTGGCCATCATCGGTGGTGTAGCGTGGCGGTTGCACAATCAGCCGAGCATTATTTCTTGATGAGGTTACAGATTTCCCAAACAACGACATGGGGACCATCGTGGAGTCAGGAGCATCCGGCTGATCTTTGATGACCAACACCCCCGAGCCAACAAACCCGTTGGCGGCATCGGTTTTGTTTGGCTTGGTTACCACTTTCATCTCGTTCTTTTTCCCACCAGCGGTGGCGGTCCAGAGTTTCCCCCCTTTCTTTTTATACGCCGCTGCCGAAGCCACAGTAACGTCAGATTCGGAATCCTCCAAATCAAGCCGGACGAATTTTGTGTTGCTGGAGCGATTCTGAATGGTCATCAATCCGGTTCCAAGTTCCCCCTCGGGAACCGCATCCACCGAAACGCCTGGTTCGGCAGGGGTTTCAATGCTGTCGGCAGTGAAAAATGCGGTGATTAATGTTGGCGGAGTTTTACCAGTTTCCACCGATTTTCCTGCGCTATCCAGCAGCATATATTCTGCGGTGAGCGTGAAGGTTTGTGGTCCCGGAGCCAGCCCCTCAATCGGGATGTCGAACTCACTTTCTTGCTTCGGTCCAAGAATTTCCTGTGTCTGGTATTCGCCAAGCGAAAGTTGTTCCACATTGATGACGCTAGAAACCACCCGGAATGTAACGGCTGCTGTACGTTGCGCATTATTTCGCACCCGATTTTTTGATCGCCCTGGCGCAAGCAGCGTTGCCCCTTTTTTCCGTTCGATGCGATCAGCAGGAATATTTCCAAGATGGATTCGATTGCCGCTGTATTTTCCAAGAGGAATAATTCCAAGATCAATCACTGGCGGAAGATTAAATTCCACCGGCGGGATAGCCCCCGGAGAACCGGTTGGCATATCCATTGAAATAAGCACACGGCTGCGGTTCCCTTGCCCCCCAAAACTTACCACCAACGAATCGCGGACGGCGGCTCCGGTTAATGGCTGGCGCACCACAAACCGCACCGGACTGCATTGGCCAGCAGGAACCGTAATTATGCTGCCAACCTTTAATTGCTTGGCATCGGGGCCAAAAAATGTTGTTCCGGCTCCGCCAGCATACTCCACTTGGTAATCGCGTGTCTGGTTCCCAAAATTGCAGATCGGTATCAACCCGCTTGTGGGCGTACCATCGCCGGGGAACACGCCGCTAACGTCATTTTGGAACGCCATCCGTTTTAATTGATCGGCACTAATTTGCGGGCCAAGGCATTTCATCGGCACATGAATCACGAAATTCCCCCTTCAGCCAACAGCGATGGATTCCCGCCCGATTGTATCCGATTTGTTTTGCTGAAATGGAGGGTAAGAATGGCATTATACTCACCCGCTTTTTCTGGCCCGGTGGTGAAAATTGGGATCGTCATAAAATCATTGATCCGCAATAAATCAAAATCGGGATCCGAAGTCGTTTCCTTTGCTGAGTCTTGGGAAAATGAGAATATCGCCGAGGTTCCCTCTTCCGAGGAAACGGTGATTGAATCCAAATTCAGGTCCCTTCCGGCATGGTTGATAACTCTTACTTCCGTTGCTGCGCGGTCGTTGGTGTAGATGGAGCCAAACCCTGGCGTAATTGCCTGAAGGCTATCAAGAAATGTGCGCGAGGGTGAAGTTTTTTTTCCAGTCCCATGAATTTTCCGGGGCATTATTTCGAAGATATCCTCTCCCTGCTGATTTTTCCGCATGTGAAATAATGCGGTAAACGAGAACACACCATGCAACGAAGGCCTAAAATTTAGGGTGATCGTTGCGGGGGTGCCTGAAGCTACGGCGAGCGGAAATTGTTTCGGCGGGTTCATCCACATCACATCGCTGCTGCCGTTGGCATCGTTCATAATCACCAACGAATCCAAAAAGATGGGTGCGCCGGTTGCGCTGGTGTTCGTGATCGTGAAATTCATGGAGGAGTCTTCCCCAACCGCAATTTCCCCAAACTCAAGGCTGTCTGGAGTAATCCGGACATCGTTCGATACCTGGGCACGGGCAGTGGCAAACAGCGCCAACAAGAAGAGCAACGAAAGCAGCAGCAGCTTGCGCAGCTCGCGTTGATTAGGCAGTCGGTACGGTGCAGTGTTCATCGGCTCCCTCAAGAAAATGTTAGTAGGATTTGCGGCAATGCACGGTTGGCAGCATTGCCAATGGGGGCAAATTATTTCCTACTTCCCAGACCAGCGTCATCCTTTAGGATGATTTTGGGCCTAAAGATTTGGGAAACCACGGTGAATTGGGGGGGTGGGGCGGCGTTTCCAGCAGACTGTTTGTGGTGGTGGTGGTAAGGAGCGAATGTGCCACAATCGTATGGCGCTCCCCCACACCTATCTACGTATTGTCGCGGCGGTGCAGCGATTTTGCGGAGGAGAAAAAATTGCGAAAAAGATCGAACCGATTTTTGCATCCTGTTTTCTGCAGGATGTGCTTAAGGTGTGTGCGGACCGTGGCAATACTCACCGATTGGTGTTGAGCAATTTCTTCATTAGTACACCCCTCAACAACAAGCACCAGCACCTGATATTCGGCAGTGGTTAGCCGGAATTGCCCCGCGATTTCGTTGCAGGTGGCATGAAAAAAATTGAACGATGCATCGCGTGCTTTTTGCACGGTATCGAACGCCCGAAGGATGTTCGAGAAATGGAGCTTCATTTTTTCCAACACCTCACGCTCATCCGCCGTGAAACTGCAATCGGGATGGTTGGGGAGTTGAATCCGGAAGAAACCGAGAATCAGCCGTGGATATTCTTCCATGCGCAGCTGAAACTGGTGCAGGGCCACGTAGTTGGGGAATTTTTCCGCCACCTGCTGCTTAAACACAGTCAGCGATGCCTGGAACGCTTGCTCGATAGGATGCGCCGAACGGTCCTGTTCCATCACCTTGTAATCGGTGACGCTTGTGACGGTTTTCCCATCGGGAGTTCGATCGTTTAGCCGAACGGCGTAACCGCTTGCAGGCTGAACCGGTTGCGATGGCGGATCGGAAAATAACGGATCGGCCACGTATGCGAACGTAGAAATCGGGACAAACTGCTGCACGCCCCAATGGAATGCCTGGTGGAATTTCCCAACTGGGAACGTTATCGCCTCGAATAATCGGCTGTAAAATTCCACGATCTTTTCAGCTGGTATTTCTGATGCAGACATAGGAGAGAGAGAGAGCCGTTAGAAGATTGAGTAATTACGAAACGGCCCAAGCATGACACTCATACTTGGGCCGTGTTTTCATTATCCGTTCGCTGCTCCGAATTATGGGAAGATTCCAAGTTCCATGTAGGAGCGGGCGATTTTGTCAATGGCAACAACGAAGCTGGCGGTTCGGAGGTCCTTCACACGCTTGTTCGTGTCGTAAACGTTTTTGATCTGCTGGAAGGAGCTGATCATTGTTTCCTCCAACCCGCTATCCACGTAGTCGGCTTCGTCGGCACCTTGCGTGATTTGGGTGCGGACGTCCGTGCTAAGGGCGGTTCCGGTCATCTGCTCAACGGCCGAGACAATGCGGGTGAAGCTGGCTTCATCCGATTTTTTGCCAAGCCGGCCAAACCGCACGTGCGAAAGGTTCTTCAGCCACTCGAAGTAGCTGACCGTCACGCCGCCGGCGTTGCAGTAGGCATCGGGGATGATATGGATTCCACGCTTTAGCAGGATATCCTCGGCCTCGGCAGTGGTTGGTCCGTTTGCCCCTTCGGCAATCATCTTCGCCTTGATATGTGGCGCGTTGGCTGCGGTCAGCTGGTTCTCTAGGGCCGCCGGGACAAGGATGTCGCAGTCCATGGTCATCACGTCGTTCCCGCGCTTCACGTTTTTGGCGTTCTTGAAGTTCAGGATCGAGCCGGTTTCCTTCCGGTGCTTGAAGACTTCGTCAACGTCCAGCCCGTTCTTGTCGTAAATCCCCCCTTCCATTTCGCAGATGCCAACGATTGTTGCCCCGCCTTCTTGCAAAAACTTTGCCGACCAGTAGCCCACATTCCCAAGCCCCTGGACCACGACGCGCTTGTCGTTTAACCCCGGGGTCATTCCAAACAGTTTTGCGTTTTCGGCTCCATTCAAGGATTCGCGAATGGAGAAGAAGACACCGCGTCCGGTTGCCGATGCGCGGCCAGCAATTCCCCCTTGCGACAGCGGTTTTCCGGTGATGCAGGCGATAGCATCAATCTGCCCGGGCATCACCGTTTGGTAGGTGTCGGCAATCCATGCCATTTCGCGGGCGCTGGTCCCGTAGTCGGGCGCGGGAACGTCAATGCCGGGGCCGATGCAGTTCCGCTTAATCAGCTCCATGGTGTAGCGGCGCGTCACGCGTTCGATCACTTCCTCGCTGTACTTCCTGGGGTCAATCTGGATGCCCCCTTTTGCGCCGCCGAACGGAACGTCCACAATGGCGCATTTGTAGGTCATCAGCGCGGCAAGTGCCATCACCTCATCTTCGGTGACGTGGGTTGCGTAGCGGATTCCCCCCTTGGTTGGAAGCCGGTGGTGCGAGTGCTGCACACGCCACCCGGTAAACACCTCGATATCGTTGCCGATGCGCACCGGGAACCGGACCATATAGACCGCGTTGCAAACGCGAATCTGGTCCAGCAAGCCCTTGGGGTAATCGGTTGCGGCGGCGGCCTTCGAGAAGTTCTTCTCGACGGTTTGGTAGAATGAAGGCTCTTCGGACATCAGGTTCGATAACGCGCTGATATTCTTGTCCTTCCCGTTCTTTGATGATGGTTTTGTTGCCGCTTTGGGGGCGGCTGGTTTCTTTGTGGATGCCATGATGTTCTCTCTGCTTAAATGACCAGTGAGCAATGACCTACTTTTTTTTTCTTGAGGATTGAACCGTGCTGAGCAACGGGCTTGTGGTTTTTACAAGTTCCCGCGTTCGGCTTGGTCCCGTTCAATCGCCTCGAACAACGCTTTGAAGTTCCCCTTGCCAAACGATTCGCCGCCGCGCCGTTGAATAAATTCAAAGAACAAGGTTGGGCGGTCCTCCAACGGGCGGGTGAAGATTTGGAGCATGTACCCCTTGTCGTCGCTGTCAACAAGGATGTTCAGCTTCCGAAGGTCTTCGATGGATTCTTGAATATCCCCCACGCGTGCCTGAAGGTCGTCGTAGTAGCTTCCAGGAACCACCATGAAGTCAACGCCGTTCTCGCGCATGGTCGCAATTGCCTGAAGGATGTCCTGGCACTCGATAGCGATATGCTGCACCCCTGCGCCCTGGTAGAACTTCACGTACTCCTCAATCTGCGATTTCTTCAACCCTTCCGCCGGCTCGTTGATTGGGAATTTGATCCACTTGTTCTCGTTGGCAACCACGGTGGAACGGAGCGCGGAGTATTCGGTGGAGATGTCCTTGTCGTCGAAGCTGACGAAACGGCTGAACCCGAAGACGTTTTTGTAGAAATTGACGGTCTCCTCCATCTTGTTCCAATCCACGTTTCCAACAACGTGGTCCACGTGCTTCAGCCCAATGGGAACGGCAAGCGAATCTTGGCGCGGGGCAAAGTTTGGAAGGAACGGGCCGTTGTAATTGCGGCGTTCCACAAAGCTGTGGACCGTGTCGCCGTAGGTGGCAACCGTGGCGATTTTCACCGTGCCGTTTGCGTCGCTGGTCTCCGTCGGTTCCATCACCCCACGGGCACCCCGTTCGGTGGCAATCCGGTAGGCTTCCTCGGCATCCTCAACGTGGATGGCGATGTCGCGCACGCCGTCGCCATGCTTGTAGATGTGGTCCGCCATGGGGTTCTCTGGATTGATCGGCGTGGTCAGCACAAGGCGGACCTTCCCTTGCTCCAACAAGTAGCTTGCACGGTCGCGGACACCGGTTTCCGGGCCGCAGTAGCCGGTAAGCGCAAAGCCCATTGCGCGGCGGTAGAAATACGCGGCCTGCTTTGCATTGCCAACGTAAAACTCAATGTGATGCGTGCCGTGAATCTTGAACAGGTCTTGCCCCTGATCGGCTTCACGGAGTTGTTCTGCTGTTTCCATGTTCGGGAAAAATTATGTGTTGATTCGGTTGGTAGCTTTTTGCTTGCGGAATGTTGGGCCGATGCTGCCCACGTGGCCAATAACGAAGCTGGGTTAGTGGACTAACTCTTCGTTCAGAACTTCCTCCAATGCCGCCACGCAGCGGGCGTTTTGCTCCATTGTGCCGGTGGAAATCCGCAGGCAGTTCGGAAGCCCAAACGCGGTCAGCGGGCGGGTGATAATCCCCCGTTGCATCAGGCCGTTAAAGATCCGCATCATGCGGTCGTGGTCGCGGAAGGTGATCATCACGAAGTTGGCAAGGGTTGGAACAAAATCCAGCCCCATCCGCTCGAACTCGCGGTGGTAATACAGAACCGATTCACGGTTAAGCTCAACGGTTTGGCGCAGAAATTCTTCATCCTTCAAGGCGGCCAATCCGGCTTCTTCGGCGGGGGTGTTTGGCTCGAACGGCAGCTTCACTTTCATCATCTTGCCGATGATGTCCGAATGCGCCATCCCGTAGCCAATACGGATTCCAGCAAGCCCGTACGCCTTGCTGAACGTGCGGACCGTCAGGACGTTGTCCCAGCGGTAGTGCATCGAATCTGGGTAATCGGGCCAGCCGTCGGCGTACTCGAAGTAGGCTTCATCAAGGATCACCAGAACGTGCTCCGGAACCTTCTCCATGAACCGCTCCAGCGCGTTGGTGGTCACCGCCGTCCCGGTGGGATTGTTCGGGTTGGCAATGTAGATGATCTTCGTGTGGTCGTTGATCTTCCGAAGGATTCCGTCAAGGTCGTACCCGTTGTTCCGCTGCGGGACGTAGTGGGTCTTCTTCCCGGAAGCATGCGCAAGCACCAAAAACCCCACGAACGTCCCTTCGCTGCTAATCATCTCATCCTCGCCGTCCAAAAATGTGTGCAACGCGTTGCTGATGATGGACTCCCCGCCGCTGCCACAGATCACGTTCTCCGGGCGAATCACGAACCGCTCGGCCAACGCTTGCCGAAGCCGCAACCCGGCATCGGGGTAGTGGGTAAGGTGCTGCAACGACTCCGCCGCTGCCTGCAGCGCAAGGGGCGACGATCCAAGCGGATTCTCGTTCGAGGCAAGTTTCACCGCGCCGGTGATCCCTAATTCTTGTTCAACTTCGGCGACGGATTTGCCAGGCTGGTAGGCCCGTAACGAGGCGATGTGGGAAGAGACTGATATCATGGAGGACCCGGGAAATCGGGCTTTGGTAGCCACAGGTTTGGATTGAAGGACGGGGCAAAAATAGCAAAGCATTGTTGGAAAGCAACTGAACTTCTTTGAAGTTCGCAGACGGAGGCACAAACTGTAAAGTGGGGCAAAAAAAGTCCCTTGCTTCCACATCATTCCCCCACCTAATTCGTCAAAGGAATGTGGCCAAAACTGACGCAACAGTTGGCTGTTCCTTTGCCACCGGAAGACCGCACAGACAACGCCCAGCAACCATTTGAACAGGCACCGCCATGATGCTAACCACCGTCAACTCAAACGCCATTCACGCAATTGGGTACGACCCCAAAAACCGCCAATTGGAGGTGATTTTCACCGGCGGCGGAATCTACCTTTTTGAGAATGTGCCGCACGATGTCTTCGTGCAATTCCTTCGTTCCCCCTCCAAAGGGAGCTTCTTCCGCCGGCGGATCCAGGGGCGATTTCGCCAGGAGCGATTGGGGCGGCTGACCAAACGCCAGCAGGAACGCCGCCAAGCCAAACATCCGCCAATTCCGGAAACGGATGGGGCGATTGGGCTGCCCGCCGCGTCGCCGAACCCGACCACTGCGGCTTCCCCGCTCCCCCGCCTTGCCGCCCGCACGGTCCCAATGGCCGCGTAAACCTTGTGACGCGCTTCCCCTTTTACCACAGGGTGCGAAGCCGCTATTTTTGAACCGGAGCAGCGGCCTGCTGCTCCGGTTCCTTTTTCTTCCTAAACGAACAATGGCACGCTCTTTCGATATCCCGCTCTTCTACCGCTCCCCGATCATCTCGGTGGTGAAAAATGCGCGAAAGCTGCAAGACCCACGCCGCCGGGATTACGCCCCTTCGGTGCTGGACCTTGGGCCGGTGCGGTTCCGATTGGCGCGGCATTTTGGGTTTTGCTTCGGGGTGGAGAACGCCATCGAGATTGCCTACCGCGCCGTTGAGCTCCACCCCGACAAACGGATATTTTTGCTGTCGGAGATGATCCACAACCCGCACGTCAACGATGACCTTCGCCAGCGCGGCGTGCAGTTTATGATGACCACTTCCGGCCAGCAGATTGTTGGTTGGGATAGCCTTACCCCAGACGACATCGTCATCGTTCCGGCATTCGGGACCACTCTGGAAATCCAGCAACAGCTTAGCCAGCGCGGGATTGACCCCTACCGCTACGACACCACTTGCCCCTTTGTCGAGAAGGTCTGGAACCGAACCGCAACCCTGGGGGAACGGGATTGCACGGTGGTGGTCCATGGCAAATGGAACCACGAAGAAACCCGCGCAACCTTCAGCCACAGCCGCAGCAGCGCGCCAACCGTTGTGGTGGAGAACATGGAAGAAACCGAGCGGTTAGCCGCAATTATTGAAGGGCGCGAAGGCTTGGAGAAGTTCGAGGAGTGGTTCAGAAGCAGAAGCTCGGAAGGGTTCAATCCTGCAAACGATTTGAACCGAATCGGCGTGGTGAACCAGACAACGATGCTGGCCCAAGAGACCCAAGCCATTGCCGACCGCCTGCGCCAAGCAATGGTGGCCCGCCACGGCGAATCAACCATCGCCGAGCATTTTGCCGACACCCGCGACACCCTTTGCTACGCCACCAACGAGAATCAAGGAGCCACCACCGCGCTGATTGATGCCGGCGGAGATTTGGCCGTTGTGGTTGGCGGCTACAACAGCTCGAACACCTCCCACTTGGTTGAGCTGTGCCAGCAGAAGATGCCCACCTACTTCATCCGCGATGCCGATGAGATTCTGGATCAATCCTCCATCCGCCATTTCGATCTCCATTCCGGCACCGTGGTGCAGGCCCAGGGGTGGCTGCCAGCCGTTGACCGCCCGCTGGAGCTTGTGCTCACCAGCGGCGCGTCCTGCCCCGATGCGCTGGTGGATGCCGTGATCCAAAAAATCGCATCCTTCTTCCCCGATGCCATAACCATTGAGGAAGCATTGCTGCCGTTTCGGGTAGGGCAGGGGTGATGGAGTAATTTCAGATTAAGCCTGATCCAGCAGAGGAGAAGGATCACACCGTTTCCATCGCGCCCCCCTGCTTCGCCGCAAGCGGCTGCGCGTCCCTCCAATGCTGGGGGGAAATGGTTTCTAGAAAGATTGCTTGTTCGCTGCTGCCCAGGTCATGCTCTGCCAGCCCCTCCCCCAGAATTGGGGGAGGCGGGAAGGGGGCTTGCTGCGGTGGCGGGATCCATCACCCAGATGGAGTTGCCAAGCCTCTGCACAGGGAGGAAATACAATGGAGTGAAGAGGTCGCTGAACTCTTCACTCCATTTTGTTTTTCACTCCGCTTTTCTCATCCCTCGGAACACAGACTGGGCAGGCTAAAGACCTGCCGCTACCCTGCGGTATCACCCCGTTTTTCTCATCCCTCGGAACAGCAGGACTTCATCCACTTCGACGTGCGCCCAGGATTCCCACAGACGGCGCATCAGCAGTGCGTCGCCGCCGGTTAGGACCACTTTGCCGGAGCCGCCAAACAGGCGGTGGTTCAGGGTTCCAACAATCCCCGCCGCGCCGTAGGCTGTTCCCGCAACAATCCCGTTTGTCACCGATCCGATGCTGGTGCGGGCGGGGTATTCTGGCGGCTGGTCGGGGTCAATCACGGGCAGAAGCGGGACGCGTTGGTGCAGCCCTTCGGTGCTGGTTCGGAACCCCGGCATGATTGCCCCCCAGTATGGCCGCCCGCCATGGATCGCGTCAATCGTGATGGCCGTTCCGCAGGAGATCACAATCCCATCCTTCCTCATCCCGAACAGGTTCAGCACACGGTCCAGGCCAAGCGTTTCCGGGGTGTCGTAGCTGCTTCCAACAAAGTCGGCAAGGTCCTGGCGGGCAACCACTCGAAGCTGCGGGAACGCCTGCAAATGGGGCATGGCCTGCTTGCTCAGCTCCTCCCCAATCGGAGCGCAAACCACGGGGCGGTCCGGGGTGGGCTGGAAGCGTTCAAGAAACTCGGCAACCTCCCGAAACCGCAGCACCTCAGGGATGCGGGCGTTCAAATCCTCCACGCACTTGATGGTGCTGTTGCCGATCTCAACAAACAATGGTTTGGCTTGCATGAAAAAAAATGGTGTGAGAGGTGGGCGTTGTTCAGGAATGGTTGGCGGCCACCGGCTGTGAAGGATTCCCCCGCTTCACCAGCTTGATTTCGAAGACGAACGGCCACTGTTTTCCGGTGACGAACAGCCGGTCCGATTTGGCATCGTAGGCAATGCCGTTCAGGACTCCGGTGTCGCGCCCGCGCTCTTCCGGTTTCAGCAGGCCGCTTAGGTTAATCCAGCCGGTGACTTTGCCGGAGTAGGGGTCAATCTGCGCGATGCGGTTGGTTTGGTAGATGTTTGCCAGCACCTTCCCGTTGACGAATTCCAACTCGTTCAACTGGTCCACGCCGCTGCCTCCGTCGAACACATTCACCCTTCCAACTTCACGCAGGTTGCTGGGGTCCAGATACCGCAGGACGTTCGAGCCATCGCTCAGAATCAGGTATTGGTCATTCTGCGCCAGCCCCCAGCCTTCGCCGGGATATTGGAACGTGGCAATCTGGCTGAAGGTGTTCAGGTCGTAGATGAACCCCGTTTGGTTCTTCCACGTGACCTGGTAGATTTTTCCATCACGAATCACCATTCCTTCCCCAAAAAATTCGGAGTCCAGTGCCACCTTCTTCAGAATCTTTCCGGTGGTTGGCTCCACCTTCCGCAGCGTTGACTGGCCGAACAACCCGGTGGTCTCGTAGAAATATCCATCAAGCCACACCAGCCCTTGCGTGTAGGCCTTCGGGTCGTGCGGGAATTTGTTGACCACTTGAAACGTGAACTCCTCCGGCCCGGCAGTAGCCGGCGGCGGAAGCGATGGAGTGTTTGGGGTTGTTGGCGTTGTTGGCGGCGAAGCCGTTGTTCCCGTATCGCCCCCGTTGCGCTCGGTTGGTTTGTCGCCGCCGCAGCTTGCAAGAAGCAGCCCAGCGATCAGCGTTCCAACAATGCCGGAAAAGAAGTTTCGTGCGGTCATGCCTGAGTGTGCAATTTTGAGTGTGCGATCAATATCTAAAGTTGTTGAACCGAGTACCCTTTTGCGCGAAGCAGCTCCACCACCCCTTCCTTCCCAACCAAATGAAGCGCGCCAACCGTGACCAAGTGGGGTTGCGTCCCGGCCAGGAACTCCTCGATTTTCGGCATCCAATTGTGGTTGCGGTCGGTGACGGCGCGCTTGTAGAATTCGGGGTCGGACTTGTAGGTTTTTTGCAGCAGCTTCTCCAGCGATTTCAGGTCCCCTTTTTGCCACGCTTTCACAATGGTGTTCACATCTTTTGCCGCCTTCCCGTGGCTGGCCCCATCCAGCGATTGCTTCAGGAACGACTCCTGCGCGGCATCATTCAGCGATGAAAACAGGTTGATCTGGTCGGTGACGGCCTCAAGCGCGGCGGTTGGTTTCCCCCGCTCTTCGGCCTTGCCGTGGACGTATTTGTCAATGCCATGCTCGGCTTTCATCTCTGCTTCTTTCAGCTGCAACCCCATGATGGTTAAGGCAACCACCCAGGGTTTGAATTTGTTGAACAGCGTGATCGCCAGCCCCTGTTTTTCCAACGCTTTTGCGACCTTTTGGTAGGTGGATTTGGCGATGGAGTTTTTCAGGGTTTTCTCCCCGGTGTACATCCCTTTGCTGAGCATCAGCCCGGCAATCGCGTCCTGGTCAAAACTGTCCAGATCGGCCTCGAAGGCATAGACTTCGGCCTGGTTGATTGCCGATTCAATCACCGTATCCAGCGGGTAGATATCCTCCTTCAACAAATGGATGGAACCCAGCAGGTAGATGGTGTTGGTGGGGGAACTCACCTTCCACAAGCAGTGCCGTGGCGATTGCTTCCGGGGCGTGTCCTGGGCGCGGAGCGCGACCCCGGCCGCCAGCAGAAACGCCGCAGCAAGGATTGCTGTTCTGCCAAAAAAAATCTTCGTGTGGGATTGCTGGCTCATGGTTGTTCAGATTCGTTTGTTGTTGCTGGTTGGTTCTGCAAAAGGGCATCAACGTCGCCGGCAGGAACGCCGCGCCATGCGGCTATCTGGCCAATAATCTGCTGGCGAACTTGCTGGCGGATTGCCCCAACATCCTTTGTGGTTAATCCCTCGGTCCGGACCGGCGGAAGCACCGATAAGCGGACCGTTCGCGGCTGGCCAAACAGCCACGTGTTTTTGGGAAGGCAATCGCCCGAACCATCAATGGCAATGGGGAGAATGGGAAGCCCCTGGCGAACGGCCAACAAAAACGCGCCGTCGGTGAAGCCCCCTACACGCCCGTCGCGGCTGCGCGTTCCTTCCGGGAAGAAGAACACGGAGCAATGATTTTGCAGATACCGTGCCGCATGAACCAGCGATTGCGCGGCGCGGCGGCGGTCCTGGCGATCCACCATGATATCCCCCACAAGCCGCATCAACCACCCCAGCACCGGAACCTTGAACAACTCCGCTTTCGCAAGCCATTTCATCTCCCACGGAAGCGTGGAGATGAACGGGATGTCGGCAAACGACTGGTGGTTGCTAACTGCCACGTATGGCCGGCGCGGGTCCCCCACCAACACCCCTTCGGTTCGCAGCCGCCACATCGGGTTGATGGCCACTAAAATTGGGGCCAACCTTCGAAGGGTCCTTCCGGTGCGGTATCGCGCCGGGTCGCGATCCAGCAGCCGGACCACGCCAACGGGGATCAGCCACAACGTCAGCAACGTCACGGAGCTAAGCCATATCCAGATGGATTTCACGATGCGCATTGCGGTCCCCGTTACTCCTCTTCCTTCTTTCTCACTTTTCTCAGCTGCGTCAGCAATGCCCGAAGGTCGCGGGGAAGGTCCGCGTGGAAGGTGATCGGCTGTCCGGTTGCTGGGTGCTGGACCGTTAGCTCCTCGGCATGAAGCGTCAGGCGGTCAATCAGCGGGTGCTCCTCGCGTCCGTAATCTTTGAACTTCCGTTTCAGGGTGGATAGAAGGATTTTATCCTGGTTGCCGTACATCGGGTCCACCGCCAGCGGGTGGCCCACGGCGCGGCAATGGACGCGGATTTGGTGCTGCCGTCCGGTGTGGGGGCGTGCCTCGGCAAAGGTGAAACCACGGAACCGCTCGCGCACGGCAAGCACGGTCAGCGAAGGCTTTCCGGTGGCCGAAGGTTTCATCCGCCCGGGGTGCGCCGGGTCGGTGATGATCGGGATGTCAATCGTCATCTCCGGCTCCATCATCTCCCCCTCCACGATTGCCGCATATCGCTTGATGGTTGTGCGCTGCTCGAACTGATCGTTCAAGGCTTTGTGCGTGTCGGCATCGCGGGCGAACAGAACCACGCCGCTGGTGTCCTTGTCAATCCGGTGCACGGTCCAAAGCTGGCCATACCGCTGCTCGGCAATCTCCTTCAGCGAGGTCCCAACCTCGAACCGTTCCCGAATGGTTGACACCCCCGAGGCTTTGTCGAAGGCGATAAGATGGTCGTCCTGGAACAGCACCGTGAACTTCTTCCGCTCCTTGTGTGGGCGCGGGTTGGCTTCGGGGTCTGGGACTCCATCAATCTCAAAATCAAATTCCCAATCGTCGTTCTGCATCAGTTGAAGGCTCCTTGCGCCGAGCGGAGCGTGTTGTTCATCAGCATGGCAATGGTCATCAACCCAACGCCGCCCGGCACCGGGGTGATTGCCGATGCCACCGGGGCAACCGCGTCGAAGTCAACATCGCCAACGATTCGGTAGCCTTTTTCGGCGGCGGGGTCCTCCACTCGATTGATCCCAACATCAATCACCACCGCGCCGGGTTTCACCATGTCGGGGGTGATGTAGCCTGGCCGTCCGATTGCCGCCACAAGGATATCCGCCTGGCGGGTGATGCTCCCCAAATCGCCCGCGGCCGAGTGGGCAACGGTGACGATTGCATCCCCCCCTTCCCCTTTCCGCAGCAGCAGGTTTGCCAGCGGCTTCCCCACCAGCATGCTGCGCCCAACCACCACGGCCCGTTTCCCACGCGTGGCGATTCCGTAATGCTTCAGCATGGCAATCACCCCCGACGGCGTGCACGGTTCCGGCGAAGGAAGCCCAATCACCAGCCGCCCAACGTTTGTTGGGTGGAAGCCATCAACATCCTTGCGCGGGTCAATCGCCAGCACAACGCGGTCCGGGTTGATATGCTTCGGCATGGGGGATTGAACAAGGATTCCGTGGACCCGCTCGTCGGCGTTTAGCTCGGCAATCAGTGCAAGCAGTTCCGCTTCGGTGGTCTCCTCCGGCAGCGTGTGGGTGGCGGAGTAGAATCCAAGCCGCGCGCAGGCCTTCCCTTTGGACCGGACGTAGGTTGCCGAAGCGGGATCGTTGCCCACCAGCACCACGGCAAGCCCCGGGGTGATTCCCCGTTGCGCAGCAAGGAGTTCCGCATCGGCTTTGATGCCTGCTTCAATCGCTGCGGCAACGGTTTTTCCGTCAATGATGGTCGTATCGTGCATGGGATTTTTTTTGTTCAGATTGATCTCGGTGATCTCTGGTTCTCTTGCTCTTCTCTCAGGCTCCTTCCCCCCGCATCCGTGCCGATGCTGCCAGGAATTCATCGGCGCTCAGGGCGTTCAACACGTCTTCTTTTCGGAGCCAAGCCTTGCGGCCAATGGTGATGCCGTAGCGAAGGACGTTGAAGCCCTCCAGCGAGTGGGCATCGGGGTTAATGGCAATCTTCACCCCTTTGCGAACGGCAAACCGAATCATCCGCCAGCTAAGATCAAGGCGGTGCGGGTTGGCGTTCAGCTCGATAGACTTGCCATGCCGCGCTGCCGTCAGGATCACTTGCCGCAAGTCGGGGTTGTAGCCGGTTCGCGAAAGGATCAGCCGCCCCGTGGGGTGGCCCAGCATCGTCACGTAGCGGTGCTCCAGTGCGCGGCACAGCCGTTCGGTTTGCGCTTCCGGCGGAAGATTGAAACTGCTGTGGATGGAAGCCACCACCCCGTCCAACGAAGCCAGCGCGTCGTCGCTCAGGTCCATGCTCCCGTCGGCAAGGATGTCGCACTCGATCCCCTTCAGCACCCGGAACTCCGCCGGGTCGAACCGCTTGTTGATTTCGTCAATCTCCTTCCCTTGCGCCATCAGCCGTTTCTCATCAAGGCCGTTGGCGTAGAAGGCGGCTTTGGAGTGGTCGCACAGCAGAAGGTAGCGGTAGCCCAGCGCGCGGGAATGGTCGGCAAGTTGTTGGATGGAGTTTTGGCCGTCGCTCCATGTGGAATGGACGTGCATCACCCCTTGCAAATCTTCCATCTGGACCAAGCGGGGAATCGTCCCATCCACGGCGCGGCGAACTTCGTCAATCCCTTCGCGCAGCTCCACCGGAATCGGCTGCACCCCCGCAAGCCGGAACAGCTCATCCTCGCTGGCCAGCGGAACGGAAACGCCATCGCGAAGCAGGTCGTTCTCGGTCAACTCATACCCCTTCTGTTCCAAGGGGATGGAGATCATCATGTTGTAATCGCTTGCGCCGGAGCGGTGGTGGAAGGTGGCAATGAAGTGGTCGGCATCGGCAACCTCAATGCGAATCTTGATTTCGCCATCGAACTTGGCAACAATAACGTTCCCCCGCCGCGCCACCTCGCTGATTTCCCCCAACCCGGCCACCTTGTGCTCCACCGTTTCGGGGAAACCAGATTGCACGACGAAGGAAAGAACCTCAATTTCTTCATACCCCCGCCGCAGCCGCCCGGCGATTTCGGCACGCTCCACCGTGGGGATTGCGCGAAGCTGCGGCAGCAGTGCCTCGGCAAGGGTCGTTGCGCCGTCAAGCCGGAGCTTCCCGCGCCGCTTCTTCACGTCTTGGATTCCGGCAAGAATCTTCTCCTGCGATTTCTGCCCGAACCCCGCAAGCCCCGCCACGCGGTTTTCGGTGCAAGCGTACTCAAGCTCCCCCAGCGTGGTAAGTCCAAGCTGCTGCCACAATGCCCGCACTTTTTTTGCCCCCAGGCCGCGCACCTGCAAGATGTCCATCAGCCCCTGCGGGGTCTGGGCTTTCAGCCCCTCCAGCGTTGCGGATTTCCCGGTCTGCAGAATCTCCATCACCTCCGGCGCAAGGCCTTTTCCGATTCCTGGGATTCCCAGAACCGCGCCCTGTTGCGCGGCTTGCTCAAGGTCAACCTGGGTGGTTTCCAGCGCGCGCGCCGCCCGCCCAAAAGCGCGGCTGCGGAACTCATCTTCGCCATGAAGGGTCAGAAGCGTCTCTATTTCGGAAAGGATGTCGGCAACGTGTCGGGCTGTCATCGGCGTGTGTGTGTGCTGGGATTGAACTGGGGCAAAGTTACCGATTTGGAAGCCCCGCGCCTGCTTCGGGCGGCGGCGCGAGCGGGGGAACTAACAAGTTCTTGCAAAGGGTGGGGGCGGGTTCGGGGGGTGGTTCGTTTGGGGTTGGTTATTTTGCCGCGCCGAAATTGCACGCCCGGCCCCGGCACGGCGTGCAAAACGGCAGCGATAGTCATCAAGAAGCGCGAAACGTACGTAGGCGATAACCAACACATATTCCCGATTTCATGCCGATCATAACTCCCGATTATTACGACATCAACGGCCTGCTGACCGAAGAAGAGCGGTTGCTGCGCGACACGGTCCGCTCCTTTGTTGATGAGGAAATTCTGCCGATTATCGAGCATCACTACCGCGCAGGAACCGCGCCGATGAACCTTATCAAACGGTTCGGCGATCTTGGCATTTTTGGCGCGACAATCCCCGAAGAATATGGCGGCGGCGGGATGAACTCCATGTGCTACGGGCTGATTAACATGGAGATGGAGCGGGGCGATTCCGCCGTCCGCAGCACCGTCTCGGTCCAAAGCTCGCTGGTGATGTACCCAATCTGGCAGTATGCCAGCGAGGAACTGAAACGCCACTGGCTTCCGCGCCTTGCTTCCGGCGAGGCGATTGGCTGCTTTGGGCTTACCGAGCCGGACTTCGGGTCCAACCCCAGCGGAATGATCACCACCGCCCGCGAAACCGACAGCGGCTACGTGCTGAACGGGGCCAAAATGTGGATCACCAACGGAACCCTTGCCGACATTGCGGTGGTTTGGGCAAAGCTGGATGGTGTGGTTCGCGGGTTCATGGTGGAGAAAGGAACCCCAGGCTTCACCGCGCCGGAAATGAAAGGGAAGCACTCGCTTCGGGCATCGGTCACCAGCGAGCTGGTGTTCCAGGATTGCGAGATTCCCAAAACGCACATCATGCCCGGGGTCCAGGGGCTGCGCGGCCCGCTCTCCTGCTTAAATCAAGCACGGTATGGGATCAGCTGGGGGGCAATCGGCGCGGCGATTGCGTGCTTCGAGTCGTCGGTGAAATACGCCACAACGCGCATCCAGTTCGACAAGCCAATCGGCGGGTTTCAGCTGGTCCAGGATAAACTGGTTTGGATGTTGAACGAGATCACCAAAGCCCAGTTGCTTTGCTGGCGGCTTGCACAGCTGAAGGATGCCGGAACCGTCCGCCCGCAGCAAATTTCCATGGCCAAGCGGAACAACGTCTGGATGGCGTTGGAGTGCGCACGGTTAGCGCGTGAGATTCACGGCGCAAACGGCATTCTGGATGAGTATCCCGTGATGCGCCACGCCGCCAACTTGGAGTCGGTAAAAACCTACGAAGGGACGCACGACATCCACACGTTGATTCTGGGTCAGGACATCACCGACATTGCAGCATTCAACTAACATGGGAATTTCCGTCCCGATTATTCGCGTGCGGGAGGGGTTCGATGACCTTCCCCTCCCCAGTTACGCAACCGCTGGCGCGGCTGGCATGGACCTTCGTGCTGCGGTTGCCGCGCCGGTGACAATCCAGCCGTTTGGGCGGGCAGCGGTCCCCACCGGGATTGCCATTGCGCTCCCACCCGGGCTTGAGTGCCAGGTGCGCCCCCGCAGCGGGCTTGCAATCCGCCACGGCATCACCATGATTAACTCCCCAGGAACCGTTGATGAAGATTTCCGTGGCGAAATCCACGTGCTGATGGTGAACCTGGGGAGCGAGCCGTTCACCATCGAACGTGGCGACCGAATCGCCCAAGCGGTGATTGCACGCTACGAACGGATTGACTGGGAAGAACAGACGGAGCTTGCGCCAAGCGAGCGCGGCGCGGGCGGGTTCGGGAGCACCGGCGCGCGCTAACCATGCGCCCGGGGCCTCGGCCAGCCACGTGATGCAGGAATCAACAACACAACCGCCGTAGAAGAGATGGAACACACGCAGGAAGCAGCGCCACAACCCACTTCCCCAACGCACGGACCCGACGGCGGCCAACCCGCGCCAACAGCGGGGCATGGCCCGCGGAACACGCGCCGCCCGCACATCGCTTTGCGGCGCAGCATCCGCCCGCAGGAGATGTTTGCGTTGGTGGGTGGGTTTGCGTTGTACGGGCTGCTGCTGTTCACCGTCAGCAGCAACTACGGGCTTGTGGTTGATTTTTTCATCACCGCTGCCCTTGTGTTTTTGCTCTATCCATTCCGCCGCGAGATCGTTTCGCGCAGGGTGATGCAGTTGGGGGTTGGGACCTTCCTGCTGTGGCTTTGCACCACGCTGGCGGGGGTGTTGTTTCCGTTTATCGCAGCGTTCATCATCGCCTACATCCTTTCGCCGTTGGTGCTTCGGTTCCAACGGCGGGGAATTCCCCGTTGGGCAACATCGGTGACCATCGTGCTGATGATTCTTGGCACCTACGTGCTGATTGGCTTCTACGTGATCCCGCCGGTGATTGATGAGATCAACAACCTTTGGACCTCGGCCCAAGCAATGCTGCGGGATGCGAACAGGTTCCTGGATAAGGACAAACTGACCGAGCAACTCACCCGATTGGGAATCCCCAAAAAACAGGCCCAAGAAATTGTGGTAAGCCAAATCCTTCCGCAGCTGAAAGGGGTTGGCTTGTGGTTGGCAAGCACGTTGTTCGAGGTGGTGAAGAACCTCACCACAGTGTTGGAAGGGGTGTTCAATCTTATCGCCATTCCGGTGCTGGCGTTGTACATGATGCTGGATTTCGAGCGACTGCGGGGGTTCGTGCGGCGCGTGCTTCTGCGCGACAACAAGCGGTACGTCCATCTTGTTCGCCGCACCGATCACATCATCAGCAGTTACCTTCGGGGCATCCTCACCACCAGCTCGATTGTGGCGGTGCTGGCAACCACAACGCTGGTGCTGTTCGATGTCCCCTACGCCGTGGTGATTGGGATTCTTACCGGGGTCTGCAACTTCATCCCAACCATTGGGATGTTCATGAATTTGGGAATCGCCATGGTGTTCTATCTGTTTGCCCCGGGCGATTTCTGGATTCACACGTTAATCACCACCGGGATGATTGGCGGCTTGCACGCGCTGAATGCCTACTTGATTGAACCAAACATTATCGGCGAAAGCGTCGGCCTTCACCCCGTGGTGATGATCGCCTCGCTGTTCGTCTTCGCCCACTTCTTTGGCTTTTTGGGCCTGGTGGTTGCCGTCCCCATCACCGCCGTGGTGGTGATGCTGCTGCGCGAATGGTACCAACGCTCGATGATCCCGCAGCAACAAGGATAGCCAGCTGCGGAACCCACGCCACGGCGGAGAAATTGTAGATACTCGAATCCTTTTTATCAACGCAATACATGACCAACGAAACCGGTAACGCCGAAGAAACCACGTTGCCAACCGAACCAACCGAACAACAGCCTCTGGAAGCCGAAACAACCGCTCCGGAAACTGCCGGCACGCCCGCCGGAACAACCGAGCCAGCGGCAATCGAAACCGAAACTGAGCCAGCGGCAACGGCCAACCAGCAACCACCCCAGCCCGAAGAATCGGGAGAGGAAGCAGAGGTAGAAGGTGCTGAGGGGGATGAAGCCGACGCGCCCCGGCTGCGGCGTTCGGGGAATATCTTTTTTGTGGGGGTCCCCATCGGCAACGATGGCGACATCACCCTGCGCGCAATCCGCACCCTTGCCAACGCCGACGTTGTGGTGTGCGAGGAAGCGAAAGTTGGGGCGCGAATCATGCGGACCCACAACATCAGCGCGAAGCTGATGGAGATGAACGAACACAACGAGGAAGAAGCCGCCGAAGAAGTGATTGCCCTGCTGGACGCTGGCAAAACCGTTGCCGTTATCAGCGATGCTGGGCTTCCGCTGGTGGCGGACCCGGGCGCGGCACTGGTCCAGAAATTGCGCGAACGTGAGCTTCGGCCAACGGTCATCCCTGGCGTAAGCTCCATCACCACCGCCTTGATGGTAAGCGGTTTTGGGATTGATGAGTTCGACATGGTGGGATTCCTTCCCCGCAAAATTGGCGAGCGGGAATCCGCCGCACGCGCGCTGCGCCACCGCTTGCGCACCGTGGTGATTCTGGAAACCCCATACCGCCTGCGCTCCCTTCTCTCCATCCTTTCCGATGCCATGCCCACACGCCCGGCTGCGCTGGCAATGAACCTGACCATGCCGAACGAATCCGTCCTGCACGACACCCTTGCCGGACTGAATGAAAAATTCGTGGAGAAAAAATTTCGCGGCGAATTTGTTCTGGTTCTTGGGCCATACTCCGGAAGCGAAGAAGATGAGATGGAAAGAGAAATGGAAGAAATAGAGATGGAGGATGAAACGCTTGCAATGGAGCCTGCAAGCAAAGCGGAGCCTGCAAGCAGAACGCCGTGGAGCAAGGACGAAGCCGACGGAGGAAACCGCCCAATCCGGAAACGGAGTGCCGAACGATTCATGCTAGACGATGAGGGCAACGACGAAGCCGGCAGCGAAGAAGAATCCGACGAAGAACACCAGCCACGGCGCAGCTTCAACGACCGCGACGACCGCCCGCGACGCAGTTCCGAGGCAAGAAACAACGACCGCGACGACCGCCCACGACGCAACTTCAGTGATCGCGACGACCGCCCGCGCCGCAACTTCGGTGACCGCAACGACGACCGCCCGCGCCGCAACTTCGGTGACCGCAACGACGACCGCCCACGTCGCAACTTCGGCGACCGCGATAACGACCGCCCGCGCCGCAACTTCGGTGATCGCAACGAGGATCGCCCACGTCGCAGCTTCGGTGATCGCAACGAGGACCGTCCACGACGCAACTTCGGCGACCGCGACAATGACCGCCCGCGTCGCAACTTCGGCGATCGCAACGATGACCGCCCGCGTCGCAACTTCGGCGATCGCAACGATGACCGCCCACGTCGCAACTTCGGTGATCGCAACGAGGACCGCCCGCGTCGCAACTTTGGCGATCGCAACGATGACCGCCCACGTCGCAACTTCGGCGACCGCAACGACGACCGTCCACGGCGCAACTTCGGTGATCGCGACAACGACCGTCCGCAGCGCAACTTCAACAAAGGGTTTGGCGGAGGGCGGCCAGGGGGCGGGAAGAAATTTGGCGGCAAACGATAACCAGATCAATCAAACCAGACCATGCTGAATGTTGGCGACCTTGCCCCCGACTTCACGGCCCAGGATCAAGACGGGATCACGCACCGTTTGAAGCAGTATCGCGGCCGCACGGTGGTGCTTTATTTCTATCCAAAGGACTTGACCAGCGGCTGCACGACGCAAGCCTGCGACTTCCGCGACAACCTGAACCGACTGGCGGCGCAGGATGTGGTCCTGCTTGGGGCCAGCCCCGACACCGTAAAAAGCCACCGGAAGTTTGCCGACAAGGAATCGCTCAACTTCCCGTTGCTGGCCG
Organism: Chlorobiota bacterium; assembly: GCA_016710285.1. NCBI lineage: Bacteria > Pseudomonadati > Chlorobiota > Chlorobiota bacterium. The sequence continues at coordinate 3,350,710 of JADJXR010000001.1, read as the reverse complement.
ACCCTGAGAAGGAGATCGTGAACCGGTATCAGGTTTGGGTGGAGAAAAGCATGTATGGCCGGAAGTACATGGGGGTGGAGCGGACGACGTTTATCATTGACAAGCGGGGGAAGATCAAGCATATCTTCCCCAAAGTGAAAGTGAACGGCCACGTCCAGGAGGTTTTGGATGCACTCGCTAATTGACACCCACGCCCACTTGTACGTGGGCCGCTTTGCCGACGACATCGAGCAAGTGCTGGAGCGCGCAACCGAAGCCGGGGTGGAAGCCGTGGTGATACCCGCCACGAAGCCACAAGAATTTGCGCCAGCGTTAGCGCTGGCCGAACGGTTCCCGCAGATCCACGTTGCCGTTGGGGTGCATCCGCATCATGCGGCGGAGATTCAGGACAGCGACCTTGACGAGGTTCAGCGGTTGCTTCGGCAAGGGAGCGGAATTGCCGTTGGGGAAATCGGTTTGGATTACTACTATGACTTCGCCCCAAAGCCGCGGCAGCATGAGGTGTTCCGCAAGCAACTTCAGATTGCCAAAAGCGTTGGGCTTCCGGCAGTGATCCACAATCGCGAATCCGATGAGGACGTGTTGCGGATTTTGGAGGAAGAGCAAGATGGCAGCCTGCAATTCCAACTCCATTGCTTCAGCAGTGGGGTTGGGGTGTTGCAGCGGGCGCTGGCGCTGGGGGGAATGATCTCCTTCACCGGCAACATCACTTTCAGCAAAGGGGCATTGGACGAAGCCGTCCGCGCCGTCCCCGACGACCGAATCATGATTGAAACCGATGCCCCGTACATGACCCCAGTCCCACACCGTGGCAAACGGAACGAACCCGCATTTGTGGGGCTGGTTGCACAGAAGATGGCCGAATTGAGAGGCACGACCCTACAAGAAATTATGACGACTACAACAGCCAACGCCAAGCGTTTTTTCCAACTGATGACACTGCTGATTGTGGCCTCTGCGGCGGCCATTGCCCAGCAGACAACAGCAGTCAAGCATGGAGCCAAGCAGCACGCAGCGGCTTCCGCCCGCATCACGCCCCCGGCCTTCCCTGCCGACTCGCTTCCCACGCCAGAAAAGCCTTCCGAGCCGTACGAGAAATGGTTCGGTTTTGGCGGGCATTTTGCTTCCACCACCATCATCAGCGGGTCGCTGACCGATGCCAACGCTGTGCCGGGATATGGCGTATGGCTAAGCGGCACGCCGCTCCGCAGCCTTGATGTTCATTGGTTGCAGCTGGACCTTACCTACACCCAAAGCCGCAACACCCTGCTGTACGACACCATCTACACCAACACCACTGGCGAGGAGTTCGCGCCGCCGAACGACCACCAGCAGATTGGTTTCAACTTCCGGTTTACCGGCAACCCGGCATCGGTGGTGAACCTTCATGCCTCGTTGGGGATGACCTATTTCCGCAATTCCTACGGGTTAGAGAAATGGCTGGTTGAGGAAGTCCGCGACACGAACTACAAAGCGTTTGTGGAGACGGGATGGGGGCTTAGCGGGTCGTTCGGGGTGGCCATTAACATCAAAACACCCTACGGCATTGTTGCCCCAACAGCGGAATGGTATATCTCGCAGATCATGTCCGACCGGGTGCTGCCACGCCGAACCTCGGAGTTCTTCCTAAGCCAGCCACGGCTTGGGTTGCTTATCTATCCAGCATGGAGCAAGCTGTTTTAGCAGCATCACCGCCGTTGAATATCGGCTGAAGAATGAAGAAGGGGATCAACAGCAAACTGTTGATCCCCTTCTTGTTTTTGCTTGCGGGGTAGCGACCCCGATCTTTATCAGGGTAGCGGCAGGTCTTTAGCCTGCCGAGGGGATAGACGCCGAAGGCTAAAGACCTTCGGCTACCCGTGTAATGGCAGCTCCGATTCTGTCAGGGTAGCGGCAGGTCTTTAGCCTGCCGAGGGGATAGACGCCGAAGGCTAAAGACCTTTTATCAATCCCGACGGAGGTCGGGGCGGCTACCCGTGTAATGGCGGCCCCGATCTTGTTGGGGTAGCGGCAGGTCTTTAGCCTGCCGAGACACCGAAGGCTAAAGACCTTTTATCAATCCCGACGGAGGTCGGGGCGGCTACCCGTGTAATGGCGGCCCCGATCTTGTTGGGGTAGCGGCAGGTCTTTAGCCTGCCGAGGGGATAGACGCCGAAGGCTAAAGACCTTTTATCAATCCCGACGGAGGTCGGGGCGGCTACCCGTGTAATGGCAGCTCCGATTCTGTCAGGGTAGCGGCAGGTCTTTAGCCTGCCGAGGGGATAGACACCGAAGGCTAAAGACCTTTTATCAATCCCGACGGAGGTCGGGGCGGCTACCCGTGTAATGGCAGCTCCGATTCTGTTGGGGTAGCGGCAGGTCTTTAGCCTGCCGAGACACCGACGGCTACTGGTTCATCGCTTGTTCAAATCATCCCCGGGGTAAGCTCGGCGATGATGCTTTGGCTTTTCAGTGCCTGATGTTCCGCCGGGTCCCACGGGCTGAAATCCCCTTTGCGGCGGAACGGGATGAACCCCGCTTCGCCAATGCAATGCTCCATCGAGCTTGCGTCCATCTTGAAGGTGGTTCCGCTTGCCGAAACCACGTTCTCCTCGAACATCACCGACCCGAAATCATCGGCACCGTAGTACAACGCCGTCTGGCCGATGTCGGGACCTTGCGTCACCCAGCTGCACATGATGTGCTGGATGTTGTCGAAGAATATCCGGGCAATTCCCTGGACCCGCAGGTAGGTTGATCCGGCTTGGTCGAACGACTTGATCTTCTGATCGGGGCCTTTCTGATAAGGCCACGTGACAAACACCATGAACGGCGCCACCTCATCCTGCAGCTGGCGGATTTTGGCCATGTGCGCAAACTTGTCGCGGGTGGTCTCCCCCATTCCATACAGCATCGTCACCGAAGCCTTCATCCCCATGATCCCCACCTGACGCATCACTTCCAGCCAGACCGCCGAACGGCTCTTCTTGTAGCTTACCCGCTTGCGGACACGGTCCACCAAAATCTCCGCCCCGGCACCGGCGAACGTATCCAACCCGGCATCGCGCAGGGCATGGAGCACTGCGGAAATTTCCTGCGGAGTTTTGTTTGGGCACAGCCCCAACACCTCGTCGGCACTGAAGCTGTTCTGCTGGATTTGCGGCCATTCGCTCTTCATCCATCGGAGCAAGTTCGTGTAATATTCCAGCGGAAGATTCGGGTTGACCCCGCCCTGGACCAACGCTTGCACGCCATCGCCGTCGGCAAGCTCGTTCATTTTTTCGCGGAGCTGTTCGCGGGTTAGAACGTAGCCTTCGTTGTGCCCTTTTCGCTTTGGGTCGTCGCTTCGGTAGAAACCGCAGAAGCCGCAATCAACGTTGCAGACGTTGGTGTAGTTGATGTTCCGAGCAATGATGTAGCTGACGCGCCCCCCGGGGTTCATCCGGCTTCGGATGTTGTTGGCCACCTCGCCAATGTCGGTCAGATCGGCCTCCAGATAAAGCCGCTCGGCATCGTGGACACTGATGCGGCGGCCCGAATCGGCGCGGGCAAGGATGCGGTCCACGCCGTAGCTGCGGCTGTAGGGAACAACCTCCGGCACAAATTTCCCGAACGTGTTAATGCCGTTCTGCGGCGATTGCGGCGTGGCAAACTCCACACGCGCATCGGGCAGCAATTTCATGTTGCTTGCCAGCCGGAAAAACTCCTGCATCCCGTACCAAGCCGACTTGTTCAGATTGAACTGAATCCGCTCGTCCAAATAATCGGCAACCTCAGCTTTTGGCATTTGGTGGCGTGCTGCCCACTCCTCGATAATCTGATGCTTCCGCGCAATCCCGTCCCAGAACCGGCGGTTGATCCGCTCCACCAACTCAGGGGTAAGCACCCCCGGCTGCGCGGCCCAGACGGCAAAGACGAACGGTTCGCCCGTAAGCCGTTTCCACGCGTCGGCAAGGTCGTGGCGGTACTTGAATTGCTTCGATTCACGGAAGGCGATGTCGGCAATCAGCAGCCCGGCGTCGGTCCCTTTCACGCTTGCGGGAATCTCCTGGCCCGGCATCCGAATAAACGGGATGCTCCCCTTCCCCACCGAATCCATAAACACTTTTGCCAGCACCACCGAGGTTCGGCTGGCGTTGTCAATGAACAGTCGCTCAACGCTGTCCAGCGGGACCTGGCTAACAATCACCACCGACTCCACCCTTCCGTTTGCGCCGATGCAGGGGCCCGGCACAACCTCAAGCCCGCCAATCTCGGCCACCGCCGCCACCGGAAGCAGCGCGATGTCGGATTCCTGCTCCATCATCTGGCGCGCCCCTTCGCTGGGGACAACGTATTCGAAGTTGAACAGCTCATCCTCGGCCATTTCCACGGTTAGCGGAAGTGAGTTCAGGAAGTCCGCTGCGACCACGCGCAGTTTTTTTCGGGAAGGTGCAAGCGTTGGCATTGGGATAGTCGTGGAATGTTCTCCGTTCTGGCTCATTACGGCTCGGCAAGAATCGTTAGGGAGGAGAGTTCGTTGAACGTGGCATCCATCGGGACCGGAACCCAACGGGATTCAACGATTCGGCTGTGGACCATTCGGGGAAGGATTCCTGCACGCTGCCGCGCTGTGGAGGGGGCAAACACCGGAAGCGATGGCTGCGCCGCCGCGCCTTCCCCCAAGCCTTCATCGGAATGGACATCGTCAACGGCAATGGTGGGGTCTATCATGTTGGCCCCGTAGCTTAACGCAACAAAAGCGCCCTCGCTGGTCATCAGCGAAGGGGCAACAGCGATGTGGGGAATGTTGTCCAGAAATATCCGCGCAACCGCCGCCGCACGAAGCGACTGCGCCGCCGTTGGCGCGGCCAGATACCACTGGGCCACGTTTCTGTTTTGGATCCCCATCGGAACAAACTGAACGAACCCGTTGGTCTGGTCCTGCAGCGTGCGAATCGCCAAAAGATGGGCGGCATACTCAGCCGGGCGATCCTTGACGGTGCAGAGCATGGAAGCACCGGTGTTCAACCCGGCGGCGTGGGCGGCGCGGTGGACGGCAATCCAATCCTGGAACGGAATGGCAGCGGTGGAATGCGCCGCGCGAAACTCTGGGCTGGAAAGCTCGGCCTCATCGCCGGTGATGAACAGTTCGCCACCGCGCTGAAGCATTTGCAACGCATTTTCAATGGAGATTCCGCTCCGTTCCGCAGCCCGCGCCACAACCCCTGCCGAAAGGAAAAGTGTGGAAGGTGCGGGGAAGGCGCGCATCGCCGTTTGCAAATCCGCCAACCCTGCAAGCGTTGCCGCAAGCGCCCCCACCGGACGCACCGCAACGCCAACGGCCCCGGCCTGGTGCTGGTTGGCAGCATGGGCAAGGTCATCAAGTGTGGAAACGTTGAGCGGGATCAGGGCGCGGTAGTGGGCATTGCGCCCGTGGCGGCGTTCGCGGGGGATTCGGGCAAGCGCGGCAATCGCCGCAAGGTCCTTCACCCCGAACAGTTCGCGGCAATCATCCACGCCAACGCGCTCCTCACGCTCCAGCAAAGAACGAACACGGGATATGAGTTTGGAAGACATAGAAAATTCGTCGGTTGTCAGTTGCGGAAGAAGCCAGATGAAGGATGAACCCAAGCGGTTTCTTGCTGGTTTCCATCGTTCATCACTCCCCCCATTTCCTGCTCAGTTTCAGATCAATGGCCAGATGGTTCAGCACCTTTTGCAGGACGAAGTTGATAAGATCATCGAAGGTTGATTGGCCACTGTAGAAGCCAGGCATTGCCGGAATCAGCGTCACGCCAAGCTCGGCAAGGGTCAGCATATTTCGCAGGTGAATGGCCGAGAGCGGAGTCTCGCGCGGGACAAGAATCAGCCCCTTTTTTTCTTTCAGCATCACCCCTGCGGCGTGGTGCATCAGGTTTTGGTCCACGCCGTGGGCAATGCTTGCAACGGTGCTCATCGAGCAAGGGATAATTACCATCTGCTGGGGACAGTTGCTTCCGCTGGCAAACGGGGCGTTGTAGTTCTGGTTGTTCCAGACGACCACGCGCTCGGCCTCCTGCTGGGTGGCGTTCGGAAGCTGCCATGGGCCGGTTGCTGGCGGTTGCAGGCCCACCTCCTGGGCCATCACCTGGTGCGCGGCGCTCGACATGACGATATTCACCCGCTGGTAGTACCGGGGAAGTATTTCAAGAAGTCGCACAGCGTAGATAGCCCCGCTTCCGCCGGAGATGCCAACGGTGATAGAATCGCGAAGATTGGGGGCCATGGTCATTGGTTGCTGTTGCTTCGATTGTTGCTCAATATGGCGATGCTTGGTTGCCGTCGGCCAACATCGCTCCCCGCCACCGATTTCATTCTCGGCTCGTTTTGGTTCCCATGTAGATGAAGGCGATTCCGCCAAACAGCGATTCCTTTGTTGGATTCTGGAATCCGGCTTGCCGCATCAGCTCCAAGAAAGCATCGCCCGCAGGGAAGGCGGCGGCGGTGCGGTCCAGATACTCGTACGCATCCCGTTTGCCGCTGATAAGCCCGCCAAGCAGCGGACCAATGTTGCTGGTGTAGAAACGGTACAACACCCCGAACGCACCCCGCGGCTGCCCGAACTCCATCACCACAACCCGCCCGTTCGGCTTCACCACACGGCGCATTTCGCGGAGCGCGACCACCGGCTCATCAACATTGCGAATGCCGAAGGAGATGGAAGCAACGTCGAACGTGTTGTCGGCAAAACGGAGGCGCATGGCATCGCCGACTTCAAAGCTGAGGTTGGTTTTTTGGTTGTTCGGGCGCTGCTTGGCTTGCTCGATCATCTTGGCCGAAAAATCGGCCCCGATCACCCTCCCTTCTGGACCAACAACATCGGCAAAGCGGAGGGCGATGTCGCCGGTTCCGGTGGCGATGTCCAGCACCTGCGCGCCCGGGCGCACAGCGGCGCGGCGCACCAACCGGCGTTTCCACAAGCGATGGGTGCCGAAGGAGAGCAGGTCGTTGCCGGCATCGTACCGCTCGGCAAGCTCGGTAAACATCAAGCGGACTTGTTCGGACATGAAAGCGTTCTAATTGCCCTGTTGGAATCGTGAACCCGTGGCGTGGCAAAATGCCGCCGCGCACCGCTGGCAAACTTGCGGAATCCCAGCTGGGTGAAGGTTTCCAAATTGCATCCCCATCACGCGCTTGCTTCGGCGGTTTTCGACACCCGCCCAACGAACATCTCGGCAAAGGCGCAGAGCAGCGCAAGGGCAAGCATATATTTCCACAGCTCCAATCCAAAACGGGATTGGGTGATCGCTTCCCCGAAGTCGCTTCCGCTTGGCGAAAGCTGCCGCAGATTTTCCGGGTTGCTCATCCGTGCGCCAATCGCTTGCTGAAGGGCTTCCTCGGTCATTGGCGTTAAGTCGCTTTCGCCGCTTCCCATGTTGGCGGCAAACAGGGCAACCTCCTTCCCCGCAGCTTCCACGCGGTACATCCCCGGCTCGGTTGCCGTTTCCACTTGGATTGATGCCCCCGATGGATACTTCCGCACCGGCACAAATTGCTCGATCTTGTTCGGCCCAATCACTTTCACCTGCTCCGGCAGTTGCGCCGCCGCCAGCGGAACGGTGATCGGCTGGCCAACGATCCCTTGCGGGAAGGGATCGGACGTTGCCCCAACGTACAGCACGCTCCGCAGGGCAATCGGCACAAAAATTCCCCGCGTTGCAAGGTCCCCCCACGCCCCGCTTGGCGGCGCGCCAACATACACCACGCGCCCCCGCCCCTTGCGGAACTCGCTCATAAACGCGCTGCCGTTCGTTAGCCGTATCACCGACTCCCCCCCCGATGCCGGAAGCATGGTGGAAAGCTGGGGGGATTCCACCATGTTCCCCGGGTTTGCGGGGTCGAACACTCCGCTGAAGATTGGATGCTCCTTTTCCACCCCACCGAACGTTAGCGGAGCCGATGGATCGGCAGCGGTGACGGGCGCACCCAGCCCAATCCCCAAACTGACCCCCAGCGTTGTGTTGAACTGGTCGCGGTTGGTTGCCGGACCGGCGTAGATCACCAGCCCGCCGCCACCTTCCACAAACTCCGCCAGCCGCCGCGCGTCGCCCGCAGCCACCGGAACATCGGCAAGGATGATGGTGGAGTATGCCCCCATATCCAACCCACCAATTCCCGACGGGGCCACGCGGTCGGCCACCATCGTGCTGCCGGATAGCCCAAGCAGCAACCCAAGCGGGGTGGTGTTTTCGGGGCTTCCGGCAATCGCAACGCGCATCCGCTCCACCACCGGGAACCCGAACCACCGCTTGTTGTCGGCATCGAAATCGTCCCCCTCCACTTGGATGTATCCGCTTACCAACCCGCTCCGTTTTGGGGGCGCGGAAAGCTCAACAACGGCGTTCCCCCCTGCTTTCAACTCCACCCCCGATTGCGCCACGCGGTTCCCTTCGATGTACATGCTCACGGTCGCGTTTTCAACATCGCGCTGGCCGTAGTTGCGAACCCAAGCGCGAAGCTCCACCGGGCGGTCGCGCTCAAAAAGTGAGGTAAGAATCTGGATGGAATCAAGGGCAAGATTGCTTCCGTTCAGGCCGCGGTTGGTGCCAATGGGAAGAAGGTAGATGCGGGTGTCGCCGGTGAAGAGCTTCAGCGAATCGGCTTCCCCGCGTGCGTTGGATTGCTGGGCATCGGTGATGATGTAGAGTTCGCGATTGATGTTTTCGGAGCGGTCCAAGATGGTGGCCGCAGCGCGCAAAGCATCGCCCACATCGGCGCGGCGGAAGTTCAGCCCAAGCCCGTTGATGGTTTGGCGCAGCACCTCGCGGTTGTGGGTTGGCTGCGCGCCGATTGCCGCTTTGGGGTCGGTCATCGGGACGATGTAGGCTTCGTCGTTCTCCTCCAACATCTCCACAATGTCCAACGCGGCCTGCTTGGCTTGGGTGAAGCGGGTCCCCTGGTCGTCGCGAAGGGTCATCGAGAAGGAGTTGTCAATCAGGATGACCGCAGTGGCCGCAGCGTGCGCCCCCGGCAACGACGACGAGCTTCGGAGCGCGGGGCGGGCAAACGCCAGCACAGCAAAAATCACCAACCCGATGCGGAGCAGCAGCAACAGCAACTGCTTCAGTTTCAGGCGGCGGATGCGGCTTTTCTGAAGCTCCTGTAAGAAGCGAAGCGAAGAAAAGTCAACAGTGCGGAGCTTCCGCAGGTTGAGCAAATGGAGCAGCAGCGGGATTGCCGCCGCAGCAAGGGCTATCAGAATCAGAGGGTTCAGGAACGTCATACGTGGGGCAATTATACAATCTTTGGGGGAGTCTTTGGGGGCTTTATTGTTGCCCCCCGGAGCCAGCCACCACCGGCTGCCAGATTGCGCCGCCACTTCCCTATTTTCATGGCATGGAATGGACACAGCGACGGATTGCATTGCGCCCGCGTTCACGTGGGTTCCACATCATCACCGATGAGGTGTTGGCGGCGTTGCCGGAGCTTCGCGAGTGCCGCGTTGGGCTGCTGCATCTTTTTATCCAGCATACCTCGGCATCGTTAAGCATCAACGAGAACGCCAGCCCCGACGTTCGGGGCGATCTTGAACGGCATTTCAACATTCTGGCCCCGGAACACGCGCACCACTACCGCCACACCGACGAAGGCCCCGACGATATGCCCGCGCACATCAAGGCAGCACTGATTGGGAACGCGCTAACGATACCAATCGCCAACGGGCGGTTGCTGCTGGGGACGTGGCAAGGAATCTACCTTTGCGAGCACCGGAACCACGGCGGCGGGCGCAACGTGGTGGCGACGATTATGGGGGGATAGAAGCAACCACCTGGCAAATCCCCACAGAACTGGCCGCATGATTCTGTTGCACGGCTCTTCGTGCTTCATGTATCTTGCGCCCCATTCCCACAATCATTTGCACACACGTCCGATGTCCCAACCCAAACGCCTGTTCCTGCTTGATGGCATGGCCATCCTGTTCCGTGGATACTTTGCGCTGATTAACGCTCACCTTACCGCACGCAATGGCGAACCAACCGGCGGCACGTTCGCCTTTGTCACCGCGCTAATTAGCTTGCTGGAGCAGGAGAAACCGGACCTTATCGCCGTTGCGTGGGACACCGCCGAACCGACCTTCCGCCATATCCAATTCACCGACTACAAAGCCCACCGCCCCGAGTTCCCGCCGGAGATGGTTCCGCAGCTTGCCCGCGTGAAGGAAATCGTCAAGCTGTTCCACATCCCCTCCCTTGAAATGCCTGGCTACGAAGCCGACGACATCATTGGAACCCTTGCCCGCCGTGCCGAATCCGACGGCTACGAAGTCTTCTGCGTCACCCCCGATAAGGACTACCTTCAGCTTGTCAGCGACCGCGTGTTCGTCTACAAGCCAACACGCCCCGGCGGCGAGCAGGAGGTGGTGGGGATTGATGGAGTCATCGCCAAATTTGGGGTCCCCCCCGAACGGGTGATTGACGTGCTGGCACTGATGGGCGACAGCAGCGACAACGTCCCGGGGGTGAAAGGAATTGGGGAGAAAACGGCAATCCCGCTGATCCAACAATACGGCACCATCGAGGCATTGTACGAAGCCATTGAGACGGTGGAGAAAGCCGGAACAAAAAAGAAGCTGCTGGAAAATCGGGACAACGCATTTCTCTCGAAGGAGCTTGTCACCATCCACACCTCCGTTCCGGTCCAGGTCAGCTACCAGGACCTCCATCTTGATCCCCCCGACGTTCCGGCACTGATCGCGCTCTTCAACGATTTACGGTTCAAATCGCTGGCAAAACGATACCAGGAATTGCAAGGGGGTTCGGGGACCGCAACGCCAACTTCGCCCGCCGCCGCAGCAACCCCGGCAGCGGCAACAACAGGAACGGAGCCAGAGAATAGCGAGCGCGAAGAAACCGGGGCCGCAGCCGGAGCCGCAAGCCCAGCCACGGATTCCCCCGCGAACCAGCAACCGCAGACCATCGCCACGGTTCCCCACAGCTACCAGATTGTGCGAACCTTGCCGGAGCTTCGGGCAATGGTGGAGACTCTTTCCGCCGGGGCAATGGTTGCCTTCGATCTGGAGACCGACAGCCTTGATTGGGGGACGGCCAACATCCTTGGGCTCTCGTTCGCGGTCAATCCTCGCGAAGCCTTCTACGTGCCGATTGCGCAAGGGGCAATCACCCACCCAGCCGAAGGGAAAAATCTTTTTGATCTTGATGAGAAACGGGGATCGGCAACCGAGGGGATTCCGTTGGAGGAGGCGTTGGGAGTGATTGGGGCGTTGCTGGGAAATCCATCAATCCCGAAGTGTGGCCAAAACGCCAAGTTCGACATGGCGATGCTGCAACGCCACGGGGTAACGGTGGCCAACCTTGCAGTGGATTCGATGATTGCCAGCTACGTTCTGGACAGCACCCAACCGAACGGAATGGACGCGCTTTCGGAACGGTTTCTGAACTATCGCCCGGTCCCAATCAGCGACCTTATCGGGGTTGGGCGCGAGCAAACCACGCTGCGGGAAGTCCCGTTGGAAAAAGTGGCCCAGTATGCCGCCGAAGATGCCGACATCACCCTGCAACTCTGCACCCGATTAACCACCGAGCTACGCCAGCAGAACCTTCTGGAAGTGGCCACAACGTTCGACTACCCGCTGGTGGAGGTGCTGACCGCAATGGAGACGCGCGGCGTATTCATTGACGTTCCCGCGCTGAAAGAAATCTCCGCCAGCCTTGACCAAATCATGGTCCGGCTGCAAGGGGAAATTTTCGAAATGGCCGGACGCCCGTTCACCATCAACTCGCCGAAACAGCTTGCCGATATTCTGTTTGTGGAGCTGAAGCTCCCCACCAAAAAGAAGACCAAAACCGGATACAGCACCGACCAGTTTGTGATGGAGGAACTTGCCGCGCTCCATCCGTTGCCGGAGAAAGTGTTGGAGTATCGCCAGGCCGCAAAACTGAAAAGCACCTACGTTGACGCGCTCCCCAGCCTTATCGTCCAGCGGACCGGAAGGATCCACACCAGCTACCACCAAGCCGTCACCAGTACGGGGCGGTTAAGCTCGAACAACCCCAACGTCCAGAACATCCCGATTCGGTCCGAGATGGGCCAGGAGATCAGGAAGGCGTTCACCACCAACGTCCCGGACGGGGTGATAATCTCCGCCGACTACTCACAGATTGAGCTGCGGATCATGGCGCATATCTGCGGCGACGAAGCGTTGGTGCGGGCGTTCCAGGAGAATTTCGACATCCACACCGCCACCGCCAGCAACGTCTTCAACGTTACGCCGGACCAGGTGACGCCAAACATGAGGCGGCGGGCAAAGGAGGTGAATTTTGGGATCATGTACGGCATTGGTCCGTTCGGGTTGGCGCGGCGGCTGAAGATCAGCAAAACCGAAGCGGCGGAACTGATCCGAACCTACTTTGAGAAATATCCCGGGGTCCAGAACTACATCGGGAGCACGTTGGAGAAAGCCCGGACGTTTGGATATGTGGAGACGCTAAGCGGGCGGCGGCGGCATTATCCGAACATCAACAGCAGCAACCCAACAACACGCGGGGCGGAAGAACGCGCGGCCATCAACATGCCGATTCAAGGGTGCGCCAGCGACATCATCAAGCTGGCGATGATTGCTATCCACCGCACGCTTCCAGCGGCTTTCCCCGAAGCCGCAATGCTCCTGCAAGTTCACGACGAGTTGGTGTTTGAAGCCCCCGCCAGCCAAGCCGAAGCGGTTGCCGCCTTCGTCAAAGAAAAAATGGAAACCTGCTTCCCCCTTGACCCCGTGCCGATGGTGGTGGAAACAGGAATCGGGAAAAATTGGTACCAAGCCCATTAACGTGGTGGGACATCTCCATTATTCAACAATCACAAGCAGCCCATGCAACGCCGTTCCTTCCTGAAACAGACCGCCCTGGCCACCGCTGGGATATTTGCAGCAACCTCCGTTGCATTCCACGAAAAATTATTTGCGTTGTGGTCGGCATTGGGGGGGAATTCGGAGGTAAAAGGTGCAAAGCCCATCCCTAATTTTACTCCGTTCGATATTCCGAACCAGATAGGGATGCGTTTTTTGATTATTGGAGATTGGGGAACCGGAGCCAGCGGCCAGGCACGGGTGGCAAATTCAATGCTCCGAACCGCAAAAGAATATGGCTGCGATTACGTGATCTCAACCGGGGATAATATTTACCCGAAAGGGGTGCAATCGGCGGAGGATCCGCAGTGGGAGCGGAAATTCGTGAAGATGTACCACGACCGCGGGCTTACGCAGCCATTTTTCCCAACATTGGGGAACCATGATTACGGCTTTGTTCCAGAAGCACAAGTGGAGTATTCAAAAAAAAATCCGCAATGGCGGATGCCGTCCCGCTACTACACCCAAAAACTCACCGCCCCCGACGGAACCACGGTGCAATTATTCTCGCTGGACACCCAGCTGGTGCAAACCGCCGTTGCCGGGGCCGCCGCCGAACAAAGCGCGTGGCTTGATCGGGAATTAGAAAAATCGGATGCGCAGTGGAAAATTGTGTTTGGCCACCACATGCTCTATTCCAATGGAATTTATGGGAACCTAAAACGGATGCGCGATGCGTTCGAGAAAGTGCTGGTGAAGCACAACGTGCGGCTGTATTTATGTGGCCACGATCACGACATTCAGCTGCTGAAACCTGTTGATGGGGTAAGCTACGTCGTCTCTGGCGGGGGTGGCGGGCATCGTGATACTTCATGGAAGGAGAACACCATCTACGCAGCAACCAACATGGGCTACGTTTGGATGGCAATCACCAGCAACGGAATCCACCTCCATTTTCACGATGCGGATGGCGTGGTGAAATATGCTCACCGGTTGGGGTGAGATAGCTGTTTTCACCGCCTCCCAACCCCCACACTCAGGGTTGCAACGCCTTCAATTTCGGCAACAAGCGTGTCGCCGGGGTGAACTTGGCTGACCCCTTCTGGGGTTCCGGTGAAGATGCAGTCCCCTGGCTCAAGCGTGTAAATCGCGGAAAGGTAGCTGATAATTTGGGGTATTTGTAGGATCATATCAGCCGTGCTCCCGTGCTGGTGAACTTGACCGTTGACGGTTAATTTCAGCGTAAGGTTATGCGGATCCGGAATTAATTCTTTTGGCACGATTTCCCCAATCGGTGCCGATGTGTCGAACCCTTTTGCCACGGCCCACGGCTCCCCCCGTTTTTTTGCCACCGACTGCACGTCACGCAAGGTCATATCCAACCCCACGGCGTAACCAAGCACGTGGTTCATAGCATTTTCCGGCGCAACGTCACGCGCTGTTGTGCCAATCACTACCACCAGCTCAACTTCGTGGTGAAGGTCGTTGGAAATTGCGGGGATTAGCACTGTTCCGCCATCGCCAACCCACGCGGTGGAAGGCTTCAGAAAAACCACTGGGCTGGGCGGAACTTCCCCCCCCATTTCCCTTGCGTGTTTCTCATAATTTTTCCCGAGGCAAAGCATTTTGCCAACGGAGATCATTTCCGTTGATGATTGGATTTTTAGTTGAGGCATAGTTTTTTTCAGAATCAGTTGTGGAGCGGGGATTCACCGAACCGGAATTTCACGGCGGTTTGAAATTTCCATTTCTGGAAACGCTCACCGCCGCTGAATATATTTCAACGGCGGTGTTTTTTTTTGCTGAGAGCGTTATTTCACTGCTGGGCTTTTTCCCGAATCATGCTTCATCCCGCTATCATGTTGGTGTGTTGCGGCGGGCGCGGCTGCGGCTGCTGGGTTGATGCGAATTTTCCCTTCCGGCGAATTAAATGCGCCCGGAACCGGCTGGCCAGCGGGATCAATCAGTTGCAGCTTTACGGTGTGTTCGCCGTCGCTTAATCCCTCAATGAAATATGGGACCCACTCGGTCAGCGTGTCCTTCGCTTGGCCGTCAATCGCAGCAATCACTTTGAATTTATCCTTCCCTAATTCGCAATTGCTGATGTAGAAATCGAGCAACACCCGCTGCGCGTCCTTCTCCTTGTAATCCCCTTTTGGGCGGCTGTAGGTTAGTAATGGTGCACCATCGTGCAATGCTGGCTCCCCTCCTTTTTTGCCAACGTAAAACGTGTGGGCAACAAACGCGCCCGGGAGCTTCAGGCTCTCGTGCCAGGAACGGCTTGGGAATGCGCGCAAGGTGTGCGGGCCTTCCGGCAGCGGCGGGGTCATAAATCCTTCGGGGTCGTACATCGCCATGTACGGCTTGTCGTCAATGATAACGTGGATATGCTGCCCATCCTTGGAGTAGTTGATCCCCTGCGACTGCTCCCCTTCGGTTGGCAGCCCCAGCATGTAGCCTTGCAGGTCCACAATAACCTTCACGCTATCCTTGCCAATCACCTCATCTTTTGCTGGGGTTTTCACCGTCAACGCCACGCTTTCTGGTGCGCGCCCATGCTCCCCTTTCACGATTGCGACAACTTTCGGCTTGGTGGAGTCTGTGTTGGCGGCGTTTTCATCTTCGGGGACGGTATCTTTGCAAGCGGAAAGCAGGCAGAGCGCGGTTCCAAGAAGCAGAAATGGTTTGAAGCGAAGCATGGTAGTTGTGAGAATTGGTTTGGTTAGATGATTCAGCGAAGGCCGAAACTATAACTTTCCCGAAGAAATCAAACCCGCCGAGTGCAATTGCTGGCGCACGCAACGCAGGCCAGCGCAATTTCCTTTATCCTTCAAGATGACAAAAGCAGACATCGTTGATGCCATTGCCCAGGGGACTGGGCTAACCAAAATGGAAACCGAAGCCGTGGTTGATGGCTTCCTAAAAACCGTTGCCGACGGGCTATGCCGTGGCGAAACAATCGAGCTACGGAACTTCGGTGTGTTCCGCGTGAAGGAGCGCGCACCACGCACCGGGCGGAACCCACGCACCGGCGACGTGGTGGAGCTGGACACCCAGTACGTCCCACACTTCAAGGTCTCGCGCGAGTTGCGCCAGTTCGTTGACCGCGAGATTAAGCGGGGAAAGGAGGAAGGCAATGGAGAATAGCAAACGCGCCTGTTCGGTTTGCGGGGCCGTCAATCTGGCATCGGCGGTGGCGTGCTCAACCTGTGGCGAGCCATTGCCAGCCCACACCGGAGCCGCAGCAGCCCCGGAAGCAGCAACGCCGCAGCAGGTTTCGCAGCTAGCAATCCCCGATTCCCCACGCCAGCGTTCGATGAGCTTGGGCTACATGATGGCCGCAATCGCTGCCATTGGAATGACCTTCGTCCTCTATGTGGTTTCGGCTCCGGTTGAGAAACCCGCACCCGGGGCACCAGCAACGCAAGGGGGAAACGGTGCGGGGAATCAAGAAGAGCTTCCGGCGGGGCATCCGCCAACCGCGCAAGCGGCATCGCCAGAGTTGTTGAAGCTGATTGACTCCTTGATAACCGTCACCAAGCAAAGCCCGAACAATACCAAAGCATGGCTGATGCTTGCCAACGCCCAGTACGATGCCAAGCTCTTCAGCGATGCGGTTCCGAACTACCGCACCTATCTGAAAACCGATCCCAAAAACCCCGATGTCCGCACCGACATGGCAACGGCGATGTTCGAGCTGGGCTTGGTGGACGACGCAATTGCCGAGCTTCAGCGGGTGACGAAGGAGTTCCGCGATCACGTCAACGCTTCGTACAACCTTGCCATGTTTTACATCAGCAAGCGGGACCGCGACAGCACGCGGTTGTGGTTGCAGGAGGTTATCACCACCGCGCCAAGCTCCCCACAAGCCGAGCGTGCCAAGCAGATTTTGGAGATGCTGAAAACCGCCCACCCCGGCCCCGGGCAGCCCGCGCAGCCACAGGATGCCAGCAGGTAGCAGTTTGTTGCGGCAAAAAGAAATCTGCCAAAAGTGGCGGCATTTTGAACCGAGCGGACTATATTTGCAGTCCCTTTTTTGGAACCAGTCAGAACAAACAACTCATACATTCAACGTTTTTCGGAGAGACAACCATGCCCTGCGGAAAGAAGCGGAAACGCCATAAAATGGCCACGCACAAGCGGAAAAAGAGACTGCGCAAGAATCGCCACAAGAAGAAGAACCGTTAGTGGCGGCCACCGGCAGTAGCCCCTTGCCCACAGCAAGGCACGCCGCCGGTATCAAAAAAAGCGCACGACCTTCGCACACAATCTTGCAGCCTCTGTTCCAACCAACATGGTGAAACAGGGGCTGCTTCCGTTTTCCGCTCCCGCCGTGGGCACGCCCTGGCGCGGAAAGAATTTATCTTGCGAACCCACGAACCGGCCCCATCTGCGCCGCAACCAACAATCCTGAACAAACAAGAATCCACGCCATGACCGCAACACTTACCGAACGCGAACACGCACACTTCCTGCAGACCTACAAGCGGTTGGCATTGGAGGTGGACCACGCCGAAGGGATGTACGTCCAGACCCTGAACGGCGACCGCTACCTTGATTTCCTGGGTGGGATTGCCGTGAACGCCCTGGGGCACTCGCACCCGCGAGTGATTGCAGCAATCGAGCAGCAGCTGCGCCGCTACATGCACCTTTCCAACTACTTCTACCAGGGCGCGCAAATCACCTTTGTGGAAAAGCTTTGCCAGCTAAGCGGGTACGATCGCGCCTTCCTTAGCAACAGCGGAACCGAAGCTGCCGATGGGGCGATAAAGTTTGCGCGGGCTTGGGGCCATCCGCAGGGGAAATCAACGGTGATTGGGTTCACCGGCGGATTTCATGGAAGGACCTACGGCGCGCTCTCGATCATGGAGAAACCACGCTACAAGGATGGCATGGGGCCGTTCCTCCCCGACTGCTTGGTCCTTCCGTTCAACGATCTTGAAGCGTTGCGCGGGGCAATGGATGGGACCGTTTGCGGCGTGTTCATCGAGCATCTGCAAGGGGAAGGGGGAATTGAGTGGGCAACGGAGGAATTTGTCCGCGAGCTGTTCGCATTGCGCCAGCAGCATGGCTTCCTGGTGATTGCCGACGAAGTGCAAGCCGGGGCCGGACGCACGGGAACATTGTTCGGCTTCAACCGTTTCAACGTTCGTCCCGATGTTGTGACGGTGGCAAAAGGAATCGGCGGCGGGCTTCCGCTTGGGGCGATATTGACGACGGAGGAACTGGCCGCAACGTGGGGAGCCGGGCAACACGGAACAACATTTGGGGGAAATGCCGTGGCGTGTGCGGCGGGCCTGGTTGTGTTGGAAGAACTTGAAAATGGATTGATGGAAAACGTCCGCACCACGGGGGAATATCTGCGGAAGCGGTTGCAGGAATTGCAAGAAGAATTTCCTGCAATCATCCGCGACGTGCGCGGCGCGGGGGCAATGATGGGATTGGGGCTGCACCTTCCTGCGGATCCGTTTGTTCAAGAACTGCTCAACCGGAAAATCATCGCTAACTCCACCAGCGAAACCGTCATCCGCCTGCTTCCCCCCTATATTTTCCAGCCGGAACACGTTGATGAATTGGTGCTGAATCTGAGGTCCATTTTCCAGACGACGCAGGCATAAAACTCCTCACTAAAAAAACGCGAGTGATGTTCTTCAAGAAATTCTTCAAGAAAATGGAGATCAGAAATCAGCGATGACATTCTGATCTCTGTTGTTCACCAAATAAACTCTGCACAAACTTATTGGAGGTTTGGATGAAACAGAAGCTCTGGTTATTGGCGATGATCCTTGTGGCAGGCATGATGCTTGCAAATCCCACCAACGCAGTATCGGCGTTGAATCCCGTTTACATCCAGAAGGATTGCCCAACAGGAACCCCAAATGGGAAATGGTGGGCGGTGACGGATTATGATGAAAATGGCAACGTCACCTGCGTTGTTGGGCGTAATTGTTTTGGGGAAATTTATTGCAGGTACGGCATTGCTTCAAGCCGTGGCAATCGCGCCAATTATATCATCAGCCAAGTCCCGAAGGGGACATATCCGGTATATTCTGCTGGAACAGGCAATGTTTTATGGACGGTGATTGAGTATGATGCCAACAAAATAGAGGCTTGCAGGGTGACGAAATACACCGACGGAACCATCACCACAACGTGCTCTGCATCGGGATCCAGCATCCAAACTCCTTCTCATCCGAACGATCAATCAGGCCAATCTCAAGAAAAAGGCTATGATTTTTCGGATAATTCCCAACAGTACAACAACGTTATTGGCGTGGTCAATCCGATTACCCCAAATAATATTGTGGGAATTATTCAATCATCCGCGCCTAACCTTGTGGGGAAGGTTCAAGAGTAGTGAGGGGCTGATATACTGGTGGGATATTTCAACGCCAAGAGTTTTGAACAACTCTTGGCGTTTTTATTTCTTCTCTATTTTTTTCCAATAATCAATCTCTAACCCAATAAACTGTGGCGTTGCATGGCGTTCGGCGTGGGTTAGGATTATTTCGCCTTGCATCAGCGGGCTTGCGCAAACGAAGGTGTGATATTCCCCAGCTTCGCCGCAGGGGTCGTAGCCCATTTCCAGCATATACTCAATAAACTCACGGTTCACCTCCTTCCCCAAGTACGACTCGCTGATTTTTCGTTCAATCTGAATAATCACCGAACGCATTGCGCGGCGTTGTTCTTCAATCAACAATTGCGTGGGAATTCCCCATAAGGGGAACAGGGCGCGGATGTCGAAATCGCTGACCACGTTCTGGAACCAGTCGCGGTGTTCGCGTAAATAAATATCCCCAAAAATGCCTCGGGTAAGGCCATCGCTCCGCAGGTCGAACAGAAGATTCCGAAGCTCGCGCTCGTACGTGGCGTAGGTGGCGCGAATTTTCAGCAGCGGAATCCCCACCAGCTCCGCCTGCTCCTCGATCAACTCCGGCGGCAGCCGATGCGACATCACCAAGTCGGTTTCGGCATCAATGAACGTCACCAGCAGCGCGCAACGCGCCCCCGCTTGCTGGGCACGGTGCAGCGCGTAATGGGAATCCTTCCCCCCTGACCACATCGCAAATGCCACGCTCATGCTTTCCCCCGGGAAACCGTAACGCCAGCAGCAGCGCGAAGCTCTTGTTGGGTTGCGTCATCAAGCACCGGAAGGTCGTTCTGGCCGGTCAGCAGGGCAAACTGCATGTAGGGGATGCACCGCCCGCAGTTCGTTCCCAACGCGCTGAACGCTTGAAGCTGGGCAACGGTTGTGCAGCCCCGTTGCCGCGCCAACAAAAGGGCCTCGGCAAAGGGAACGTTGTTGCAGATGCAGCGGTCAACAGCCATTGGGCAAGGAAACAATGATGGAAGGATACGAAGCAAAATAGAGGTCCAGCAGGGTTCGCCTGGCAAAGGGAAAAGCACTGTTACCCAGAACCCCACACAGCATTGCCAAAGCGTTTCGACACTCCGCCGCGCCCCCCTGCTTCGTCGCAAGCGGCGAAGCGTCCCCCCAATTCTGGAGGGGAAATGGGTTCTAGAAAGATTTCTTGTTCGCTGTTACCCGGTTGGTTGGCGGCGGGATATTGGTGATTTTTTGCTGTTGATTCCGCTCGCCTTGCTGATTCCTTCCCCCGTCGCTTGCCCTTCCCAAATCAAACCATTATCATGCAGCCCACGACAACAAGCTGCACCGTTTTTTGAACAGCGTTGCCAAGCAGGACCCGAGATGACCGGTGAGCGCACCGGACCGCAATCCTTACTGCGCTGACCGCTCCTCTCCCACCATGTTCCAACCGTTCAAAAGGCTGTGCGAATCAACAATCAACAACTTTTTTGGGAGCGCGCACCAATGGAGACCTTCCTCCGATTTGTGGTATTCGGCATAATGCTCTACGCGATTGCGATGCCACTTCCAGCACAAACCACCAACGACTCGTTAGCCGTACGGGTGGAGACGATCACGACCAAAGCAGGGTCGTCGTTTACGGTTGAGCATGTGAACGGCGTGGACCCACGCTACGAACGCCTTATCAAACGGCTTGTGGCTGATGGATGGGACGAGGCCACCGTCCGCAGCTGCTTCAGCGACCCGCGCACGGTTTTTATCCCAAAGCTGACGGTGATTGGCCCAAAGAAAAAGGTCAACAGCAAAGGATGGTACACGTGGGTGAACACCGCCGAATCGGCCCAAGCCTGCCGCGAGTTTATGGAGAAGTATGGCGACATCCTGAAAGCCGCCGAGACCACCTACGGCGTTGATGCCCAGGTGATTGCGGCCCTGCTTCGCTGCGAGACCCAACACGGAACCGTCACGGGCAATTACCACGTGTTTAGCGTTTATGCCTCCACCGCGTTGGTGGGCGATTCCGATTATCTCAGCCGGAATATCAGCAAAGCGACCAACGATTACGGGAACACAAAATCAGGGCGGCAGCAAGCGGCAGCGCAGGAGGAGTATATCCGCGCACGCTCGGCAAAGAAATCAAGCTGGGCCTACCGCGAACTGGGCAACCTTCTGAAAATGCAGAAGGCCGGCCATGTGGATATGCTTTCGATTTATGGCTCGTGGGCCGGCGCGTTCGGTTGGGGCCAGTTCCTCCCTTCCTCCTACCTTAGCCGCGCCGTTGATGGAAACGGCGACACACGGATTGACCTGTACACCCCTCACGATGCCATCTTCTCAGTTGCCAATTACTTGGATAAAGCCGGCTTCAAAAGCGGCAACGAAGCAAGCATCAAAAAAGCATTGCGGAACTACAACAACTCAACCGACTACGTCAACGCCATCTACGGGCTTTCGCGGCGGTTGCAATCCAACGAAGGATAGATGCACACGATGAAGATTGCCCTGCTGATACTTCCCCTTCTTTGCTCGGTGGCCGGGGCCCAGGTCGCGCCCCATATCCACGCGCCAACTCCGATCTCCGGCCCCACCCAGTTCGTTGCCCAAGCGTTCGACGTGCTTCATTACGATGCCGAGCTTGACCTTACCGCGGCCCCCTTGCCAACAATGGCGGGGGTCTGCCGGATCCGCTTTCGGTGGACCGGGGACCCAGCAAGCAATCAGTTCTACTTCCACCTGCGCGACCTTGTTGTTGATAGCGTCACCTACTTCTCGGCAACGATGTTCGACACGATCCCCGTCCAAGCGGCAGCCTCCGGCGACCCAAGCTCCCCGATATTCCATTATGCCGTTGCCGCGCCAGCCGGGGCAAGGATTGGGGACACCGTAACGCTTGCAATCAGGTATCACGGAAGCATGGCCGATGAGTACGGCGCGGGGACGTGGGGAGGCGTTTCGTCGGGGAGGACTGCCGCTGGCGATACGGTGCTGTACGCCCTGGGCGTGGGGTTCCGGAACAGCTACGTTTCGGCAACGCAGCACTGGCTTCCCTGCTACGACCACCCCTCGGACAAAGCCACCTTCACCGGGCGGTTTCGCGTGCGGAACGGAATGACCGTTGCCGGAAATGGGCTGATGAAAACCTATCCCGAAGGGGATAGCATCACCATTGTTGAATGGGACCAACGCCATCCGGCCTCCACCTACTTGCTGACGTTTGCGGTTGGGAAGTATCACCCCCTTTTCTTCGGGAATGGTTCGCTTCCGATGATGGTCTATTCCCTTGCAAAGGATACCGCCGCAACCCGCGTATCGTTCAGCGGACTGCCAGGAATGGTGGAGGCGTTGCAAGCCAGGTTTGGCCAATATCCATTCGAGAAAGTTGGATACGTCAACACACCGCAAGGCTCGATGGAGCACCAGACGATGATCTCCATTGCCGAGCAAATCTCCCGCAGCCGCGACACCGCTAACCACACCGGATACCACGAGCTTGCGCACCAATGGTTCGGCGATCTTGTTAGCCCGATTGATTTCCGCCACGCTTGGTTGAACGAGTCGTTCGCCACCTTCTGCGAGGCCCTCCGGTCGGAAGACCTTAGCGGCTACAGTGGCTATCTCAATTATCTGAGCACCCTCTGGACCAGCTACACGCGCACCGTGGCCCCCAGCGAAGGGGTGCTGCCGTTGTATGATTTCCCCCGCGCTTCCCCTTCCTCCAATTACCCCACCACCATCTACTACAAAGGGGCACTGGTGGTGGCGTTGCTTCGGTATCAGATGGGGGACAGCAAGTTCTACGAAGCGATTCGGGAGTACCTGCAAACCTACCGTTTCGGCACCGCGGGGACCGACTCGTTGCGGGCAATCTTGGAAAAGCATTACGGCGCATCGCTGCAACCATTTTTCGACCAGTGGGTGATTGGCAAAGGCTGGCCGGTGATTGATGTTGCCGCCCAGCAGCAGCAAGGCCCAACCCACGCCCGCGCCGTGGTGACGCTGACGCAGGTGCAGAAACCGGAGTATGGTGTTTTCACGAACCTTCCCGTCGAGCTTGGTTTCCGCCAAAGCGACGGCAGCCACACCTACCGCATCGTGACGATGAACAGCATCAGCGAGACGTTCACGATTGACTCCATCCCCCCGTTCACCTCGGTAACGGTCAACCGCGGTCCGTCGCTCCGTGCGCCGCTTGCCACCGGAAAAATTTCCGGCACGGAGTTTCCCGTTGGTGATGAAATCGCCAACCCGTTAGGATGGGTGGCAACGCCAAACCCGGCATTTGGAGCAACCACGCTTCGGGTGGCGCGGAACCACGCCGGCCAGTGCAGCGAAACCCGCTACGAGATGTTCGACACCACCGGCAAACGGCTGATCTCCGGAACCAGCACCGGCTGCCAGTTTGTTGTTGACCTGCGCGATATGCCAAACGGCCCGGCACTACTGCGGCTGCACAACCCGGGGGCCGTAACGGACCTTCCGGTGATGATTGCACGGTGATGTTGTGCCAACTCACCTCCATGCTCTATCCATTGCTACATCCATGATTTCCATTTCGCCAACGGAGCTTGCCGGGCTGATAGACCACACCGCGCTGAAGCCGGAGACCACCGCCGCGCAGATTGTGCAGCTTTGCCAAGAAGCGGCGCGCCACGGCTTTGCCTCGGTTTGTGTGATGCCCTTCTGGGTTCCCCTTGCGGTGCAGACGCTGCGGGATCTGCGGACGGCGATTCCCGTCTGCACGGTGATCGGCTTCCCAAACGGAGCGCACGCCACCGCCGCCAAAGTTGCCGAAGCAGTTGCGGCATTGAACGATGGAGCTTCCGAGCTTGACATGGTGATGAATGTTGGCGCGCTGAAATCGGGCCTGGAGGATGCGGTCAGGACCGACATTGCCAGCGTGGTGGAACAAGCGGCCCGGCAAGGGGCCATCGTAAAAGTGATCTTGGAAACCTCCCTTCTTACCGATGCAGAGAAACGCCGCGCCTGCGAACTTGCCGTTGCCGCCGGGGCCAATTTCGTAAAGACCTCAACAGGCTTCAGCAGTGGCGGGGCAACCGTGGAGGATATTCGGCTGATGCGGGAATGCGTGCCGGGAACCGTGGGGGTGAAAGCCTCGGGCGGAATCCGCGATTACGCGACGGCCAACGCCATGGTCCAGGCCGGTGCAACCCGAATCGGCGCAAGCGCGTCGGTGGCGATTGCTTGCGCCGTGGCGCAGGACCAATCCAACGAAAAACCATTAACTGGCTACTGAACACCATCCAATGAAACGTCGTCAATTTCTTGCCTTTGGCCTTGCTTCCAGCGCGCTGCTTCTTCCCCTGCGCCGCAGCCTACGCTCCGCCCCCCTTCTCCCCGACGAAGGCCCGAACGCATTCACCGGGAAGGAGAAATTTTTCAAGCTATCGGAGCTTGCCCGGCGCGAGCGTTGGCAGCAGCAGAGCATCCCTGAAATCATGGGGCGCGTTGGAATGGAGCTTCGCGGAACCCCCTACGTTGGCAGCACTCTGGAGCTGTACGACGACCGCGAAGTTTGCTCCATTAACCTGATGGGGCTTGACTGCGTGACGTTGTTCGAGAACGCCCTGGCATTTGCGCGGCTGTTGAAATCGGGGAAGGAATTGCTGCCGGAAAAGATGATGGAGGTTGTGACGTTCACCCGATACCGTGGCGGGAACATCACCGACTACACCTCGCGGCTCCATTACACCACCGATTGGTTCCACGATAATCAGGTGAAAAAAGTGGTGATAGATATCACGAAAGGGCTGCCCGGCGCGGAACGATTTACACAAGTGGTGAATTTTATGAGCACCCACCCGAACAGCTACCGCCAATTAAAAGCAAACCCCGCGCTGGTTCCAGTAATTGCTGGAATTGAGGCGCAGATTAACGCGCGCGAGATGTACTACGTGCCAAAAGAAAAAGTGGCCGCCGCCGAACCGGAATTAAAAACTGGAGATATCGTTGGCATCACCACCACGATTAAAGGGATTGACTGCTCCCACACCGGATTATGCTACCGTGACGAATTCGGGAAATTGCGGCTGCTGCACGCCTCGCTCACAAAAAAAGAGGTGACGTTGGATGATGAACTTCACACCTACCTTGCTTCGGTCAGCAAGCATACCGGAATAATGGTGGTGCGGCCGTTGGGGTAGCTTGGTTGGTGGCTCTGTTCAGCTCCCCGAATTGGAATGCGTACTTGCCTAAAACAACAGCGTCGGCTCCATTACTGGACCGACGCTGTTGTGTTTATTTTGCTGCTGAGTATCAATAAAACCCTTTTCCCGATTTCTTCCCCAGCAATCCCGATTCCACCATTTTTCTTTGAATTAAATGCGGGCGGAATCGAGCCTCGTTGAAATAGAGATCATAGACCGATTGCGTCACCGCGAAATTCACATCAATGCCGATAAGGTCCATCAATTCAAACGGCCCCATTTTGAACCCGATCGCTTTCATGCAGCGGTCAATCTGGTCGTGGGTGGAGGCCCCTTCCCCAGCGATGCGGAACGATTCGCCGTAAAAATTGCGGGCCACACGGTTCACGATAAACCCCGGCGTATCCTTTGCCCGAACAGGCGTTTTCCCCAACTCACGCGAAAGCGCGACCGTGGTTTCCACCACCTCCTGCGAAGTCCGGAACCCTTCGATTACCTCCACCAACTTCATAATGTGGGCGGGGTTGAAAAAGTGCATTCCCACAACCCGCTCTGGGTTTGGAATGCCGTTGGCAAGCTCAGTAATTGGAAGCGAACTGGTGTTGCTTGCAAGAATGCACCCCTGGTGAACAACCGCCGCAAGCTGGGTGAATAAATTCTTTTTCACCTCCATGTTTTCAACGATTGCTTCCACCACCACCCCGCAATCGGCAAACGATTCCAGCGACGTTGTTCCCTGCACGCGCTGCATTGTTGTGCTGGCGATTTCCTCCGTTATTTTTCCCCGCTCGACTCCCCCAGCAAGGAATTTTTTAATCGTGGAAATTCCGCGTGCCACGGCTTCATCGGTGATGTCATACAGGTGCACCGAATATCCGGCCATTGCCGCCGCGTAGGCAATCCCGCTCCCCATTGTTCCGCCCCCACAAACGCCAAACGTTCCAGAAAGAATATTGCTCATGTTGGTTGTAGCCTAGTCTATCAGTTGTTGGAAAATTGGTTCAATATCTAGCGTAAATCCCGCAAGAACGATTGACTCCACAATCCCGGACTCTTCCGCGATTGAATGAAGCTCATACCCTCGTTCGGTTAGTGCAAAAATTTCTATGCTTTTATTCCTCGGATCAATAATCCAGTACTCGCGAACTCCATGCTCCTGATAAATATCTTTTTTCCGATAACGATCCGCCTGAACCGACCCCGGGGAGACAATTTCGATAACGATATCGGGCGCGCCGAACACGCCTCGCTTCTGAACAATTTCCCGGCGTTCCTTCGACACAAACAGAATATCCGGCTGAAGCACGACCTGTTTGCTTAGGATTACATCAATCGGAGCATGCAACACAATCCCTAATTTCTGGGTACGAACGAACGTTTCCATCGGGAACTCAACCTCCATTGAGGTGATCTGATGATTGGAATCTGGTGCTGGTGCCATTGCTAAATCTCCTTCAAGAATTTCATACCGTATTTCGTCGGAAAGCTGAAGATAGTCATCGTAGGTCCAGTGCTTCGGTGCAATTGCGGTATTCATGGTTGGTCGCGGTTACTGAGTAGTCATTGGTTAGTAGCAACGGAGCATCATCATCTTTATTCCCTACCGATCCTGAATTAATTACTCCCCCTTAAATTCTGCTTTGCGTTTTTCCACGAAGGAGCGAACGCCTTCTTGGTAATCGCTGGTGCGCCCGGCAGCTTCTTGCAGGAAGACCTCATAGTTGAGCATCTCATCAAGGGAGTGGGTTTCGGCACGGCGGAGCATTTTTTTGATGTAGCCATACGCTTTGGTTGGGCCTTCGGCATACCGCCCGGCGATTGCTTGCGCTTGCGGCATAATTTCTTCTGGTGGAACCACTCGATTTACCAATCCCCACTCCTTTGCTTGGCTGGCAGAGATTTTTTCGCCCAGGGTTGCGATTTCAAATGCGCGGGAATATCCAACGGCAGCCACCAGAAATTGCGAGGAACCGGAATCGGGAACAAGGCCGATGTTGACGAACGCCTGAAGCAATGACGCAGATTCCGCCATTATCTTGAAATCGCACGCCAATGCCAGCGAGCACCCAGCCCCAGCCGCCACGCCATTTATTGCCGCAACAATCGGCTTCGGCATGGTGGTGAGTTTGCGGATAATCGGGTTGTACCGCCGCTGCAACGAATCGGCAAGGGAACGGCGGGTTCCGGGGGCGGGCGCGTCTTTCAGGTCCTGGCCAGAACAGAATGCTTTTCCCGCTCCAGTAAGAATAATCGAGCGGACGGCGCGGTCCCGCTCGGCCTCCTTCAATGCGGCTTGCAGGTCGGTTGTTAGTTGCTCGTTGCAAGCGTTGTAGCTGTCGGGGCGGTTCAGCGTTATGGTGAGAACGCCACCATCAAGGGAGTAGAGAAGTGTTTGAAATTCCATGATGCGATTGTTAGAACGGTGAGATGTTGGCGGCTGGTTATCCAGTGGTTGGTTATCCGAACGAATTGGCGCAACGATGCTTCAAGCATTCATCCTTGCTTTCATCCACGATTTTCCCTTCCACTATTTTCCTTTCCACTCCGGTTTCCGTTTTTCCACGAAGGCCTTCATTCCTTCGGATTTATCTTCGGTGGCGAACAGCAGGTAGAAATTTTTCCGCTCGAACTCTAGGCCATCTTGCAGGAAAGCATCGAACGATTTCAGCACCGCTTCCTTTGCAAGCCGGACAGAGATTGGCGGGCGCGAGGCAACCTCACGCGCTAATTTCATGGCCGACTCCAGGTAGAACTCAATCGGGACCACCATGTTGACCAATCCCGCAGCGTGAGCTTCTTCGGCGGTGATCATTTTTCCGGTCAGAACCATCTCCATTGCGCGGGCTTTGCCGATTGCGCGGGTCAGGCGTTGGGTTCCCCCTGCGCCTGGCATCGCGCCGATGTTGATCTCTGGCTGGCCAAACCGTGCGGTTTCGCTGGCAACGATCATGTCGCAGATCATCGTCAGTTCGCAGCCGCCGCCAAGGGCAAAGCCGCTGACCGCAGCAATGATCGGCGTTTTCACGCGGCGGATCCGGTCCCAGCGGGTGAACTGGTCCCGTTCAATCATATCCACCACGGTTGCTTCGGCCATTTCGGTGATGTCGGCCCCGGCGGCAAATGCGCGCTCGTCGCCATGAATCACGATGCAGCGGACCTCGGGGTCGTGGTCCAGCGATTCCAAGGCATCAACCAATTCAACCATCAGCCCAAGATTCAGGGCGTTCAGGACCTTTGGGCGGTTCAGTTGAACGGTGGCGATATAGCCATCATGTTTGGCAACAATAAGATGTTCGGGCATAGCTTCCGTGCGCTGTTAATGTTGGTAGAAGTTGGGCGAAAATAGCGAATAGAGGCGGGCAAGTTGAAGCCGCAAATCGCTGGCGATTGGTAATTGGTTGTTTGGGAGGAATAGCAGCAAATGCTGGAGCAGCAAAGCGGAGAAGAGCGCAGCATGGTGGTTTGCGGCTCCCTTTCTTCCCGTTACATCCCCCCGTTTGCATAAGTGAGGGGGCAAACAATATCTTTGGCGGCTTTTTCGCTGCAATCGTTCGTGCAAGGCTTCAGCACAAGGATTCAGCAAGGCACCAGCAATCTTCCATAATGGCGCCGTGGCCGAGCGGCTAGGCAAGGGTCTGCAAAACCCTGTACAACGGTTCGAATCCGTTCGGCGCCTCGAACATTCAGAATCAACAAGACCACAATGGCAACGACCTCAGACCTGCGGCCAGGCATTGTTATCCGCTACAACGGGGAACTCTGCACTGTCCTGGAAAGCGTCCACCGCACCCCGGGCAACCTTCGCGCCTTCTACCAAGTGAAGATGCGCAACCTTAACAGCGGGAAGCTGCTGGAAAACCGCTTCCGCTCCGGCGAAGAAATTGACATCGTCCGCATTGACCGCAAGCCAATGCAGTTCCTGTACCGCGATGGCGACAAAATGGTGTTTATGGATACCGAGACCTACGACCAGGTCTATATTGAGGAGGATATCGTTGGAAGCGCGGCCGGTTTCTTGAAGGAATCGGGCGAGGCCAATGTCTCCTTCAATGGGAACCAGGTTGTTGGAATCGAGCTTCCGCCGCACGTTGTTCTTGCCATCACCTACACCGAGCCAGGGGTGAAAGGGGACACCGCCACCGGCGCAACCAAGCCAGCACAAGTGGAATCGGGCGCGACCGTTCAGGTTCCGCTGTTTGTCAACGAAGGGGACGTGATCCGCGTTGACACCCGCACAGGCGAATATCTTGACCGCGTCAAGAACTAAAAACCAACCATCTGTCATTTAGGCAAGCAGAGGGAAGAGCATGGGCGCACACATGATTGATATTGACTATATCCGTCAGCTGCTGGGGCTGTTCGACGAAAGCTCCGTCAACGAACTACGGATTGAACAGGATGGAACCACCATCCGGCTTTCCAAAACCGGGAAACATGAGTTCGGCGGGATTTCAATGCCGAACGCCTTCCCCCCCATGCCACCAATCTCCACAGCCCCGATGATTATGCCGGAGGCCGCAGCAATCCAAGCTGCTGCCCCGGCTCCTTCTGCGCCAACGCCCCCTGCGGCAGCGGCTCCGGCTCCGTCGCAAGACTACCACGAAATCCATTCCCCCATTGTCGGGACCTTCTACCGTGCTCCATCGCCCGACTCGCCAACGTACGTCGAGGTTGGTGCATCGGTCTCCCCGGGAACAGTGCTGTGCATTGTTGAGGCGATGAAGCTGATGAACGAGATTGAATGCGACGTGTACGGGAAAGTGGCGAAGATTCTGGTGGAGAACGGAAAGCCAGTGGAATACAACCAGCCCCTTTTCCTGATTGAACCGGAATAATGTTCAAAAAAATTCTGATTGCGAATCGGGGTGAGATTGCCCTGCGGATCATCCGCGCTTGCCGCGAGATGGGCATCCGCACGGTCTGCGTCTATTCCACCGCCGACGCTGACTCCCTTCACGTCAAGTTTGCCGATGAGGTCCTTTGCATCGGCCCCCCCGCCGGTTCCGAAAGCTATCTGAACATCCCCCGGATCATCTCCGCCGCGCAAGTCACCAACGCCGACGCAATCCATCCAGGCTACGGGTTTCTTGCTGAGAACGCACGATTTGCGGAGATCTGCAAGGAGTGCGGGTTCACGTTTATCGGGCCTTCGCCGGAGTCCATCACCTTGATGGGAAATAAGTCCATCGCCAAGGAGACGATGGTGGCCGCTGGCGTTCCGGTTGTTCCTGGAAGCCCAGGCCTGATTGAAGACCTTGCCGCAGCCCAACGCGTCGGTGCGGAAGTTGGCTTCCCGATCGTGATAAAAGCCAGCGCCGGCGGCGGCGGAAAAGGGATGCGCGTGGTGAACGAGCCTTCCGAGCTAGAGCGTGCCTACACCACCGCCCGCACCGAAGCCGAAGCCGCTTTTGGCGACGGAAGCGTCTATATCGAAAAATTTGTGGAGGAGCCGCGCCACGTTGAGATTCAGGTGATGTGCGACCGCTACGGCAACCGCGCGTATCTGAACGAACGGGAATGCTCAATCCAACGCCGCCACCAAAAACTGATCGAGGAAGCTCCATCGCCGGTGCTTTCGGCTGAGCTTCGCGAGGCCATGGGCCAGGCCGCCCTGAAAGGCTGCGCCCACGTAAACTACGAGGGGGCGGGGACGATTGAGTTTTTGGTTGACAAGCACCGCAGCTTCTACTTCATGGAGATGAACACCCGTATCCAGGTGGAGCATCCGGTCACCGAAGAATCGTTGGGGATTGACCTTATCAAGGAGCAGATTGCCGTTGCCGCTGGCGAGACGCTAACGCTGAAGCAATCGCCGCCGCGCAAGCACTCCATCGAGGTTCGCATCAACGCCGAAGACCCGTACAATGGCTTCCGCCCAAGCCCGGGGCGCATCACCAACTTGCATTTCCCCGGCGGCCACGGCGTGCGGATTGATTCCCACATCTACCAGGGCTACAGCATCCCCCCTTACTACGATTCCCTGCTGGCAAAGCTCATCACGTTTGGCGAAACGCGAAGCAGCGCAATCGCCAAAATGCGGCGCGCGCTGGATGAGTTTGTTGTTGAAGGGGTGAAGACAACCATCCCCTTCCACCAGATGATGATGGAACATGAAGCATTCCTAAGCGGCCAATTCGACACACGGTTTGTTGACACCACCGAGTGGAAAAGCCGGTTGCCACAGAATCCATAACTGCATCCATAACCGAATCGCTACACCAACATCCATCAAGGCATTTTCCCATGAATTTCCCATCCGACCTGAAGTACGACAAAAGCCACGAGTGGGTCCGTATTGACGGAACAACCGGAACCATTGGCATCACCGAATATGCTCAATCAGAGTTAGGCGATGTGGTGTTTGTTGACATCACCGCCAGCATTGGCGACGACGTTGCGCCCGGGCAAGTTTTTGGCACGATTGAGGCGGTGAAAACCGTTGCCGATCTCTACATGCCGATTGCTGGGCGGATCATCGAGATCAACGAAGCCATCAACGACGCGCCGGAGACCGTCAACAACGCCCCGTATGGCGATGGCTGGATGGTGAAAATCGAAATTGCTGCCGACGCAGACGTTGCAGGGCTGATGAACGCCGAAGCCTACGCAGCCTCGGTGGGGCAGTAAAACGAAGTAGCGGAATTTTACAGTGCCAATTTAATTATCGGCTTGGAACGCGACCTCGATTTCGATAATTCGGAGTCGAGGTCGCAAGTAGGATAGCAATGAAAGGTTAAAGACTTTTTATTAATCACGACTTAGTCGGAGCGACTAATTTTTCGGTTTTTTGAAATTCGTCTCCCTAAAAAATTATTTTAGCTCTATATTTTTGATTTCGCTTAAATCATTTTTATTGCATTATCTTTTTTTATTTTTTAATTACTTATTTTTTCTAGAAATGATCTCATCACTAATTCGATTTTCTTATAGAAATCTTCGTTACTAACGCTTAGCAATTTTCCACCTTTATCATTAAGAATAATCACTTTTGCATCCTTAGATGCATTAAAAAGAGTGCGAATATATTTACTATCCATTTGATAATAATCATAATTAGGGTTTCCCTTTTTAAATAAATTCAATTCTACAATTCTATCACATTCAACAAAAACCGCTGTTCTAATTTTATTTTTATATTTTCTGCTTAATAAAAACTGGATATGTTCAAACATGATATTACATTTAAGGCATTCTGAAGGTGAAACGAAGAAGACAACTAGAACATAAGAATTCGTTGTCTTGCTATCCCTTAGTATATCACTCAGGTTAGGTTGAGCAGTTTGTCCATGCAATTGTAATGAGGCTATTATACTTAGGTAATATAGCCAAATGATAGATATGCATTTTTTCAATTTCATCTTATTTTTCATGTTACTATTTATTTTTTTCATATTCGGCTATAGCCCATCCATTTTGTGAATCGAATAATAAAGTATACATATGCCTTTTGCTTGGTATGATATAGCGCACCTCTCTGTTATTAATGTAATATGGTATTTTTACACTTAATTCCAATTCTTGATTTTTTTGATTGTATTCTTGAAAAAACCATTGAATTTGATTTTTCATAGAGCTATTATTTCTACTTTCAAATACTCCAACTAGAAAAATATAATTATTTATACAATCTATTCGTGAAATAGATATTGGGAATTTTTCAATTAATTCAGATGAAGGTATCACAGTATTTTTATCAAGATGATCAAAACTAAGATTATTTTCATTTCCAATTTTCAATGGAAAAGTATTATTGGTAGAAATATTGAACAATCGATCAATGAATGCAAATGACACCCATATATTTTGCTGTTCATCAATAGCTGAGAAGCCACCGATGAAATTATACCCTAAACTATTATTCCTATGTTCAACTGGCAAAGGTAGTATATCATATTTTATTCTTTGACCATCCATTGAATACCTTGCGATAGTCCATGCAGAATCCCAAATCTTATTTTTTTCAGCATTACCGTTATAACAACCAATAAGTATCTGATGATTTATAGAATCATAGACAAAATGCTTAGATATACTAGGAGACGGGGGGTTATCGTAATGAAAAAATGCTAAGCTCATCTTATGAGAATTTAAATTCAATTCTACAATACCACCGACATTAACTACAGTATAACCACTCTGATGGCTCACAGTATCTACACCAACACCAGTAAATGAACCAAGAAACAACAGAATTGAATCAGAGACAAACAAAGCATTTCGAATTTGATTTCGAAATACTGGCAATTCATAAACATTACTGGGAATGAACGATGGCTTATGATTAGAGTGGATATCATTTCCATTGTAATATTTAAATACTGTATTTGCTCTACGGCTCATTTCTTCACACAACCTATCACTCATCCATTGTTGACTTTGAAAATGCCAAACTATTTTACCTGTAGATACATTAGTAATATAACAGCGTCCATCGTTAGATACAATAACAAGGTTTTTTTTATTAGGGCTGAGCATTACCTTGAAGATGCTCCCTGTAATTACTATCGAATCAGATTCTTGAATTTTAACTTCTTTCGTTTGATGGTACTGGCTGAGCAAATCCAGAGAATTTTCAACGGTAAAATCATCTAGGTATGGTTGTGCCGTACATGACATGAAATGAAATAGAACCAGCATAAGAATGCTCTTCCCTATGTTTTCTTTCAGCATTGGATGTGTGATGGTGGCGTGCAGGTAAGCCATACGGTGTTTGAGGTAGTATATTTTTGAATCTTATTTGGGCATGGGAACGTTTACATTCCCATGCCCAAAACGAATTTCATGGATTTTCGTAAACCATATATATATCCCCCCCTCCTCCCGTTGGCATCGTAGTGTACCATACCTCAACCCAATTGCCAGATATTCTATAGCAAGGTACAGACGGGTCAGGCTCGCACCGAAAGGCAATTACTCTAACGCCGTCAATAACCGTTTCGTCCTGCCCTTGGTACTTTCCTGTTGCTCCTGGGTTTCCTCCCCACCCTGTTGCGCTAAAATACTTGAAATGCCATTCGGCATCTAACCGTACGCTGGTAACGAGCATAGTACTTATAGCAAGGAACGCTACAAGTACAATGCTCTTTTTTTGAGCTTTTTTCATAATTTTTTCTCCCAGATATGTTTGTGAATTGCGGACGTTATTAGCCCCGTTCTTACCACCCGCCGCCAACGCAATCATAATGCAGGTAAGAAGTGCCTTTCGATTTCATTGGGTCTGGGTACTAGGGCTGCTCATTCTGAGATTGCGTTACGTATCGCAATCTCATGTTGCAAGATGAGCTTTTGTAAAAAAAAAAAAAAAACGTCAATTTGTAATTTGATGTTACTGGACTTATTGTGCTACTCTACTTGCTGCAATACACCATGCCAAAACCATTGTGTGAGATTTGCCATTACAAGCGAGCACACTCTACGGCCTAAAGGCTTGTTTTCAAACCCGATTTATCAGGCAACTAACCCGTACATCAAGCACACACCTTTGGCCACGAACTACGATGTCCGCCCAAACCTTCGGTCAAGTTCGCCTAACTCTATCCGAATGACGATTGGGCGGCCGTGCGGGCAGACGTAGGGCATTGTGGTGGAGAAGAGTTGCTCGATTAAATCCAACATCTCCGGCTCCGACAACGGATCGCCCGCTTTAATTGCGGCGCGGCAGGCAAACGATGCCGCCACCATGTCGCGCTGGTTTGTCTTCCCCATCTGCTGGTACTCTT
The DNA here is from genome assembly GCA_016710285.1 of Chlorobiota bacterium. Taxonomy (NCBI): domain Bacteria; kingdom Pseudomonadati; phylum Chlorobiota; species Chlorobiota bacterium. Next base: position 3,315,691 of record JADJXR010000001.1, on the reverse strand, counting down.
CGTACTGGTCCAATAGCTCCCGCAAAATTGCAGCTTCCTGGCCTGGGCGAACGTCGTTTGGCACGCCGGTAATCATCACTTTCTCCCCACGCTCCAGCGCGATATCGAACCCCAAGCCAGTAAGGTCGTTCCGAAGCTCGCGAATCAGCGCGAACTCCGCCGGATTGGTGGAAAGCTCCAACGGAAAAAGAAGCTGCTGCGACATCGGCATGGCCGCCTCCATGCTTTTCAGGGCGCGTTCGTACAGGATTCGCTCGTGCGCAACGTGCTGGTCAACAATCATCAGGCCGGAGCGGATCTGGGACAGGATATACTTGTTGTGGATCTGCCACAGCCCCAGCCGTTGCTCATGCTCGGCATCCTCCACCGAACGAACCTGCTGCTGGAACGTCACCCCTTCGCCAGGAACCTGCGCCGCTGTGCTGGCTTCCGTGCCGGCTTCCGCCCCGGTTGCCGTGGCAGGGTAGTTCGGGCGACCGAACAACTGCTCCAGCACGTCCTTCCCTACTCCGCCGGTTGTTTCGCGCTTGCTGTTTGGCATTGGCGGCTGCGCGTCGCGCCAGTTTCCCGAAGGTGAGCTTCCTGCCGGTGCCGCGCCCGGATGGGGGCTTGGCGCAGTGGGGGTGCGGAACGGCTCGGCACGGTCGTGGGTTGGCAAGGCAAACCGCAGCGCGGCCAGAACTCCTTCGCCGGTTTCTTGGCGCGGCATGGTCATTGCCGGAACCAGGTTGTGGCTGCTGAGCGCGCGCCGCGTCCCCTGCTGCAGCATCTGGTACACCATGTTTTCGTCGTCGAACTTCACCTCCGATTTTGTGGGGTGAACGTTCACATCCACCCGCTCGGGATCAATTTCCAGATAGAGGACGTAGGGGGGGTAGCTCTGCGCATCCATCAGGTGCTCGTAGCCGGTGAAAATCGCGTGCGACAGCAGCCGGCTGCTGATGTAGCGGCCGTTCAGAAACATGTACTGATCGCTTTTTGACTTCCGCGCAAAGTTCGGCCTGCCGATGTATCCCGTGATCGTAATCCCATCCCCATCGGCCTGGAACGGGAGCAGCGCGTTCAACATCTCCTCGTTGTAAATGGCGCGGATCCGATCCTCCAACCCGCTGGGCTTGACGTTTAGGGAGATGGAGTCGTCGTCGCTGAGGGTGAAGGAGACGTGGGGGTAGCAAAGCGCGAACCGCTGCATCGTCTCCACGATATGCTTGAACTCCGTGGCGTTCGACTTCATGAATTTGCGCCGCGCAGGGACCGAGAAGAAGAGGTTTTTAATGGCGATGCTGGTCCCCCGCTCGCACGCGGTTTTCGACAACTCTATCACCTTTCCATTTTCCACCCGAACCAGCGTGCCAAGCTCGTCGTCGGCTTGCCGGGTTTTCAGCTCCACTTGCGCCACCGCAGCGATTGCGGCCAACGCCTCGCCACGGAATCCCAGGGTCATGATTCGGTCAAGGTCATCTTGGGTGGAGATTTTGCTGGTGGCGTGCCGCTCGAAGGCGATGATTGCGTCCTCCTCGGCCATTCCCTTGCCATTGTCGGAGACGTAGATCAGCGACTTTCCGGCGCTGCGGGTGATGACGGCAATCTCCGTCCCGCCAGCGTCAAGGCTGTTCTCCACAAGCTCCTTCACCACCGACTCAGGGCGTTGCACCACCTCGCCGGCGGCAATTTTGTTGGCTAACGATTCGGGCAGTCTGTGGATGATTGGCATATTCAGGAATCGGTTGTTGGCGATCGGTTGATGTGAAGCGAAGGACAATCGGGGCAGTTATTCGTCGGAACGACGCAAGGTAGCGGCCCCGATCTTTATCGGGGCCCAGTTAAATGACACCGAAGGCTAAAGACCTTTTATCAACCCCGACGGAGGTCGGGGCGGCTACCCTCCCCAATGCGTCGGAACGACGCAAGGTAGCGGCAGGTCTTTAGCCTGCCCAGTGCCGAAAACTTGAGGCACCGAAGGCTAAAGACCTTCGGCTACCCCGACTCGGTCGGGGCGGCTACTGGCTTTTCTTGGCTCTAAACTTAATGAATGGGCGAATCCAGCCAACGCCTAATCTGCTGGGGCGCAGAACTTCGCCGATTCCAAGCCCCTGCAGCGATTGCGCCCCCAGTTGACGAACGGAAATTGATTGGATTGAGCGGTGATAAAACGGCCCGGCATCCACCCGCCAGCGGGGGGCAATCGCAAACTCCAATCCATCACCTCCCCCTTCCAGAACACCTGCGTGATCAATCCCCCACGCCTTTTTTGTGGGGGCGATTTGGGCCGTCTCCACATTGCTGCTTGCTGCCGTAATCTTCCCTTGCTCCAACATCAGCGCACGCTGGAACCGATGCTTCGGGAAGCCCCGCGCAACGTCGAAATACACGAACGTCCGGTTCCCAGAATGCACACGCCCCCACAACCAATTTCCAGGAAGGTGATGGAGCGGCGCGGTGCCGAAATTGCGATCGTGGTAAGCCCGCCCACTAAAGGAGATTCGCCGCGTCCCACGGGCAATCCGCCAAAAACCAAGGTTGGCCGTGAAGCTGCCGGCCAACGCAGCCGGTATCCAGAAATGCTCCTCGCCATCGGGGGGCGGAGCCGGCTGATGTTGGAGCAGTGGCGATAGGTCCTGGCGTTCCGAGCGAATGGCAATCTCGCCAACAACCCGGCTGGCTTGGCGCGGGAACTCGGTGTCAACCGACAGCGCGTAGAAGGTCCCCCCTGCCGGAATCGCATTGGCGTAGAGTGTGTTCCCGCCGAAACTCACATCGGCGGTGCGGTAATCGGTCCGGAACGTTTCGCCGCCCCGTTCATGAAGCGCGAAGTAGATTCGCCGGCCCCGGTGGTACAAGCTGAAGTTGAAGGCGCAGTGCCGCAGCGGGTCCAACGCTTCCCCCCGGCGCAATGCACGGTCGGCAGCGGCGGAGTACCACGGGGACATCGGCACGCCACGGAACCAGATCGCCACAAAGCCCCATTCGCCATCATCGCTAAGGCCATCGAAATAACTCCATTCGTAGGCTCCGGTTTGGGAAAGCTGATGGAAATGGTCCTCGGATTCGGGGAGAATGGTCATGGTTGTTGGCGATCGTTTCGTCTTGTTCCTGGCGGGCGCAAAGTATTTAATTCGTTGTAGCTTTTCGGCGGCTGCAAACGTTCGCTACGAAATTCCCCGCATGATCTGGTATCAACTGGCCCTTACCGCTCTGCTTGTTCTGCTGCTGGCGATTGCGCTGGCCAACTACGCCACGTTTGCGCGGATACGCCGCAACTCAATCCCGCTGCACCCTTTGCCAGCAAGCATCTTGGTGCCGGCGCGGAACGAGGAACGGAACATCGAGCGGTGCGTTGGTTCGTTGCTGAAGCAGGAGTATCCAGAGTTCGAAGTGGTGGTGCTGAACGACAACTCCACCGATGCCACAGGGGAAATCCTGCAACGCCTTGCCGCAGCCAACCCGCGCCTTACGATCCTTGAAGGGGGGCCGCTGCCCAGCGGTTGGGTTGGGAAAAACTGGGCCTGCCACCAGCTTGCCCGCGCCGCCACCGGAACGCTCCTTCTTTTCACCGATGCCGACACCGACCACTCCCCCGAAAGCCTGCGCGCCGCCGTGGCATTGATGCAGCAGCAACGGCTGGACCTTCTTTCCGGCGTTCCCCGGCAAACCATGCTGACGTTTTGGGAGAAAGTGATTGTTCCGATGACCCAGTTTCTTTACTTCGTTTACTTGCCGAACGTGTTTATCACCCGCCTGCGCAATCCACAGTTTGCGGCGTTCAACGGCCAGTTCATGCTGTTCCGCCGCGAGGCATATTGGAAGATTGGGGGGCATGAATCGGTGCGGGGGGCGTTGATCGAGGATTTGGTGATTGGCCGCCGCGCAAAGGCCCACGGCCTGCGAACCGCGCTGGCCACCGCCGTGGAAACCGTCCGCTGCCGGATGTACACCTCGCTCCCGGAAATCCTTGAAGGATTTGCCAAGAATCTTGTCCCCGGTTTTGGATACAGCCTTCCGGCAGTGGTTGGGTTCATGGCCGCCACGCTTCTGTTGTACGTTGTTCCGGCGGTGATGGTGGTGGTTGGGTTGGCCGTTGGGGATTGCTCGGTTGCGATGGTGACGTTGCCAGCACTTCAGCTTGCCATTGCGGCCACGATGCGGGGGATCATGGCGATTCGGTTCGGCATGGGATGGGAGCAGTTGCTGCTCCATCCCCTTTCCGCAGCAATGGCAGCAGTGGTTGCCGCCAACTCCATCCGCTGGCATTTTGGGAAGCGGGGAGCTTCCTGGAAAGGGAGGCGGTACGTTTGATGCAAAGTAGCGGCCATCCCGACGAAGTCGGGGTAGTGGCAGGTCTTTAGCCTGCCCTGCTGAAGGCCGAAGATGACGCCGAAGGCTAAAGACCTTCGGCTACCCTTGCTGCGGCTGCCCCAACGAAGGTCGGGACGGCTACCCTTGCTGCGGTTGTCCCGACGAAGTCGCGGTAGCGGCAGGTCTTTAGCCTGCCCAGCTGAAGGCCGAAGATGGCGCCGAAGGCTAAAGACCTTTTATCAATCCCGACAGAGGTCGGGGCGGCTACCCTTGCTGCGGCTGCCCCGACGAAGTCGCGGTAGCGGCAGGTCTTTAGCCTGCCCAGTCAGATGACGCCGAAGGCTAAAGACCTTCGGCTACCTTTTATCAATCCCGACGAAGGTCGGGGCGGCTACCCTGCCCTACTCCCCCACCCGTTCAAGAAAATGGAGAAGCGCGGCGTTGAATTCGATTCGCATTTCAAGGTTGGCAAGATGCCCTGCGGTGGGGATGATCGTCAGCTGGGCGTTGGGGATCATGGCGGCCATCAGCCGGGCATCGTCAACGGTGGTGATGGTGTCGTGTTCGCCAACAATCACTGCCGTTGGGACGGTGATGGTTGGAAGCAACGGGCGGGAATCGTTGCGGTGGGCCAGCCCCCCAAGCGCGGCAATCACCGATTGCGGCGCGGCTTCTTCGTACATCCTCACCACCGCTTTCACAACCTCTGGCCGCTGCTCCTTCGTGGTTTCGCTGATCATTTTGGGGATCATTCCGGCGGCAAATTTTTGGTAGCCTCCGTTGCGCAGCTGCCCGATTGCCACAAAGCGTCCGCGGCGGGTTACAGGGGTGTCGGAAGGGGCCATGGTGTCGGCAAGAATCAGCCCAGCAATCCGTTCGGGGAACAGCCGCCAGCACTCGAACGCCACATATCCCCCCATGGAAAGCCCACCGATCACCGCACGCTTCACCCCCTTTCGGTCCAACTCCCGTTTCACCCATTGAGCCATTGCGGGGATGGTCCATTCCATCCCTTCCACCAATGGCTCGGCACCAAACCCCGGGAAATCGGGGGTGATAACGCTGCAGCGCGAAGCCAGCTCCTGCTGCTGCGCCCGCCACATACCGGAGTTCAGCGGGAATGCGTGAAGAAGACAGAGCGTCATGGGAAAGCCCTCCAATCATGGATGGATGAATGCCGCCGGCAGCACGTTCCGGCAGCAGCCAAGTTACTGTTCTTCCTGAAGTTCCGGCTCCATTTGCAGCCGCAACATATCCTCCAACGTCTCGCGGCGGCGGATGCAATGCGGGCGGCCATTAAGGATAAGAACCTCGGCCGGGCGGGCGCGAAGGTTGTAGTTGCTAGACATGGCGTAGCCGTAGGCCCCGGCATTTTTCAACGCCAGGATTGTCCCTTCCTGTGCCTGGACCAGCCGGCGATCCACGCCAAAGGTGTCGGTCTCGCAGATGCACCCCACCACCGTGTAAATCCGCTCGGTCCCTTGAAGCTGGTCCGCGTTGATGATGCCGTGGTACGCGTCGTACAGCATCGGGCGAATCAAGTGGTTCAGCCCGGAATCGGTCCCGATGAAAACGCAGCTTGGGGTTTGCTTCAGCACCGTTGCCGTCACCAGCAGATAGCCGGACGCGCTAACAAGGAACTTCCCCGGCTCGAACCACAACTCCAACTGCCGCCCGTACTCGTTGCAAAACTCGCGGAACCGTGCGGTCATCGTTTCCCCCAACGACTCCACATCGGTAGCGATGTCGTCGGTTTTGTAGGGAACCTTGAACCCGCTGCCAAAATCAAGGAACTGGAGATTGGGGAATTGGAAGGCGGCATCGAACAGGATTTCCGCGCCGGTGACGAACGTCTGCGGGTCCAAAATTTCGGACCCCGTGTGCATGTGCAATCCCACAACGTTCATCCCGTAGGCGTTGATCACCCGCAGGATATGGCGCATCTGGTGGATGGAGATTCCGAACTTGCTGTCAATGTGCCCGGTCTGGATGTGGGCGTTTCCGCCGGCAAGAATGTGCGGGTTGATTCGAATCGCGCACGGCTTGCTTCCCCCATAATTCTGGCCGAACCGCTCTAGCACGGAGATGTTGTCAATGTTCACCAGAACGCCACGCTCGGCGGCATACTCAATCTCGCTGAAGGCAACGCAGTTGGGGGTGAACAGAATCTGGTTGGCCGGAACGCCGCAACGGAATGCAAGCTCCACCTCGCTTGCCGAAACAGCATCCACGCCCGCGCCAAGCTGGTGGATGAATTTGATAATTGCCATGTTGTTGTTGGCCTTGCAGGCGTACAGCAACCGGTGGGGCACTCCGGAAAACGCGCTTGTTAAGCGTTGGAAATGCTGGCGGATCACCTCGGCATCATAGACGTACAGCGGGCTGCCGAACTTCTCCACCAACGAACGTGCGGTGTGGCCGCCAATGGTCAATGCGTTATCGGGCAGGGCCGCCGCCGCGATAGAAGCTGCGGCGGACGATTCAAGCGTTTGTGGTTCCATGGGAAGCAAAGATAGAAGTTGCGAAGGATGTTTGGCGCAGATGTTTGGCCACAGATACTGGCCACAGATAGTTCCCGCAATGGCGAATACCAAACAAGCCGCAAGCGGTGTGGCCTGCGGCTTGTTTTTTTTTGCGGTGCGCGGATTGGGACGTTACCGTTGGCGGGAATCACGCCCGGCCACCGGCATGATTACTGTCCCAAGTTGAAGCGGATAAACCGGACGATGCTGGCATTGCCGATGATCTCGTTCACCGCCTTCGCCGAATCTTTCACGAAGGACTGCTCCAGCAGGACGTTATCGGCGTAGTATTTCTCCAGCCGCCCCGTCACGATTTTCTCGATAATCGCTTCCGGTTTCCCCTCGTTCCGCATCTGCTCGGCGTAGATTTCGCGCTCCTTTGTCAGCACATCGGCCGGCACTTCTTCGCGGCGAACGTAGCCTGGGTTCATTGCGGCAACCTGCATGGCAACGTCGCGGCCCACTGTTCCCAGCCCCTCGCTTGCGCCGCCAAATTCCACCAACACTCCCAGCTTATCGCCGTTGTGGACGTAGTCGGCAACGTAGCCGCCGCTGGTCTCAACAATTTCAAAGCGGCGGATTTCGATCCGCTCGTTGAACTTGGCAAGAAGGTCGTTCAGCTGGTTCTGGACCGCCACACCGTTCACCTCGCTGGCCAGCAATGCCTCGATGCTTGCTGGCTTGGTGGCCAACACGTGGCCGGCAAGGCTGCGAACAAAGGAGCTGAACTCCTCGTTTCGGGCAACGAAGTCGGTCTCGCAGTTCACTTCAACGATTGCTGCGCTGGAGTTATCGGCGGAGGTAGCGGTGGCAACCACACCTTCGTTTGCTTCTTTATCGGCACGCTTGCTGGCGGTTGCGGCCCCTTTTTTGCGAAGGATTTCGATGGCTGCATCCATATCGCCGCCGGTTTCTTCAAGGGCTTTTTTGCAATCGCCCATTCCCGCTCCGGTACGGTCGCGGAGCGTCTTTACATCCTGTGCTGAAATAGCCATGGTAGATTCTATTGTTTGATAAAATGATTGTTTGATCTCTATCCCCCTTTCTCGCCTCTCTCAATCTTTTTTTTAGCGATGGAGACCCGCACGCTGCTATCACGTGCGGGCAGTGCCATCAAAAAAACTGCGCAAGGCTTGCGGGGAATGCTGCTTAGGCTTCGTCGCCTGCTGGCGCGCCTGCTGGCGCGGCTGCTGGTGCGGCAGCAGCGGCTGGTGCAGCTGCGGATTCTTCACCACCACCGGCGGCGCGTTGCTCTTGGTCACGGCGGCCACCGCCGCCGCTGCCACCACGGCGCGAGCGGGTGCGGCGGCGTGCCTGAGCGTCGTCGCCTGCGCCTTCCTTCCCTTGTTCTTTCATCTCGCGATCATCGGCTGCGCCTTCCTCGGCCATCAAGGCTTTGCTGGCTTCGCGGCCCATGGAAACGCCGTCGGCAATCACTTTGGTGATAAGGGCAACGGTTTTCAGCGAGTCGTCGTTGGCGGGGATTGGGAAATCAATGTCGCGCGGGTCGGTGTTCGTGTCAACGATAGCAATCACCGGAATGCCAAGCGTCTTGGCTTCTTTCACGGCAAGGTGCTCTTTCTTGATGTCAACGATGTAAAGCGCGCCCGGAAGGCGGTTCATGTCGGCAATGCCGCCAAGCACCCGCACCAGCCGTTCTTTTTCGCGGCTAATCATCAGGCGTTCTTTCTTCGTGTAGTTTTCAATCGTGCCATCGGCCTCCATCTTCTCAATATCCTTCAACCGTTTGATGGATTTGCGGATGGTGGCAAAGTTGGTAAGCATTCCGCCAAGCCAGCGTTCGCTTACGAAATTTGCGCCGATGCGTGCTGCCTCGTTGCGGACAACGTCGCGGGCTTGCTTTTTGGTGCCCACGAACAGGATGCGCTTCCCTTCGGCGGCGATTCGTTCGGCGGCGTTGCGGGCTTCATCAACCAGAACTTGCGTTTTCTTCAGGTCAATGATATGGATGCCGTTGCGCTCCATAAAAATATACTGGCGCATCTGGGGGTTCCAGCGGCGGGTCAAGTGCCCAAAGTGGGCACCAGCATTCAGAAGATCTTCGATCTCGAGCGAGGCCATAGTGGTTGTTCGGTTTGTGTTATTGATTGGATCCTCTACCCTTGTCATCTCGCTTCGCTTATCCCGCACTGGGGGGGGGACACACACGAAGGATCGAAGGGTATGTGTGATAAAAGTCAATTTCGGTTCGGTTGCCCGCAGCTGGCCGCATTTGCTGGCGGCCAATTCCCACGGTTACAACAACGAACCAGGCAGCGGCACGCCGGGTACCTTCTGCCTGGTTCAAGCTGCCGGGAAACCGTTGGCGTGGATTAACGCTTGCTGAACTGGAAGCGTTTGCGGGCCTTCTTCTGGCCGTACTTTTTCCGTTCCACCATGCGCGGGTCGCGGGTCATGTGGCCACCTTTGCGAAGCGGGGATTTCAGCGTCTCGTCAATCTCCACAAGGGCGCGGGCAATGCCCAGGCGGATTGCACCCGCTTGGCCGGCGCGTCCGCCGCCGTTGACATTGGCATGGACATCGAAACGGTCCACCATCTCCACCGTCACCAATGGCGACATGATGGTCTGGCGATCGAAGGGATCGGAGAAGTAGTTGATCAGCTCACGGTTGTTGACGGTGACGTTGCCGCTTCCGGGGGTCAGATACACCCGTGCAACAGCATTTTTGCGACGACCGACGTTGATAGAATTCGGCATTGGTATCTATTGCGGGATTACTTGTATTTCAGTTCAAGGACTTCTGGTTTCTGTGCGGCGTGTGGGTGCTCCCCACCGGTGTACACGCGCAGCTTGGTCATAATCCGTTTTCCAAGTCGGTTGCGGGGAATCATCCGGCGGACGGCGATCTCGATGATCTCCTCCGGGTTGTTCTGCAACATCTGCTTGTAGGGGCGGATGCGCTGCCCACCCGGGAAACCGGTGTGGTGGATGTACACTTTCTGTTCGGCGCGGCGCGGCGCAATCTGCACCTTCTCGGCATTGACCACCACGACGAAGTCGCCACAATCAACGTGTGGCGTGAACAACGGCTTATGTTTGCCGCGAAGGATGTGGGCAATCTGCGAAGCAAGGCGACCCAGGGTCTGCCCTTCGGCATCAACCACCCACCACTGTTTCTCAACATCGGCTTCGCGAACCGAGGCTGTCATTTTTTCCGGCTGTAGCACTGCTGATTCTCCCTGCCAAATGGCAGTATGATTGGTTCCAACTTTTCAATAAGGACGGCAAAGATAGGGCGCAACGCACCGTTTCCACAACCGAAGCGGCGTGCTGTCAGTATTTTTTTACAAGATCGCTTGTCCGCTCCTCCTTCCCCGTATTGTCTTGAGGTCTGTGGGTGGGTGGTGCTTACCGCAGGGGGGCATTGCTCATCATCATTTCACCTCCATCATTTTTATGGATGTTGATATTCACCATTTCCCTGTGCCACTCTTCGGCGGCCTATGGTTAAATTGTGCGGCTTATGATTCTACCATCTACGTTTGTTGAGAAATGCCAGCAGAAAATGCGCGCCTACGCACGCAAGCACGATATGCTGCTGGGGAAGGAGTCGGTGTTGATTGCCGTCAGCGGCGGTGCTGATTCCATGGCATTGCTGGAAATGGTGGCGCGGCTTGCCCCGCTGCTGAAATTGCAAATCGGCATTGCCCACCTTGACCATGAATTGCGCGGCGAGGAATCGCGCAAGGACGCGACCTTCGTCAATGAACAAGCTCGCGAGCGGGGATTGAAAATTTTTATTGGCCGTGCCGAGGTCCAACGCCTTGCTGCCGAGCAGAAACTTTCGCTGGAAGATGCCGCACGCAAAGCCCGCTACCAGTTCCTTGAACGGGTGGCGCGCCGCCACGGATACTCCACCATCCTAACCGGCCACACCGCCGACGACAACGCCGAAACATTGCTGATGAACTTGCTTCGCGGAAGCGGCGTTACGGGGCTTGCCGGTATCCCTCCGGTTCGTTCGTTGGGGCGTGGGCTGATCCTTGCCCGCCCGTTGCTTTGGGCCGGACGCACCGAGATCCGGGAGTTCGTGCAGCAAGCCGGAATCCAATGGCGCGAGGATGAATCCAACCAGAACACCCGCTTCCTTCGCAACCGCGTTCGCCAGGAACTTCTGCCGGCGTTGCAGCAGTTCAACCCAAGCATCGTCAACACGCTGAACTCCACCGCCGAAATCATGCGAGGGGTGGAACAGCACTTGGGCCACTCGGTCCGCACGGCCATTGAGCAAGTCACCGTCACACGCAACAACGAACCGCGCAGCAACGACTCCCTTGAACTGAACCTTAACCACCTGAAGCATCTGCTTCCGGCGATTCAGTCCGAGCTGGTGCAGCGTGTGGTGTGCCAGCGGTTCGAGCTTCCCCCAATCCCCCACTTGGCCGTTGAACGCACCATTGGATTACTCTGGAAGGAGACCGGAAGCAAGGCGGAAATCATGGATGGAATCAGCGCACTTCGCGACCGCGAAACGTTGATAATCCGGCGCGACCCGCCGCCGTTTATTCCGTTCGAACGGAGTTTCGACCTGGGCACAACTGTGGAGACCGGAAAGGCACGGCTGATAACCCGACGCATGGGGAACACCAACATCCAGTTTGGCAACAACCGTTCCGTTGAGTTCATCAATGCCGACCGATTGCCCAAACGGCTGACCCTGCGTTCCTGGCGCGAAGGGGACCGGTTCCAGCCGCTGGGGATGGATGGTGAGAAAAAAGTCAGCGATTTTTTGATTGATGAGAAAACCCCTTTGGATGCCAAGCGCGACATCCTGGTCCTAACCGACGGTCAGGAGATCATCTGGGTGTGCGGGATGCGCCTTGACGAACGCTACCGCATCACCCCCGAAACCAAAAACGTGCTGCGTCTGGAGTTTATCCAGCCCCGCCGCCAACAGGAGCAAGCCAAGCAAGCCCCTTCCCAGCAGCAACCCAACGGGCAGCAGAATTCCAACGGACAGAAACCGCAACAGCAACCGGGGCAGCAAGCAAAAAGTTCCCAACAGCAACAGCAACAACGGGCAAAGCAAGGTTCCCAACAACCAAGCGCGGCCCAGCAACAGCCGAAACAACAGCCCGGCCAGCAACCAAAACAGCAAGCCCAACCCGCCAAGCCACAACAGCAGTCGGGCGGACAGCAGCAATCAGCACAGCAGCCGAAACCGCAACAAGGGACAGGGAAAGGAACTTCCCAACCGAACCAGAAGCAACAACCCCAACAAACGAAGCAGCAACAAACGGAAGGGAAAGGAACGCAGCAACCCAACCAACAGCAACGGCAGCAACAACAGTCCAAGCAACAACCGGTTGGCAAGCAGCAACAGCCCATACAGCCTTCCCGCCCCCAGCCGCAAGGGCAACGTCCGCAGCAACAACAACAGCAACGGCAAGCAACTTCGGGAGGAGAGCCACGACCGCAGCAAGGGGCACAACCCGCACGCACGCAACAGCCGCAGCCCAAGCAACAGCCGCAACGGCAAGTGACTTCGGGAGGAGAGGCACGCCCGCAGCAAGGGCAGCAACAGCAGCCCAAGCCGCAGACAGCGCAGCCGAAACCGCAACAGCAGCCAAGCGGCCAGCAATCGCAGCAACGGCCCCCACAACCAAGCCAGCAACGAAGCGGCCAGCAATCGCAGCAACAGCAACCCAAGCCGCAACAGCAGCCATCAAATAGGCCGCGGCCAATGCAGCAACCGCCGCCGCAGCCGAGACCGCACGATTCAGCGAAGCCGCAGCAGCCGGCACCTGCCCCAACAAAAACCCCCGAACACCGGCCTGCCAACCGGCCAGCAATGCAGGCGCAACCGCACGCCAAACCAGTCCGCCCGGTGCCCGGCACGCCGGTTCAGCCGGCTGCCAACCGGCCAGCGCAAGATTCCACGCCCACGGCGGCGCCTTCGGCGGCAAAGGTTGCAGCAGTGGCCAAACCGCCAGCAGCAACGGCATCCAAAAAGAAGGCTGCGGTGGCAAAGGCCCCGGCCAGCACGCCGGCAGCAGCGGCCAAAACGGATAGCGTTGGTGGCGGGGCGCAACAGGGCAAAGCAATGGCAGCCAAGCGGCCAGCCACCGCTGCAAAACAGCAGGCTCCTGCAACGCCAACCAGCCAGCCCAGCGGCACGGCAGCCGCGCCAGCAAAACCGAAGCGTGCACCTGCGCGGAAAACCGCAGCACCAAAACCGCCAGCAAACCCTGGCAGCGCAAGCGAAGGCGATAGAGGTTCCGATGGGTGATAGAATCAGCGTTGGCGGGCGATTCTTCAAGCTGATGATTCCCGAACAGGAGCTTCACCAGCAGATCAACCGGGTTGCTGGCCAGCTTGCCGAGCGATACCGCCAAAGCAACCCGCTGATGCTCTGCATCCTGAACGGAGCGGCAATCTTCCACGCCGATCTTATCCGGCAAATGCCAATCCCCCTTTCGGTGGATTACCTTCGGGTAAGCAGCTATGGGGACGGGATGCAATCCCTGGGGGCATTAACTTTTACAGCCCGGCCCGGCACTGAAATCGCAGGAAGAAACGTCATAGTGGTCGAAGACATCGTGGACACAGGGCGCACCTCGGCCCGGCTTCGCGAATATCTTCTTCAGCAAGGGGCAGCGTCGGTGGCGGTGGCGGCGCTTCTGTTCAAGCCGGAAGCGTTCGGTGGCCAGGATCCGCCGGAGTTCATCGGCATTGAAATCCCCGACCGTTTTGTGGTTGGGTTCGGGCTGGATTTTGCGCAGCAGGGAAGGAATCTTCCCGCCATTTACGTCCTTGATGAACAGGATGATGCCCAGGGCACCGACGCACCGCAACCCGCGCCGGAACGCTCCGATTCCGAACCCCATCAATCAGCAGAAAATTTTTCCCAACGATACTGAGCAATCTTTCAACCAATGAGCAACGATAGCAACCAGCGGAAGCCAGCAAACCGAACACCACGTCCCTCGCGGAAGCCAAACGGCGACGACGAAGGGAACGTTGGCAGCGTCGTCCGCACCGTGACGATGTGGATGGGGATCATCGTCGGATTCCTTGTCCTGTATATGATCCTGAAAAATGGCCCCGGCCAGCCCGTTGCCGTCAACTTCAACGAGTACCAACGCCTTCTTACCGAAAGCAAGATTGACCGCGCCGAGGTTGTTGGCTCCGAACTTAGCGGCTACGAGTTCCGTGGCGATTTGAAGGAAACCACCGAGGTGGAACGGAAGGATGGCGTACGGCTGAAAACCAAAGCCTTCACCACCCGGCTGATTGTGGTGGATAGCGGGATTGAGCAAAGCTGGGTCCAGCACGGAATCAAATACAACGTGGAGTCCGACAGCGGAACCCTGTGGACCATCCTCTTCTCCTTCCTCCCCTGGCTTGCCCTGATCTTCATCTTCATTTGGGCAATGCGGCGGATGCAGGGGGGGGCCGGAACCAAAGGGATATTCTCCTTCGGTAAATCGCGGGCGCGGCTGATGAGCGAGAACTCACCCCGCGTCACCTTTGCCGACGTTGCCGGTGCCGACGAAGCAAAAGAAGAACTTCAGGAGATTGTGGAGTTCCTTCGCGAGCCGGCAAAGTTCCAGCGGCTTGGCGGGAAAATTCCGCGCGGCGTTCTTCTGCTTGGCCCCCCGGGAACCGGAAAAACCTTGATGGCCCGCGCCGTTGCTGGCGAAGCAGGGGTCCAGTTCCTTTCCATCTCCGGCGCTGACTTTGTGGAGATGTTCGTGGGCGTGGGCGCAAGCCGCGTGCGCGACCTGTTCGAGCAAGCAAAGAAAGTGGCCCCGGCCATTGTTTTTATTGATGAGATTGATGCCGTTGGCCGCCAACGTGGCGCAGGGCTTGGCGGCGGCCACGACGAGCGCGAGCAAACCCTGAACGCCTTGCTGGTGGAGATGGACGGGTTCGAGCAAAACACCGGGGTGATTATCATTGCCGCAACCAACCGCCCCGACGTTCTGGACCCCGCGCTGCTTCGCCCGGGCCGGTTCGACCGCCAAATCATGGTGGACCGCCCCGACCGCCGCGGGCGCGAGGCAATCCTGAAAGTTCACTCGCGGAATATCCCGCTTGCCGAAAATGTTGACCTTCTGGCCCTTGCCAAATCAACCCCTGGCTTCAGCGGGGCCGACATCGCCAACCTGTGCAACGAAGCCGCCATCTACGCCGCACGCCGCAACGGCGACCGCGTGACGATGTACGATTTCGAAATGGCCAAGGACAAGCTGATGATGGGCCTGGAACGCCGCACCATGGTGATGAGTGAGGAAGAAAAAAAGATGACCGCCTACCACGAAGCCGGCCACGTGATTGTTGGCAAGTTCATGCCCCACGGCGACCCGCTCCACAAAGTGACGATCATCCCGCGCGGCAGGGCACTGGGCGTAACCGCCTTCCTGCCAAACGACGACCAACACTCCCGCTCGCGCGAGTGGTTCGAGGCACGCATCGCAATGGCCCTGGGGGGGCGCGCTGCCGAGCTTTTAATCTTTGGCAACTACACCTCCGGTGCGCAAAACGACATCAAGGTCATCACCCAAATGGCGCGGCAGATGGTGTGCGAGCTTGGAATGTCCGAGAAACTTGGCCCGGTGAACTACTCCTCCAGCGAGGGTGAGGTCTTCCTCGGTCGCGACTTCGCCGTCCACAAGGATATCAGCGAGGCCACTGCCGAGATTATTGACCGTGAGGTCCGCCGCATCATTGACGACGGGATGCAGAAAGCAACCGACCTCCTGAAAGATCACATGGATATCCTCCACCGGATGTCGCAATTGCTGATTGAGCGCGAGACGCTGGACGCCGACGAAATTGACCAAGTGATGCGTGGCGAGGAGCTGACCCCGGTTGAGGTGAAGCGGATGATGCAAGCCCGAATGGCCGGCGGAAGCCCAATCGGCAATCCGCGAAGCAAGGCCAGCGAACCCGCGTTGCACGCCACCGCTACCGCGCCTGCCCCAGGTTCGGGTAGCTGAGTGGTAGAGGCGCAAAACTCAATCCAATAAAACTCCACTACCGCCCGCTTGGCAAAATTGCCGAAGCGGGCGGTTTGGTTTGGGGATGGTTTGGCTATCTTGGGTTGCCGTGTCATTGCGCCAGCAGAGCTGGCCACAGCCTACCAGTTTCCATCAACATTCTGCCGAGCGATTTCTTCAACCGATGCCACACGATTCAGCAACAGCGCAACCGATTCAAATCACGATGCGGGGGGAACTTGTGCGGAAAGGGATTCACCTTTGCTCCATGGGCGTTCCGCTGATCTACCACCATCTTACCCGTGCAGAGATGCTGATGCTGATGGTGCCGGCAGCGTTGGTTGCGTTGGCAACGGATCTGCTGCGGTTCCGGTTCGCCGCGTTCGACGCGTGGTTCCGCCGGGTGTTCGGGGCAATCCTTCGCCCGCACGAGCAATCCAGCACCACGCGGAAGATGAACGGGGCAACGTTTGTGTTGGTGTCGGCAGCGTTGTGCGTGGCCATTTTTCCGAAGCTCATCGCCATCACCGCCTTCACCGTGCTGATTATCAGCGACACCGCCGGGGCATTAATCGGCAGGCCATTCGGGCGGCATAAGTTTTTGGAGAAAAGTTTGGAGGGATCGCTGGCGTTTGTGGTGACAGCGATTGGCGTTGTGCTGGTTGCCGCCCACATCTACAATGCCCCAGCGGCATTTATCTGGGTTGGGATTGTTTGCTCCGCCGCCGCCGCCGTTGCCGAAGCCATGAGCTACGGCATCAACATTGACGACAACTTCACGATCCCCTTCACGTTCGGGCTGCTGATGTGGGGCCTGCTGGCAGCGTTTGGCGGTGCCGAGGTCGCCGGCCTGATTGCGTACTGACCCCCGCCGATTCCCGGGAAATGCGAACGGGGCTTGATAGCTTCAAGGATTGGATTCCTTGCGGCTATCAAGCCCCGTTTGGTTAATGCGTTTGGTTAGTGTCCGGCGGTTGGGCTGCGTTACCCGTTGATGATGATCGGCTCCCGCTCGATCAGTCGGGATTTCATGGTCCCGATTTGCTCCTGGATAGCCATCAACCCTTTAATCAGGTTTTCGGGGCGGGGCGGGCAGCCGCTGACGAAGACATCCACCGGGATGAACTGGTCAATCCCTTGCACCACCGAGTAGGAGCGGAACATCCCGCCCGAGCTTGCGCAAGCGCCCATGGAAAGAACCCATTTCGGCTCCGGCATCTGGTCGTAGATTTTGCGGACCACCCACGCCATTTTGTAGGTGACGGTTCCGGCAACAATCAACAAATCGGCCTGGCGTGGCGAGAAGCTGAAGCGTTCGGAGCCGAAGCGGGCAGCGTCGAATCGTGGGCCGGCAAAGGCCATCATCTCAATGCCGCAGCAGCTGATTCCCAGGGGCATTGGCCAAACGGAGTTTTTGCGTGCCCAGTTCAGCGCGGCCTCGATCGTGGTGGTGATAAAACCATCACGTTGCAGTTGATCGTTTAGTCCCATTTCAGTGCCTTTTTCTTAACGATGTAGATGTACCCCACGAACAGCGTCACCACAAACAGGAGCATTGCCCACAACGCGAACCCGCCAAGCTCCCGGAAGCTGGCCGCCCACGGGTACATGAAGACGATTTCGATATCGAACAGGATAAAGAGCATGGCCACCAAGTAGAATTTCACCGAGAACCGTTCGTGGGCCGAGGCCACCGGCTCCATCCCCGATTCGTACGGGGATTCCTTGGATTTATTGGGGCGGCGGGGGCCAAGAATGTCGTGCGCCACGACCGAGACCACCCCGAAGATGACCCCCATCACAATCAGGCCGATAACCGGTATGTACTGTTCAATCATCCTGTTGATGTACGATTAGCAGATGCTTGGTTTTGGTAACGGGCAAACATACGAAGAGCATGCTTGCTGCAAGGGTAAAAAATTTCGGCGAGACTGCGGTTGCGGGATTGCCGTTGGCACGAAGCCGCTGGAGCCGCCAGCCAGCCACATCACTTTTGCGGAAATAACGGGCCATTCCCCTATCATTGCCCCATGAACAACCAACATCACCTATCCGGCCCGCTGCACCGCTGCTTCTTCGCCTTAAAATTTTCGCCGGAAGCGACGGCGTATCTGGCCAACATCATCAACCAGTTGCGGCAGCACAATGCCGACGTGGCATGGACCCCGCAACGGAACATCCATCTTACCCTCCGCTTCCTGGGGGAGATCACCGACCAGCAGCTTCGGCGGGTGCGAGCATTGCCAGGGATCGCGCCGCTTGGTTTGGGGTTCGCGCTGCGTGCTTCGGGGCTGGGGGCGTTCCCAACGCTCCGTTCGGCGCGGGTGCTGTGGGCGGGGGTGGAAGGGGAAACGCCGGACCACCGCCAGCAACTTGGCGCGCTGCAACAACGGGCAGAAGAATGGGCGCAGGAAATCGGATTGCGGCCCGAAGGAAAACGGTATATCCCCCACCTCACTCTTGGCCGCGTCCGGAACCCATCGCCAGGGCTGCGGAGCGTTGTGGACGCGATGACCACCGGGGAATGTTACTCGCCATTATCCACCATCGGCCAGCTGCTGCTGGTCCGCAGCGTCCTATCGGAACGGGGGGCGGAGTATCAGGTGTTGGAGGAATGGGAGTAGGCTGCAAGGCCGCCCGCTCCTTCCCCGCCGTTACTCCTCCTTGAAATGCTCAATCTTCCCTTTCAGCCGTTTCAGCAGAAGGGCGCGGGCGCGGAACAGGTGGGCTTTTACGGTGCCAAGCGGCAAGCCTAACTTCGCGGCGATGTCCGCATACTCAAGCTCGTAGGTGTGGCGCATCTCGATGACGATGCGGTACTTCTCGGGCAAATTTCTGATTGCTTCCTGCAAGATTGCGGTGCGTTCGGAAGCGGTGATTGGCGCGTCGGGAATCACGGCATTCGGGTCGGCATACTCCATCTGCATCTCCCCCTCGTTGGTTTGCATTGGGGCATCAATGGAGATGGTTTTCAGCCGCCGCTTCCGCAAATAATCAATGCAGTTGTTGCTGGCGATTTTGTACAGCCACGTGCTGAACGCATACTCAGGATTGAAACTTGCCAACGAGTTGAACGCCTTGATAAACGCTTCCTGTGTCAGGTCATCGGCGTCGTCCTGGTTGCGGATCATGCGGCTAAGCATGGCATGAAGCGACCGCCAATATTTATTGCGCAGTCGGGTGTAGGCGGCTTGGTCGCCGGCCAGCGCACGGTCCACCAGGGCGTAATCCTCCTGGCGGCTGCGAAGCCGACGTTCATCGGCAGTGAGTGATTGCGGTTGCGAAGGCATCGGGCCGAAGTTAGCGTTTTCCGGCAATTTGGCGAACAACCCAAACACGTATCAACCGGAAGCAAGCCGAAGCAACGGAAGGAGCACCTGATTGGGTTTTGCAGATTTGCCGACAATGCTTTTTTTGCCCCTCGATAATTCACGATTCCCAATCAACACCTTCGTACGCCTAACCATAATCCATCCATGCTCATCGCTGATCGTTCAATGCTCCGCGCCACCATTGCCGCAATGCTGCTGCTGCCGGCGTTGCTTGCCTGCAAATCGGCAAGCGGCGCGGCGCAATCGGAGAATAAAACCGCGCCGGCAGCGGGCCAGCCAACCGGCAACGGGGCAACCGTTCCGCCGCAAGTGGCGCAAGGGACCTTGCCATCCAAGCCAGACCAATCCCCCCCCTACTTCCCCCACGTTCCGCCGGATGCCGACACGGTGGTCACCATCAGCGGGCTGAAGTATATCGAGCACCAGCCGGGCACCGGCGCAGAAGTCAAAAAAGGGATGAAGGTGAAGGTGGATTACGCCGGATACTTGCTCACCGGAATGCTGTTCGACACCTCCATCCGCTCCATCGGCCAGGAGAACAGCTTCGACCGCGGCGGCTATCCGTTCCAGCCGTTAGAGCTAACCGTCGGGACCGGGCAAGTGATTCGGGGATGGGACGAAGGGCTAACCACCAACATCCGCGTTGGCGGGTCCCGCCGGCTGATTATCCCACCAAGCCTGGGCTACGGTCCGCAAGGCGCGCGCCCCAGCATCCCACCAAACGCAACGCTGGTGTTCGATGTGAAAGTGCTGGAAGCGAAATAATCACGCAGCCGCATCCGGCATTTCCCGCGCAGCCAACTCCCGATCTCACAACTCCGATTTCCAGATTATGAGCGATTCCCCTTCCCGGTCCCCGTTGCCCCACTTGCGCCGGGCGATGGTGCGCAAAACGCAGGGCGCACGTTGGGCAGTGGGCGCAACGGCAATCGCCCTGATTGTGGCCGCGTTGCTTGCCTGGCAAACATTCTTTCCCCCAAGCCGCACAACCTCGCGGGTGATTGATTTCAGCCAATCGGTGGAGAAGATTCAGGAGCTTGCCACGGTGAAAACCCACCTCCGTTTTGCGGTGGTGATCCGCGAGGAATCGGGGAACATCATCGTGCGGCGGTTTGCCGACCAAGCCGAATACATCGGCATGGACAACGTGGGGTCGGTGCTGTTCCAGGACCCCACGATGTTCCTTGAACTTCATGGCGTGGCAACCTTCGGGGTCCGCCTGAACGACCTGCAACGCCGCATCACCCAGGACGATTCCACCGTGACGATTGACCTTCCCAAGCCGGAATTGCTGGACGTTAAACTGATTGCTGCCGACACCCGAATCGTGGCCCAAATGAAAGGCCTGTTCCGCAGCAGCAACAACACGCTGCTCCTTTCGGCCAATCAACGGGGGGAAGAATTTGTTCGCGATTACGCCGCGCACGACACCGCAATGATTGAGCTTGCCGCCCAACGCGCACGCGACGTGCTGGGGCTGATTGTGCAGCAATCGGGGAAACGCGCCGAATGGAAACCGTGACCCCAAGCACGCCGAACCGAAGCATCATATCCACCAATAACCAACCGATTGAACCTCCATGATCCTTCAAAAACATAAGCGGCAGACCACTGCAATCCGCCAGGAAGACCACGCGGCGTTTGCCGGTTTTTTGCTGGAGCATTGGCTGGACCATGGATTCCCCCACCACCCCAATCGCCAAGAAATCATCCGCGCAACGCACCAGCACGACAACGGCTGGAGCCTGTTCGATGCCAAGCCGCGCCTGGATGCCAAAACAAAACTCCCCGTGGATTTCCAACGCATCACCCCAGAAGAAACGGTGGAGATATGGAACCGCGGCACCGAGAAGTTTGTTGAAACCGAGCCGCTGGTGGCGCTGCTGATTACGCACCACGCCTACACCCTGCACGAGCATATCCACCGCCGCACCGGGGTTTGGAAAGATTTTTTTATTGGCCTTGCCAAACGGCGTGGCGCGCTGCGCGATTTGCTGGGGTTGCAGCACCACGACATTGAGCGGCTGTACTCCTACCTCCGCATGGCGGACCTTTTCTCGCTGCAATTCTGCATGAACGCAACGCTTGGGGCCGCCCACCCGGAACGCTACGCCGGCTACGTTTACCGCCGCGATGGGAACCAATTTCAGTTCCGCCCCTTCCCGTTTACTTCGCGGCAGCTATCCTACCAGTTGCCCACCTACCCGCTGGACCGCGCCGGCTACGACGACGTAAAAAAACTGCAAGCCGCCATGAAGAAGCCGGTGATGCAAGAAATCACCATCACCCCGCTGGAGCGGTGGGATGAGTAGCAAGCGCGGGCTGCCAAAACTCCCGAAGCACGGGGCGTTGCTGCTGATAGGAGGCAGGCTCCCCAACCGCACTTCCCTTTTGGAGTTGGCCAGCGGCTTCCGCCCGATTGTTGCGGCGGATGGCGCAGGGCTGGTGGCGGTTGGTCGCGGCCTAATCCCCAATGTGGTGATCGGCGATTTGGATTCCGTTGGTCCCCGCCGCGCAACGCTGCAACGGCATGGCGTGCAGATTATTGAACGCCCCAGCCAAGAAGAAAACGATTTCGAGAAAGGATTGCACTGGCTTATCGAGCAGGGGGAAACCGTGGTGACGGTGATGGGAATAAGCGGCGGGCTGGTGGACCACACCCTCAACAACTTCTCCATCGTGGCAAAGTTTGCCCACCGCCTGCAACTGCAGTTTGTGGATGAGCGAAGCCTGGGCATTGTGGTTGTGGGAAATTTGGAATGGGCAACCACCCCGGGCCAGCGGATTTCCATCATCCCTCTCCCTTCGGCACTGCTTACCACAACGGGATTGCGGTGGGAGCTTGCCAACGAGCAATTAGCAATCGGCCAGCGCGAAGGGGGAAGCAACAAGGCCATTGGCGATTGGATCCGCGTGGAGGTCCACCAAGGGGTGGCGGCGGTGGTGGTTGGGGGGTAAGGGTGTGTAGCTCCTCCCGACGGAGGGCGGGGTCGAGGTCGCCCTGAAGGGGCATACTATCATAGCCCAGGGCAACGCCCTGGGAATTCACCACAAAAAAATCCCACCGCCCTGAAGGGGCAATCTAAAGGGGCAACCCCATTCATCCATCAATCGCTCACCGACCGCACCCATTGCAAATCCACACCCTCAACAAAACATCTAACCGGATAGAGGTCGCCCCTTCAGGGCTGGTGTTGCGTGCGGCTTGGCTCCTTTCCCAGGGCGATGCCCTGGGCTGGCATCGGTCGCCCCTTCAGGGCTGGTGTTGCACGGGGCTTTGCCCTGATCACACCGCCCCGATTCAGTCGGGGCGGCTACCTCATTTTCCTGCTCCCCCTGGACCGACCTGCGACCGCTTCCCCCCATCTTTACACTTTATCCTTCGCCCTTTTCCCCGTAGGCTCTAAATTCGCGGCTTGCTGAGTTGGCCGGCGAACTCCGCGGCCTTTACATCTTCCAAAAAATTCTTCCTGATCGCCATTATGCAGAATCCGATCTGTGCGGAACGCTCCGCAGTCCCTTCCCGCTCCATCAACATCCTTGGGCTGTTGCTCCTGCTTGTTGGCCTTGCCGCCAGCGGGTGCAGCAACCATGGCAAACGTTTGGAGTTCGGCAGCGGAACGCTCTACTACACCGAAAACGTTACCGAGGACCAAGCCAAGAAGCTGGGGGAAACGCTCCAGAAATCAAGCCACTTTGCCAACAAAGAATGGAAAGCACAGCTTGACAAAGCCGGCGCACTCTGGAAGCTCAACCTTGTGGAAGATGCCGCAAAAGTGAACGACCCAACCTTCAAAGTCTGGATCACCAACTACAACCTGCAGCTCTCCAAACAAGTCTTCAGCGATGGGAAGGTCCAGATTGACCTGTGCGACGATGACTTCAACCCACTGAAAACCTTCCCCCCAACCTACTACGGGCGGCGCGTGGGCTTTGGTCCAAGCGACCTCTACATCGGCAACAACATCACCCCCCAGGAAGCAAAAACCATTGGCAGCCACTTGGTGAAAATCGGATACTTCGGCAAAAGCCCCGAGACCGCACAGCTGCAAAAAGGGAGCGATGGACGCTACGCCTTCCGCATCATGGTGAAATCCGGAACCGAGAACAACCCAGAGTTTTTACAGCGAACCCAAAAGTTCGCCCAGGAGCTGACCTCCGTCATGGGGAACAAACCGGTGGAGGTCCACCTGTGCAACCTCCTGTTCAAAACCATCCGCGTCGTGAAGGCCGATTCGACGGCGGCAACGGCGGCACCAGCACCGGGCAAGCCGGCCCCGACCGCACAACAAGCGCCCGCGAAAAAGCCGAACACCTAACAAACAGAACTCCCACGACCATCCATCCACTCTGCCGGGGGAACCGTTCCCCGGCAGATGGATGCTTCCACCGAATTCCCTTTTATGCAACGCTCCATTCTTCCGCTTTTTCTTCCGCTGGTCCTTGCTTGCGTGGTTGGTTGCGCCAACCATGGCAACCAGCTGGATATCCCCTTGAACGATGGCGAGTTCTTCTACACCGACAGCATCCGCCCCGACGAAGCGCAGCGGGTGGCGAACTACTTGGCCAAGCAGAACTACTTCGACGGCACGCGCCACAAGGTGGTCCAGCTGGATAAACAGAACGGCACGTATCTGTTCCGCAGCAACTTCCCCGACTCGGTCCTGGAAAGCCCCGATAACCAAACCATCGCCAGCATGCGCCGCGCTGTGGCAATGGAGCTTTCCAAGTTGCTGAACGACCACCGCGTGGAAATCCAGATGTGCGACGACGGATTGAACACCGTGAAAACAATCCCCCAACCAAACCACGGCACACGGCTGGATATGGGCAAGGGGGACCTGTTCTTCACCAACACCATCCAGCGCGTGGTGGCCGAACGATTGCGCACCTTCCTGCTGGCGCAAGGCTTCACCGGGGCAAACTCCATCACCGCACAGCTGAACCTGGCGGACTCCACGTGGCAATTCCGGCTGATGGTCCTTCCCCAAAAAGCAAAGGACCCAGACTACATCGCCACCTGCCAAGCGTTCGGGGCGCAGCTGTCGCGCCAGGTGTTTGGCGGCGCACCGGTGGAGGTCCATTTGTGCGATCTTGACTTCCGCACCCTGCACGCCATTACGTGGGAAACAATCCAAACCGCCGCCGCCGCAACCAGCGCGGATGCGAAACAACCCCACGCGAACAACGCCGACACAACCGCCAAGAAATAAGCAAGCCACACCAAGCCCTTGCCAACCATTGGCCAAACACAACTCAACAAACTGATTACGGGGGCACACACCAATGAAGCAATCACAACGCGCAACACAACTGCTGATGGCGATGCTGGCAATGCTGACGATTGCCGGATGCACCAACTACGGAACCAAACTGGAGTTCAAAAAAGGGGAACTCTACTACACCGAAAACACCACCGAAGCCGATGCCAAAAAGCTGGGCGATTACTTGCTGGCCCAGGGCTACTTCGACGACACCGAAACCCGCACCGTCCAGCTGGACAAAAAGGATGGCACGCACCACGTCCGCTTTGTGGTGAAGGAAGAATATCAGACCAGCCCCAAAGCCCTTGAGCTGTTCACGCCAATCGGTGCCGAGCTTTCCAAAGCCGTGTTCGGCGGCGCGAAAATCGTGGTTGACATCTGCGATGAAACCCTGGAAACCAAACAAACCCTCTCCGCATCCGGCGACCAACCGGCGTAACAGGAACAGCAGAAACAAGGCCGCCGTCCCGACCTCCGTCGGGACGGCCACCGAAAAGGTAGCCGAAGGTCTTTAGCCTTCGGCGCCATCTTCGGTCCTCGGTCACTCGGCAGGCTAAAGACCTGTTATCAATCCCGACCTCTGTCGGGGCCGCTACCCCGATAAAGATCGGAGCCGCTACCCCGACTTCGTCGGGACGGCCACCGAAAAGGTAGCCGAAGGTCTTTAGCCTTCGGCGTCATCTTCGGTCCTCGGTGACTCGGCAGGCTAAAGACCTGTTATCAATCCCGACCTCTGTCGGGGCCGCTACCCCGATAAAGATCGGGGCCGCCACCCCGACTTCGTCGGGACGGCCACCGAAAAGGTAGCCGAAGGTCTTTAGCCTTCGGCGCCATCTTCGGTCCTCGGTCACTCGGCAGGCTAAAGACCTGTTATCAATCCCGACCTCTGTCGGGGTCGCTACCCCGATAAAGATCGGAGCCGCTACCCCGACTTCGTCGGGACGGCCACCGAAAAGGTAGCCGAAGGTCTTTAGCCTTCGGCGCCATCTTCGGTCCTCGGTCACTCGGCAGGCTAAAGACCTGTTATCAATCCCGACGGAGGTCGGGGCCGCTACCCCGACGGAGGTCGGGAACGCCACCGAAAGGGTAGCCGAAGGTCTTTAGCCTTCGGCGCCATCTTCGGTCCTCGGTCACTCGGCAGGCTAAAGACCTGCCGCTACCCCGACGGAGGTCGGGAACGCTACCGAAAGGGTAGCCGAAGGTCTTTAGCCTTCGGCGCCATCTTCGGTCCTCGGTCACTCGGCAGGCTAAAGACCTGTTATCAATCCCGACGGAGATCGGAGCCGCTACCCCGCTCCCCCTTCCCAAAACAACGCATCGCAAATCCAACAACATCCAACCCACAATGCTCCCTTCCTTTCTTCGATGGAAACCAGAATGGAAACCAGAATGGAAACCGAAATCCAAACCGAAATGGAACCCTCAATCGGCGCTCCTCCTTCCGCTGCTGTTTGTGGCTTGCGTCCAGCAGGGGGCTGATGTTGGGAAGAAGCTGGAAATCAATGGCGGCGATTTTTACTACACCCCGAACGTCACCGAGGCCGATGCATGGAAAGTGGTGGATGCCCTGACCGCCTCCGGATTCTACCGCGAAGGGGGGCAGACCTCGGCCCAGCTGGACCGCCTTCGCAGCATCCCCCACGTTCGGCTGATTGCCCAGGAGGAGATGCTGGAAGGAACCGCAATCCTTGACAGCGTCCGCCCGCTGGCCGAACGCGTTTCCAAAAAAGCCTTTGGCGGCGGGAAGATTGTGGTGGATATCTGCAACGACCAATTCATCACCGTCCAATCGCTAACCTACCCGTAACGCCGCGCCGCAGCAACGCGCCGCAGCGGGTGCGCGGGGCCTTCCCCGCTTCTTCATCAATCGAACTCAACCTTCACTCACTCACACGCAAGCACGCACGCCATGAACAACCTTCGCTCGCACTTTCTTCTTCGCCCCGATGTTGCGTTCCTGAACCACGGATCGTTTGGCGCAACACCGCGCCCGGTGTTCCAGCGTTACCAAGAATGGCAACGCCAGCTTGAGCTTGAACCGGTGGAGTTCCTGGGCCGCCGCGCGCCGGAGCTTCTGCGGGAATCGCGCGCCGCGCTTGGCCAGATGCTGAATGCCGATCCCGACGACCTGGTGTATATCACCAACGCCACCACCGGGGTGAATATCGTTGCGCGGTCGTTGCAGCTTGGTCCGGGCGATGAGGTCCTGACCACCAACCACGAGTATGGCGCGTGCGACAACATCTGGCGGTTCCTTTCCGGCAAGCAGGGGTTCCGATACCGCGCCGTGGAGATTCCCGTGCCGGTGACAACCCATGCCGATTTTCTGGAGCGGTTCGTTGCCGAAATCACCCCGCAGACGCGGGCCATTTTCATCAGCCACATCACCTCCCCAACCGCACTCACCTTCCCCATTGCCGAGCTTTGCCACGTTGCACGCCAGCGCGGGATTCTCACCATTGTTGACGGCGCGCATATCCCCGGCCAACTGCCGCTGGACCTTCGGGCGTTGGATGCCGATTTCTACACCGGGAACCTCCACAAATGGTTGTGCGCGCCAAAAGGGGCCGCGTTTTTATACGCCCGCCGCAGCCTGCAAGAACTGCTGGAGCCGCTGGTGATAAGCTGGGGCTGGAACGCCCCCTTCAGCAAAGGGTCCCAGTTCTTGGATTACTTGGAGTATGGCGGCACCAGCGACATCTCCGCCCCGCTCTCCGTTCCGGCAGCGATTGAATTTTTCCAGCAGAACGATTGGTGGAACGTGGTGGAGAACTGCCACCAGCTTGTGCTCCGGTCCCGCCCCGCGATTGCCGCGGCGTTGGATGCCCAGCCAATCGCCCCCAACGGAAACGGCGGCAGCGAGTGGTTCCGGCAGATGAGCGCGTTCCTGCTGCCGGAAGGGATGCCCGGGGATATCCTTCACTCGCGGTTGTTCAACGAGCACCACGTGGAAATCCCAACGTTCCCGTGGCAAGGCCGCTGGGCAATTCGGATTGCCGTGCAAGGCTACAACACCTGGACCGACGTGGAGCGGCTCCTATCCGGCGTGCAAGAAATCCGCAAAACACTCTAACCCCCACCACCCCATGAACTACATCGAACAAATGGTGGCCGAGCTTTGCCCGCAGGGGGTGGAGTTCAAAATGCTTGGGGAGGTTGGCACGACCTATGCCGGCCTCACGGGGAAAAGCAAGGCTGATTTCAGCAACGGCAATGCGCGATTTGCTTCCTACAAAAACATCTTCAACAACCTTGCCCTTGATCTTGAAGCCAGTGACTTCGTTCGTGTTGAAGCCGGGGAGAAGCAGAACGCTGTGATGATGGGGGATGTGCTGTTCACTGGGTCGTCGGAAACACCAGGTGAGGTTGGGATGTCGTCGGTGATTGTTGAGCGCCCATCGGAAGCAATCTATCTGAACAGTTTTTGTTTTGGGTATCGGTTCAACGATGATGGATTGCTGTTGCCGGGTTTTTCGAAATACCTTTTCCGCAGCGAAGCGGTTCGGCAGCAGATAGTGCTGAGCGCAAGCGGGGTGACGCGATTCAATATTTCCAAGAAGCGTTTTTTGAACACCCGCATCCCCCTCCCCCCGCTCCCCATCCAACAGGAAATCGTGCGGGTGTTGGATACGTTCAGCCAGCTTGTGCGTGAGCTTCAGGCGAATCTGCAGGCGGAGCTTGTGGCACGGCGGAAGCAGTATCAGTATTACCGTGACCAGTTGCTCAGCTTTGAGGGGCGTAAGGATGTGAGGTGGGGGACGTTGGGGGAGATTGGCAACTTCGTCCGCGGTTCTGGTATCCAAAAGTCGGACTTTACTGATTCCGGTTCAGGGTGTATTCACTACGGCCAAATTCACACGCACTACGGTACGTGGGCGAAGGAAGTGATATCGTTTATCAATCCAGAATTTGCCGCACGATTGCGAAAGGCTCAGGCTGGTGATCTTGTTATTGCGACGACAAGCGAGGACGACAAAGCTGTGGCCAAAGCGGTTGCTTGGCTGGGTGATGAGGCTGTGGCCGTAAGCACAGATGCGTATATTTTCCGGCACACAATCAACCCTAAGTATGTATCCTATTTTTTCAAACAGAGCTTTTCCAATCGCAAAAGAAGCCACACATCACTGGGACCAAAGTGCGTCGAATTTCTGGGGAGAGTCTGTCAAAGATCCGCATCCCGATTCCTTCTTTGGAAGTCCAACAAGAGATCGTCTCCATCCTGGACAAATTCGACGCGTTGGTGAATGACCTTTCGATTGGCTTGCCGGCAGAGATCGCCGCCCGCCAGAAGCAATACGAATACTACCGCGACCGGTTGTTGACATTTCCGGAGGCCGCACGAACAGAGGTAGCCGTCCCGATGAATCGGGATTGATAAAAGGTCTTTAGCCTTCGGCGCCATCTTCGATCACTGGGCCCCGATAAAGATCGGGGCCGCTACCCCGACTTCGTCGGGATGAGCACCGCAAAGGGTAGCCGAAGGTCTTTAGCCTTCGGCGCCATCTTCGGTCACTGGGCCCCGATAAAGATCGGGGCCGCTACCCCGACTTCGTCGGGACAACCACCGCACGGGTAACGATTCCCAGGGCGTTGCCCTGGGCTGTGATAGAATGCCCCTTCAGGGCGAAGGAGGGGGAACGCTTCGGGAATTTTTGCGGGTAGCCACCCCTCACCTACTCAACCTCCCCCCCCCTCCTTCATCATCTCCACAATGTTCGGCATCACGGTTCCGCTGGGGAACGGGAGGTGTTCGTGGGCTTTGGGGGTCAGCGGGGTTTCCTCGGTGTTGATCTCCACCACATATCCCCCATGCTCCAACGCCACAAACGGAAGCTCCGCCGCCGGCCACACCAGCGACGACGTCCCAATCGAGAACAGGACGTTGGCTTGCGTGGCAAGGTCCCAGGCGCGTTCCACCGCTTGGACCGGAAGCATCTCGCCAAACCAAACAACATCGGGGCGGATGAACCCGCCGCACTGGCATTGCGGGACTTCTTCCCGGGTGAGGAATTCGGGGCCATCGTAGCGGCGGCGGCATTGGATGCAGAAATTGCGGAGCGCGCTTCCGTGCAGCTCGATCACATCGGTGGACCCGGCGCGGGCGTGAAGCCCATCAATGTTTTGGGTAATCACCACCACCTTCGGGACCAGCGTTTCCAGCATGGCAATGGCATGGTGCCCGGCGTTGGGTTGGGCCTCCATCATCGCCTGCCGGCGCGCTTGGTACCAGGCCCAGACAAGCTGCGGGTTGCGCAAAAACGCATCCACGTTGGCAAGCTCCTGCGGGCTAAATTTGGCCCACAATCCATCCGGCGAGCGGAAGGTGGAGATACCACTTTCGGCGCTGACCCCAGCGCCAGTAAACACCACCACCAACCGAGCGTTGGCCAGGCGTTGCAACAGGGTGTTTGATAGTTTCATGGTGTGTTGAGAGTTTGATAAGAGGTAGCCGCCCCGACTTCGTCGGGACAACCACCGCAAAGGGTAGCCGAAGGTCTTTAGCCTTCGGCGGCATCTTCGGTTCTCAGCCTTCGGCGGCATCTGACTGGGCAGGCTAAAGACCTGTTATCAATCCCGACGGAGGTCGGGGCCGCTACCCCGACTTCGTCGGGACAACCACCGCAAAGGGTAGCCGAAGGTCTTTAGCCTTCGGCGGCATCTTCGGTTCTCAGCCTTCGGCGGCATCTGACTGGGCAGGCTAAAGACCTGTTATCAATCCCGACGGAGGTCGGGGCCGCTACCCCGACTTCGTCGGGACAACCACCGAAAAGGGTAGCCGAAGGTCTTTAGCCTTCGGCGGCATCTGACTGGGCAGGCTAAAGACCTGTTATCAATCCCGACGGAGGTCGGGGCCGCTACCCCGACTTCGTCGGGACAACCACCGAAAAGGGTAGCCGAAGGTCTTTAGCCTTCGGCGCCATCTTCGGTTCTCAGCTTTCGGCGGCATCTGACTGGGCAGGCTAAAGACCTGTTATCAATCCCGACGGAGGTCGGGGCCGCTACCCCGACTTCGTCGGGACAACCACCGCAAAGGGTAGCCGAAGGTCTTTAGCCTTCGGCGGCATCTTCGGTTCTCAGCCTTCGGCGGCATCTGACTGGGCAGGCTAAAGACCTGTTATCAATCCCGACGGAGGTCGGGGCCGCTACCCCGACTTCGTCGGGACAACCACCGCAAAGGGTAGCCGAAGGTCTTTAGCCTTCGGCGCCATCTTCGGTTCTCAGCCTTCGGCGGCATCTGACTGGGCAGGCTAAAGACCTGTTATCAATCCCGACGGAGGTCGGAAGCCCTACCCGACTTCGTCGGGACAACCACCGAAAAGGGTAGCCGAAGGTCTTTAGCCTTCGGCGGCATCTTCGGTTCTCAGCCTTCGGCGGCATCTGACTGGGCAGGCTAAAGACCTGTTATCAATCCCGACGGAGGTCGGGGCCGCTACCCCGACTTCGTCGGGACAACCACCGCACAACGTGGCGCAAGTTACGGCTTGCTTGGCTGATGCCGGGAAGGTATGTTGCTTGCCGCCGGAGAAGTTGCCCTCCCCTTCCGATTCGTCCGGGGAGCGATTCCCCCCTTCCTGTTCTTTTCCCAACGCCGAACCGATGCCGACCAACGACGCAGTTCACGAAGCACTCCAAACCGAAACGCCAGCGCGCGCCGCAACCCGGGGCGCGGATTCTGCCGTTGCTGGGCCGTTCATCAGCATCATCATCCCGGCGTTGAACGAGGAGAAGTTGATTGAACGGACGCTTGCCTGCTTCCCCCCCGAACTGCGCCAACGCTACGGGATGGAGCTGATCGTCAGCGACGGCGGCAGCAGCGACGCAACCCCGCAGATTGCCGAACAGCACGCCGACGCTATTGCCCGCCACACCGAGCCACGCCGCCAAACCATTGCCGAAGGGCGCAACCGCGGCGCGGCGTGCGCGCGGGGGAACCTGCTGGTGTTTATCAACGCCGACACGGTCCCCAAAAACCCGCAGGAATTTTTGCGAACGCTGCGGCAGCTTGCTGGGGATGCATCGGCCAGCAACCGCTGCGTGGCCTACGCCTGCCCGGTGGAGATTGCCCCGGAGGAACGCCGGCTAAGCGACCGGCTGTTCCATGGATTCTTCAACCGCTACGTTCATTTCTTGAACCTGATCGGCCTGGGAATGGGGCGCGGGGAGTGCCAGGTGATCTACCGCGAAGCGTTCCTAACCGCCGGCGGCTACGACAACGCCATGGTTGCGGGCGAGGACTTCGACCTGTACAAACGGCTGAGGCGGCTGGGAACCATTGGCCACCGCGCGGAGTTGATGGTGCATGAATCCCCTCGCCGTTTCCGCCGCTACGGCTATCTTCGCGTGTTGTGGGAATGGACCCTGAACGCGTTATCGGTGATCTTCTCCGGCAAAGCCGTTGCAAAGGAGTGGGAGCAAATCCGGTGATGGAGTCGGGGCCGCCGCCCCGACCTTCGGCGGGATTGATAAAAGGTAGCCGCCCCGACCTCCGTCGGGGTTAATAAAAGGTCTTTAGCCTTCGGTGTCATCTTCGGCCTTCGGCAGGGCCCCGATAAAGATCGGGGCCGCTACCCCGACTTCGTCGGGATGAGCACCGCAGAGGTAGCCGCCCCGACCTCCGTCGGGGTTAATAAAAGGTCTTTAGCCTTCGGCGCCATCTGACTCGGCCCCGATAAAAATCGGGGCCGCTACCCCGACTTCGCAATACTCACAGGATAATCCATTGCGTTGGCGCGTTGCGCTGCGCCCGTATCCAAATCATCGTCAAGTATCCAACCATCCATGATCCGTTCTGCACTTTTCAGCCTTTTGGGGCTTGCGTTTCTTCTTTCGGCGTGCGCCGATAACTCCACCGGTCCCGACGTTGGTTCGGGGAATGAATTGACCGCGAAGATTAACGGGACCGAAGTCACCTTCACGATGCAGCCGGCAATTGCCAGCTACGACCCCGGAACAAAGCTGGGGCGGTTCGGCGGCACAACCACCGGCAACCCCACACGCACCATGACCCTTTCCTTCACCCACGACATTGACAACGGGTCCTTCCCGGTAACGTTCAAGGATCCTGAGATCAGCATCACCTACATCCAAATCAGCGGGACCGACACCACCACCACCATCTGCGAGCCGCTGAAAGGCCACTGCACCGTGACGCTGACCGCCAGCAACGGCAGCATCGTGGATGGAACCTTTGCCGCAACCTTGACCGACACGAAGAACGCCGCCAACACCTTCGAAATCAAAGGTGGAACGTTCTCGGCACGGCTGCGGTAACGGGTGGCGTGCGGGGCTTGTTCACCGGCTTGGGCAGGCCCCCGATGTGGCTTGAATCATTCGCTGCAACTTCCTTTGCCGGACGGCACCGTTCGGCTTCACCATACTTGCAAGAGGTTTCGCCATGCCACTGAACATCACTGTTGAATCACTTGACCGCGAGCACCTGGGGGCCGCACGCTGGGGCGGCACACCAACCGACGGCGACACACCAACCGTGGCGCTGAACATCCGAATGGTAAACGTGGACGCGCCCGAGGTCCACTACCCCGGCAACCGGAAGCCATCGCGCCAGGATGCCGCGCTGGCGGGGCTGCTGGCCAATCGGCCCGAGGTTTTTACGCCTCAACTTCGGGACTATCTATCCCCCAAACTGGAAGGCAACGCGGGGACGCGGCAGATGGAGTGGGGCAAGAAATCGCGCGATGCTTACGACGCGTTAGCGAAGGAGCTTTTGCAGTTCGACCCGGAGAAGGAGCGGTACCGCGCCAAAGTTCACATCACCATCGGAAGCGAGCCGTTCGACCGGTTCCAGCGGCTGCTGGCCTACGTGGCACCAATGGAGAACATCGCGGCCAAGCGGAAGACGTTCAACTTGATGCTGGCCGAGCAGGGTTGGGTGGTGAACTACTTGATCTACCCGAACCTTCCGAAGCGGGACGACATCATCAAGCTGCAAAAAGCGGTGGCCAAAGCGCGGAAGAAGGAATTGGGAATGTGGGCGGATCCGTTGCTGCTGGCGGGGTATGAGTTCCGGAATCTTGTTGACACGGCATCGAAGAAATCCAACGGCCCCAAACGCCACTGCGCCGACATCTCCACCGGGCGGCTGCATTTGCCGGAGGACTACTTCACGATCCTTCCAGAAAACCGCCTGTTCATTGACAAACGGGACCTGAAGAAAGCGCAAACAACGCTTGGGCTGAAGTGGGCGTGATGCATGGCATGGGCGGGCAATGGGGTATGTGATTCCCTTTTATTGCTTTGGTACCATGAAGGGCCATCCCCTTGCTTTGGCAAGGTTTTCCTACTGTTTAGCTGGGGTTCTGGCTCTGTAACGTTTCAGTTTCTCACCTTGCCACCCTGCACCCCAGATTCATGGTGGGGATGAACTTTTGCTATTTTTGCCACGCAGAAAATGCCAGCCAATTGGCAACGGCGGCGGCCCTTCCCTGCAAAGCCTTGCAACGTGGGAACGGGGTGGGCAGGGGTTCTGCAACGGACACAGCAATCAACAAGCAAACTCAAATACACTCAGCTTTTTAACCAATGAATCTTCACGAGCATCAGGCCAAGGAACTGCTTGGCAAGTATGGCGTTCCGGTGCAAACCGGGCGCGTTTCCTACTCGCCCGAGCAGGCGGTGGAGAATGCCTACTACGCGCTTCAGGACGGAGCGGAATTGCTGATCCTGAAAGCACAGATCCACGCTGGCGGGCGTGGCAAAGGGGTGATCCACAACCCAGAGACCAACGAGCCGGTGATGTACAACCTGAAGGAGCTGCGCGGCGTAAAAGTTCTGCCGGCAACCGAAGGGAACCCGCTCCATGAGGTCTATGAAATCTCCCGCCGGATGCTTGGCCAGAAGTTGGTCACGCTGCAAACCGGCCCGCAGGGGAAGATCATCAACCGGATGCTGGTGGCCAACGGTGTGGACATCGCCAAGGAGTTCTACTGCTCGATCCTGATGGACCGCGGGACCGGAAAGAACATCATCATGGTCTCCACCGAAGGGGGTGTTGAGATTGAGAAGGTGGCCGAAGAAACGCCGGAGAAAATTATCAAAGAATACATCGAGCCAGGGCAAGGGGTGCAAGGGTTCCAGGCCCGCCGGTTGGCGTTTGGGTTGGGGCTTAACGGCGCGGCGCAGAAGCAGTTCATCAGCTTCATCACCGCGTTGTACAACGCCTACCTGAGCATTGATGCCTCGATGGTGGAGGTGAACCCGATGGTGCTGACCCCCGACGACAAGATCATTGCCGTGGACGCAAAAGTGAGCATTGACGACAATGCCTTGTATCGCCACAAGGATATCGCCGCCATGCGTGATGAGTCGGAGGAGGACCCGCTGGAGGTTGAGGCCGGGAAGTACGACCTGAACTACATCAAGCTGGACGGGAACGTTGGCTGCATGGTCAACGGCGCGGGGTTGGCAATGGCCACCATGGACATCATCAAACTTGCCGGCGGCGAACCGGCGAACTTCCTGGACGTTGGCGGCGGCGCAAGCGTGGACCGCGTTGCCAACGCCTTCCGGGTGATGATGAGCGACCCGAACGTAAAGGCCGTGTTGATTAACATCTTCGGCGGAATTGTCCGCTGCGACCGCGTTGCCAACGGCATCATCCAAGCAATGGAAACGGTGGCGGTGAACGTCCCGGTGATCGTCCGGCTGGACGGGACCAACGCCGAAGAAGCGCGCCAAATCTTACTGAACTCACCACTCAACTTCTCGGTTGCCGGAACGCTCCTTGAAGCCGCCCAAAAAGTGACCGAGGCGTTAGAGGCCGCAGCAGCAACAACAACCGTTGGGATCAAGGAGGGATCAACCGTTATGAGCGCAGCAATGGCATCGGCATCGGTCATCCGCCGCTTGGATGACGACGATGATATGGATTTCAGCGACGACGACAACAACGAAGAGGAGGAAGAGGACAGCTACACACGCTCGATGGAAGAAGTGGACGTTGAAGAGATCGAGGACCCAGACGCAATGAACTTTGCCGATTTCGACGAAGAAGAATTGGACGACGACGTTGACAACATTGACTCGCTGTTCGGCGACGACGACGACGACATCTAAATCATCTTGATCGCTTTTTGCGGCAACCAAGAAAAACCTTACTGGCAGGCGAAACGGCAGCACGCTGTTTCGCCTGCTTTATTTTTGGGGGCACACAATCCAAGCCCGCAGCAACTGCGTACCCACAGGCAGGAAACCAGCAGCATTCACAATCCAAGAAAGAAGGCATTTCCCATGGGACGGTTCGACATTCTGCGCCGGATTGAGGCAATGGACCCGGTGCGCGACCACCAAGCGATCTACCATTTAACCACCGGGTACGAATTCTCCTGGGACACCACGCGCGCGCTGGAGGTGGCCCTGTACCGAACGTACTGCGTCCCCACGATTTCTGGGCTGCTGGCAAGGACCGGGAACTTCCTTCGCGCCCCCCAGAAACGCTACGACGACACCGCCATCATCGTGGCCGAAATAAGCGAGCATGGATACGAAAGCGGGCGTGGGCTGGAGGCCTTGAAACGGATGAACCGCATCCACGGCCATTTCAACATTGGCAACGATGATTACCTGTACGTCCTTTCCACCTTCATCTACGAGCCGATCCGCTGGATGCGCCGTTTTGGTTGGCGAGCCATGAGCCGAACCGAGGAGCTTGCCAGTTTTTATTTCTGGCGCGAGGTTGGGAAGCGGATGGGGATTAAGGAGATACCGGAAACGTTCGAGGCGTTCGAGCAGTTCAGCCGCCAGTATGAGCAGAAGCATTTCCGGTTTGCTGAAACCAACCGGAAGATTGGCGAGGCCACCCGCGACCTGTTCGCGGCGTGGTTCCCACGGTTTGCCAAGCCGTTGGTCCACCGGGGGGTGTATGCCATGCTGGACGACGCGATGTTGGAAGCCTTCGGGTTCCCGAAACCAGCGCCGTTGATGCGCCGGATTGCCGTCTTCAGTTTGTGGCTGCGTGGGCGCATCGTCCGGTATCTTCTTCCTGCCCGGAAGAAGCCGCTTTTCTTCCACCACCGCCGCAACCGCACCTATCCCCAACGCTACACGCTGCAAGAGCTTGGCCCCGACAACTTGGAGCAATTCCGAAAAAAAGATGCAGAGAGTGTGGGGTGAGTAAGCGCGGAGGTCGCCCTGAAGGGGCATTCTATTACCCGCAAACGCTCCCGAAGCGTTCCCCTCCAACGGAGGGGTGCCCGACAGGGCGGGGTGGGTTCGGGGGAGCCACCGAACACGCGGGGTTTTCTGTTGGACACCGAGGCTTGCTGATCCTGAGATTCGGGAATGGATGCTTGGTTCGCGGGTGTTCCACCCCCCAACCCCCTCCCAAGAGGGGGAGCAACGCGCAAAGCCAGCACACAGAAGCGGAAGATCACGCCACAGGCTAAAGACCTGTGGCTACCTCCTTCTTCCTCCCCCTCTCCGTCAGTTACTCTGGCGGTGCTCGCGAACAACCTCACGGAGAGGGGGTTGGGGGGTGAGGTCCTGTAGAAACCGGCGGCTTCGGCCTGCCGCTGCCTTGCGCCCCCCTGCTTCGCCCTGACGGGCGAAGCGTCCCCCCAATGCTGGGGGGAAATGGGTTTGGCTGTTGATCCACTTCTCTCTAAATCTCACGCCATTTCCGCCAGCCCCTCCCCCAGAATTGGGGGAGGCGGGGAGGGGGCTGCCGCGGTGGCGGACTTCGATGCAGAATCTTGTTTGGCTCCAACGGGCTTTGTCATTTCGCCACCAATTACCAACCCGCAGTTGTACATTTGCGGCATGATGAAGCGTTCTTTCCCCGCCAGCATTCTGGCATTGCTGCTGCTGACCTTCTCCCCCATTGCCGCGCAACCCGGCACGCAACCCGAAGCAGACCCGTGTGGCGGCGCGCACGACCCGCACGGCCTAACCGAACAGCACTCGCTGGAACTGCTATCCACGCTTGGCAAAAGCTGGGGCTACGGCTATGCCGATCTTCTGAACGACCTTGTGGCCTGGCGCAGCAGCCCTTACGTGCGGGTGGATTCAATCGGGCGGAGCGTGCAGGGGCGGGCGTTGTGGCAGCTTTCCATCACCTCGGCAACCGTGCCAACGGCCCCGCGCCAAACGGTGATGATCCACGCACGCACGCACCCGGGGGAAGTGCAAAGTTGGTGGGTGGCAAACGCGATGATCCGCTACCTGATTTCCGACGACCCACGCGCCGCCCAGCTGCGCGAACGGCTGATCTTCCACATCCTCCCGATGTACAACCCCGACGGCGTGGAGCTTGAGCACCCCCGCGAGAACGCCAACAACATTGACCTTGAACGGGAATGGGACAAACCAAACCCGCAGCCCGAACCCGCCGCGCTGAAAGCCCGATTCACCGAACTGATGAACAGCGCCGCGCCAATCAAGCTGGCGTTGAACCTTCACAGCGCGTACCTGTGCGAACGCTACTTTGTTTACCACGACCAGAAAGGAACCTCGCGGGAGTTTGCCCGAAGCCAGCAGCTATTTATCGGGAAGGTGCGGGAGTTTTGGCCCGAAGGAATCCGCCCCTGGGATTACTACCAAAGCTGGGACACCGGAACGCCGCGCGTCTTCCCCGAAAGCTGGTACTGGCTGAACTACGGCCCGGCAGTAATGGCCATGACCTACGAAGACATGAACTGCGCCCAAGCCGGGAACTACGACTCCACCGCGCGCGCAATCCTGCATGGCGTTGGCCAGTATCTTGGCGTTCCGCTGGCAAGCGGCGTGGCGGATGACGGAAGCGGGAACAGCAATGGATTGCGGCTAACCGTGCAGCCATCATCGGGAACCCTTCAGTTTTACCTCCCCAAGCAACAGCACGCGCAATTGCTGCTGTTCGATCTTTTGGGGAACCAAGCCGCGCAGATTGTGGATGCCGAGCTTCCCCCAGGAGACCACACCGCCCAGCTTCCGCCTGGCCTTCCGTCGGGCCGCTATCGGTGCCAGCTTCGCAGCGGGAACTCCGTCGTTTCCGATTGGGTGGTGGTGGTGCGGTGATGTGCCATTGTTGGCGATCCATCGCTTGCTCCACAACTCACTCCATCACTCACTCCATCACTCACGCTCCATTGCGGATTCGTGCCTTCATTGTTTATCCCGTTATCCCGAACCACCATGCGGATTTCCTGTTCCTCTTCTTCCGGTTTGATCGAGTCTGTTCAGCCAAGCAGCCGCACGCAGCTGCTGCTTGATGGGGTCGAGTATCCGCTGCCGTTGGGGGCGGTGGTCCTTCCTGGCTTCACCGACGCGCACGCGCATCTGATTGGGCTTGGCGAAATGGCCTCCAAAGTCAACTTGGTGGATGCAACATCCCCCGAAGAATGCGCCCGCCGGGTTGCCGACCATGCCAAAAATCTTCCCGCCGGAACGTGGGTGCAAGGGTTTGGGTGGAACCAAGAAAAATGGGGCGTGCCGCAGCTTCCCACGCGGGCGTTGTTGGACGCGCTTCTTCCCCACCATCCGGTCCTGCTGCTTCGGGTGGATACCCACGCCGCGTGGGTGAACAGCGCGGCAATTCGCGCAGCCGAAATCACCCCGGGCTGGATTGATGGGGGTGAGGTTTTGTTGGATGAGTTCGGCCAGCCAAACGGCATTCTGGTGGATACCGCGATGGAGTTGGCGTTGCGCCACGTTCCACCAATCACCACCCAGCAACGTGCCGCGTGGATTGAGCACGGGATCCAGGAGTGCCTTCGCTACGGCATCACCTGCGTCCACGACATGAACGTCGAGCCGGAGCGGCTGCAGGCAATGGCCAGCATTGCCGAGCGTGGCGGAATGAAGATTCGGTGCGAGGTGTTCCTGAAGGCGCAGGGGGAAGAATGGCGCGCCGTTCTGCAGCCCGGCCCCCTGGCCAACAACGTGAACATTGCCGGGGTGAAATACTTTGCCGATGGCGCGCTTGGATCGCGCGGGGCGTTGCTGCTGGAGCCGTACAGCGACGCGCCAGACACACGCGGAATCCAGCTTCTTTCTGCGGACCAGCTGGCGGGGTTGGCTGCCGAGCCGGCGCGGCGCGGGTTTGCGATTGCCACCCACGCAATCGGCGATGGCGCGAACCGGTTGGTGTTGGATGCCTACGCGCAACTGCGCCGCAGCCACCCCGACGCACTGCTGCGGGTTGAGCACGCGCAGATTGTTCACCCCGACGACGTGCCACGGTTTGCGGCGCTTGGCGCGCTCCCTTCGATGCAGCCAACCCACTGCACCAGCGATGCAGCAATGGCCCAGCAACGGCTTGGGTCCCAGCGGTGCGGCTACGCTTACGGCTGGCGGAACCTGCGGCGCGCGGGGCTTCCGATCCTTGCCGGAAGCGACTTCCCGATTGAAAGCCCCGACCCGATAGCGGGCATCCGCGCATTTGCCGAACGGATAGATTCTTCCACCAACAAACCGTGGCATATCCAGCAGGCGATCTCCCCCCAGGAAGCGATTGCGGCATTCACCGAGTGGCCCCGGCTTGGAATCCCCGGCAAGCCGCGGCGGGGCCGCCTTGCCGAAGGGTACGCGGCGGACGTAGTAGTCCTTTCCGGCGACCCCTGCGCGGCGGGAACGTCGCAAGCAATTGCGACGATTGTGGCGGGTAACGTGGCTTGGGCGTGGACGTAATCAGAAGCGAACGAACAGCGGCGGCCAGAAAACAATGGCAAGGGAAAAGGGCGGTGTTACAAGCTGAGGAAAACAAAAGATTGCCCAAAGTGTGATATTCGCAGCGACACGGCATCGCACAACAAGCCGATGCGCTCCTCTTCCTCCTCTTTCTCTCTCGCCGAGAAACAACAGTGCAAGAACGTTCACTTCTGGAGCTTGCCGTTGCTGAATTCAACAGCGGACGCTTTTTTGAAAGTCACGACTCCTTTGAAATGATGTGGGAATCGCTGCAGGGCGACGACCGCCGATTCATGCAAGGGATGATCCACGCGGCAATCGGCTCCTTCCACGCGGTGCGGAACAACCACGCCGGGGCCACAACGCAGCTTGACAGGGCAATCGAACGGTTATCGGAACATCGCCCCGAAAAATTTGGCATTGACATCAACGGACTGCTGCCGCAGCTGGTGGCCTTACGCGAGGCAATCCGAACCAGCGGCACGATTCCTTCCCTGCAAATCACCCTTGCAGAGCTTCCGGCAAATCCCGCCGGGGAAGCAACGGGGCAGGGAAGTGTACGGAACTTATAGACCAACAATCAATCAACATCTGGAGCAAGAGATATATGGCAATCCACATCACGGAAGATTGTATTAACTGCGGCGCGTGCGAGCCGGAATGCCCAAACACCGCCATTTACGAAGGGGGTGCGAATTGGACCTTGGCCGGCGTTACCTACGGCGATGGCGAGGCGGCACCAAGCGGCACAAACGGTTTCTGGTCCGCCGATTACTTCTACATCGTCCCCGATAAATGCACCGAGTGCGTTGGGTTCTTCGACGAACCGCAGTGCGCCGCCGTCTGCCCGGTGGACGTATGCTTGCCGGACCCGAACCGCGTGGAATCGAACGAGGAGCTTCTGCAAAAAGTGGACGCGCTCAACGCCATTGATACCGACCGGCTGCGCAACTAAAAACAATCCTGCCGGAGAGATCAGCTCATCAAAACGAGCAAGGCCGCCCAAACAGCGGCCTTGCTCGTTTTCATTTTCTGGCATCGCCCGGCGGGCGGGCCGCGGCTGTTCGGTTTTACGCGCTTTCCGTTGCGTGTGGCTTTGTTGGGCTGGCAAGGCTCCACCCCATTCCCACGGCCACCACCGCCACGCACCCCACCACGTTGTACCACAGGAAGCTCATCATCTGGCCGTCGGCATTGAAGCCGTAGTGGACCAGCGCAATGGTCCCCATCCCCGCAATCAGCCCAACGAACGCGCCGTTTGCGGTGGCGCGTTTCACCCCAATTGCCAGCACAAACACCCCAAGAAGCGAACCGTAAAAGAACGAGCCGAAGCGGTTCACAACCTCAATCAGCGACCCCAGCTGCACGGCGTAGAAGGCCACCACGCACGCAAAAATCCCCCACAAGAGTGTGGTAAGTTTGGAGACAAGCAGGTAGTGCGCATCGCTGGCGTTGCTGCGGTAGAACCGGCGGTAGAAATCAATCACCGTTGCGGTGGAAAGGGAGTTCAGTTCGGCAGCGATGGAGGACATGGCTGCGGCAAAGATTGCGGCGATAATCAGCCCCACCACCCCGGGCGGCATATACGTGGTAACGAACGTCGGGAAGACGTGGTTGACATCGGTGAACTTCGTGCTGTGGGTTGCGGCTTTCACCAATCCAATCGCCTGGCTGCGGGTTGCGGCCATTGCGCTGTCGGCACGCAGATAGGCATCGCGCTGTGGCGTGATATCTCCCCCACCGCTTACTGCCTTTGCCAACGCGGTTGCTTGCGCGCTTCGCTGGGCAGCCTCGGCTTGGTATCGTTCCCCCAACTGGCGGAACTCCCCCTTGAACGCGCTGCTATCCACGGCGGCAACATCTTGGCGATTGAAGATCATGGGCGGGGCTTGGAACTGATAGAAGACAAACACCAGCACGCCAATCAGCAGGATCACGAACTGCATCGGGATTTTCACAAACGCGCTCATCAGCAACGAGGTCCGCCCCTCGCTAACGGAACGGGCGGTTAGATACCGCTGGACCTGGCTTTGGTCGCAGCCGAAATAGCTGAGCATCAGAAACAGCCCGCCAATCAGCCCCGACCAAAAGGTGTAGGTCTCCTTTGGGCTGGTGTTGAAGTCAACGGTCTGCAATTTTCCGGCGGCCCCGGCAATGGAAAGTGCCTCGGAAAAACCAACGCCGCTGGGAAGCTGGGAGAAGATGACAACCAGCACCACCGCCAACCCGGCAAAGATGATCACCATCTGCTTCACATCGGTCCAGGTTACGGCTTGCACGCCGCCGAACATGGTGTAGAGTGTGGTGGAAAGCCCCATGGCAAGGATGGTGATGGTTTCGTTCCAGCCAAGCACAATCGAAAGGATTACCGAGGGGGCGGCAATGATTACGCCGCACGATAAGCCGCGGGACATCAGGAAAAGGAAGCTGGTAAGCGATCGGGTTTTGGCATCGAACCGCCGTTCCAGATACTCATATGCCGTGAAGACGTTGGCGCGGTAAAAGAACGGAACCACCGTCACGCAAAGGATAATCATTGCCAGCGGCAAGCCGAAGTAGAACTGGATGAATCCCATCCCTTTGTCGTAGGCCTGCCCGGTGGTTCCAACAAGGGTGATGGCACTTAGCTGCGTTGCCATCACCGAAAGCCCAACGGCCCACCACGGAAGGCTTTTGTTGGCAAGGAAGTAGCCTTCAATCCCGTGGCTACGCCGCGTCAGGCGGATTCCGTCGTACACGATGTAGATCAGATAGGCAGCGATAATCAGCCAGTCGAGCCAGTGCATCAGGGTTGTGTTGAGTGTCGTGGGAAAAGGAGCATCGCCGTTGTATGGGCT
Organism: Chlorobiota bacterium; assembly: GCA_016710285.1. Taxonomy (NCBI): domain Bacteria; kingdom Pseudomonadati; phylum Chlorobiota; species Chlorobiota bacterium. Next base: position 3,272,854 of record JADJXR010000001.1, on the reverse strand, counting down.
TGCGGTCGCGGCAAAGGTAATGGATACGGGCGCATTGTGCACGCCACGGGTGGCGAACCGCACAGGTGGCGGGGACCTCCATCATGCTTCTGGGTGCACGCGTTCCGCCAGCAAAGAACGCCAGCACCAAGTCCCTTTTGTTGGAACTTCGTGCTGGCGTTGTATTTGTGCTGACCGGGAAAGGGGAATGCGTTGCCGGATTCTTCCCTTGCAGCCATGCTTGTTGGACCGTTACCGTAAATCGAATTTCCGCGAAAAAAGCCAGAGCGCGCCGATCACCACTGCGGTGACAATCACCACAGCAATGTACACGCGATTCCAGTGCGGGAACTCAGTTTCTGGTTCCGGTACGTCGAACGATACCTGGGGGGCCATGACGTTACCTTATGAACGATGTGAATGAACTGTACGAGGACACTCTTCCCCCCCGCCTCACACAAGGAGAGGGAGAGTGCGGAAAGCGAAGGGGTTCTGAAAGGGCGAAGAGAGTATCCGGGAGAACGAATCCCAACGAACCAACATGGCACGCCACGGAAGCAACCAAGCGGGCGTATCTATCCTGAATGATTCCAAGGTGAAGGCACAGCTTACGGGCGCAGAACCTTCACCTTTGCCCGCATATTGATCGTGTCTTTGTGCGGGCGTTCCACCGTGCTGGAATTGGTTGGGGCTGCGGTCTGGTCGGTTGTTGCTTGGGTCGCTGCTGCATCGGTTTGGCTTGCGGTGCGGATTGCGCGGCGTTGCGAAAGTGCGTTGATGTTGCTTGCCTTCTGCTGCGTCCCGACCGTGCGCGCTGGCAGCGTTTCTGTTGTTGTTATTTGGTTATCAGAGCGTAGCGTTGGTTGTTCATTTGCTGCTGTATCGGTTGCTGTTGGGATTTCGCTGATCTTCTGCGTTGCTGGCGCGCTGCTGGTTCCGTTCGGTTTCGCAGCGCGCTGAACCGCAGCGGGAGGTTTAGCTCCTTCGTCCGAGCTGGTAAGGATTGGGGCAACCACCACTGCCCCCGTTATCAGCGCGAAGGCACTGAATCCAGCAATCATCCAAATGAACGTGGTTGCGCTGGCAAAGGCCGTGCGGCGGTTGAACCAGCTTCCCACGATTGCAACGATTCCGGTGCGGCGGTATTGGGCCGCCTGCTGCTGTTGCGGTGGGTTCATCGCAGCTGCCTGGCGCAGCATCGTCACCATCCGCTCGCGCGAGGCTGGATGCTGAACCGGGATTGTCTCGCGGTGCTTATGGAGCGCGCTATCCACAACGTTGTACGCCTTCAAGGTTTGGCGCAGGTCGTTGTCAACAGCAACCTGAATGAAGAACTCCTGCTCCTCGGCACCGGTTAGCTCGCCGCCAAGATAGCGGCCTACCAAGCGTTCCTGTTCCCTACGTGTCATTGTCCTTGCTCCTGTCTATTATTCGGTCTGGTCGTCTGTTTGTCTTCTTCGATGCCGATCATGGCGGAGATCATCCGGGCCAAGTGGGTCCGTGCTCGCCAGGCGCGTGTGCGTATTGCCCCGACCGGTTCGCCAAGCATCTCGGCAATTTCATCGAACCGGTAACCGCTGTACGCGTTCAGCACCAACACTTCACGCTGCGAAGCGGGAAGGTGGGGAAGCGCCAGCACCACTAATTCCTCCATGTGCGAAAGCTCCGGAATGAAATCCACCGGGTGGCTTGTTTCCGGCAGGTCCTCAATCGCCGTGTGGTGGCGATCCTTCCGAAGCTCATCAAGGCAAAGGTTGCGGGCGATTGTCAGCAAAAATCCCATGGGATTCTGCGAGGTAACTTTCCGCTCGCGCCGCAACCGAAGCACCCGTTCCCACAGTTCCTGCGTGATATCCTCGGCCCGCTGGTGGTCCCGCACAAACTGCCGGCAGTACATGAAAATCCGGTGGTTGTGGCGGTCGTACAACTCCACCAATGCTGAGTCATCCCCAGCAAGGAATCGCTCAAAAAGCAACGTTTCGGGGTTGGTTGGCTTCGGCAATGCCGATTCCTGAACCCCTTCGCCCGGTGCTGTCTGAAATATCTGGCGGTACCATGCCATTGGTTAATTCCGTGACTAACGTGAAGCAGGAAATGTGAGAGTTGTAGGAAGATAACGGAATGCCGGAAGGAAACATCACAGCAGGAAAAACTTGAGGCAGAAACAGCGATTTTTCTGGCCATCCTCCCCCCCGCTCCAGCTTCACCGCTCCCCGATTCCCCCGATAAACCTCATCATCGCGTGGGCAGCAAGTTTTGCGGTCTGGTTGTCGCGGTCGAATCGGGGATTGACTTCCACGATGTCCATCGCCACGGTCGCGCTGCTGCGGCCAAGAAGCCGCGCCGTTGCCAGAAGCTCCGCCGCGGCAAAACCATCCGGCATCGTGGCCGATACCCCAGGCGCGTCGGCAGCGCGAACTCCATCCATGTCCAGCGTCCCGTAAACGTTCTTCCGCCCCTCCGAAGAAGCGATTCGATAGGCCGCCAACAAGGCATCGGGAAACCCTTGCTGGCGAACGGCCTCCAGCGGAATAATCGTCCCCCCGCTTCCCCGCACCCATTCAACGTGCGATTCCGCGTTCGCAAAGCTCTGGATTCCGAATTCCACAAACTGCTCTGGGGCCAGCTTCCCCTCCTCAATCAACATCCGAAACGATGTCCCGCTGTTCCGCAGCGGGTTCGGCGGGCGCACGTCAAGGTGGGCATCAAAATTCAGCACCCCCAACCGGCCATGGACGGCGTGAACACCGCTGGCAGCGGCATAGGTGACATCGTGGCCGCCGCCAAGCACCAGCGGAATCAGCCCACGCCGGCAAACCGCAGCAACCACCGCGGCCAATCGGCGGTGGATTTCCTCCAGCCCATCATCCAACTGGTCATCGCAACGGATGTTCCCCAAGTCAACAACCGCGCCATGCGGAACGCTGCGCCCGGTTGCAAGGTCGAATGGGGTCAGCCGGTAGAACATCGCGCGGATTGCGTCGGGGGCCTGGGCCGCGCCAACGCGCCCTCCATTCCGCGCCACGCCAAGCTCCTGCGGAACGCCGATAATGGCAACGCGGGTGTGCTGGGCAATGGCATCATCCCCCCTTCCCACCAGGTCCCCCATGCGTGGGTCGGCGGGGTCGTTTTTGGTGAAGAAGAGCGCGGGATCGGCAGGGATCAAGTGATCGAGCATGGCAACGATGAAGTCTGGAAGAGGCTCGTGGAAACGGGATCAGTGAAAGCGAAATTTCGCCCAAAGAATCGTCAGCTGCAGCACCAGGATGATGACGTTCGGGAGAATAATCGGGAGGTCATCTTGCAGGAATCCATAGGCGGCCCAGAGGGTGCTGCCGGCCGCCATCAACAAGTACGACGGGAGCGAGAGGTCGTGGGTGGAGCGGGTTCGCAAGACCTTCGCGGCCTGCGGCACAAACGCGATGACACCAACAGCTCCGGCAGCAAAACCAAGCAAGCGGATGTAGTCCATGGGGTAGGTTCGGAACAGATGTTGTTATGCTTGATACCGCTCAAGTGCTGGAGCGTTTATGGGACACTTATGGGACATTTATGGGACACTTATGAACCTTTATGGGACATTTATGAACCTTTATGGGTGTTTATGGAGCTTTTATGAAGATTTATGAACCGTTTATGAATCATTTATGACACCTTTATGAACTCACCCCCCCACTGCTTCGGCAAACAGTTGGGTGATGACGCGCGGGCGGGTGATTGCCCCGCCAACAATCACGCCGTAGGCCCCGGCCTCCATTGCGGCAGTGGCTTCGGCGGTGCTCCAGATGAACCCTTCGGCAAGCACCGGAATCCGAACGGATTCGCGTAGGCGATGCACGAATTCCAAATGCGCCTCGATGGAAATCGCTTGCTCCACCGTCTCCTTCGTCCGCCCAAACAGCACGGTGCTGATTGCCCCGGCACCGGCCTCGGCGGCACGCATCGCCTCGTCGTAGGTGGAGATGTCGGCAAGGATCGGCACATCGGGGTGGCGGCTTAGGGCTTCGCGGATGAACGCCGGGCCATCGCTGCCGTCGGGGCGTGGGCGAAGCGTGGCATCCACGGCAATCACGTCCATCCCCATCCGCGCAAGCCGCGTGTGGCTTATTTGATCCGGCGTCACCAGCACCCAGCCATCCTTGAACTTGCCGCGAATGCAGCCGATCAACGGGATGCGGGTGGTGGCGCGAATTTCCTGCAAGTTCGGTATCCCCTCCCCACGAACTCCAACCGCCCCCCCAAGCTCCGCCGCCTGCGCAAACAACGAGCAGTGCTGCGGGGTGTAGAGCGGCTCCCCCTCGTCAAGCTGGCAGCTGACAATCAGGCCTGGGCGAATCAAATCGGAAAAACCTTTCATTGTTAGCCTTCACGCTCCTGCCAATTCATATCCACCGAATCCTCCCCCCCATCCACCTGGATTGTTGTTCCGTTGACCCATCCGGCAGCATCGGTGGCAAGCAGCGCGATAAGCCGGGCAACGTCCTCCGGCGTGGTCAGCCGGTGGAACGGGTTGCGCTGGCGGGCGTTGGCAATGATGTTTTCGGCCCCGGGGATTTTCCGCAACGCGGCGGTGTCCGTAACCCCAGCTTGGATTGCGTTGACGCAGATCCCCTGCGGTCCAAGCTCGAACGCCAGCTGGCGGCAGTAGCTTTCCAACGCAGCTTTTGCGGCGGAGACCGCACCGTACATCGGCAGCACACGGCGCGCGCCCGAGCTTGACATGGCAAGGATGCGGCCACCGGCGGGCATAAGCCCGCGAGCAATAACGTCTTGGGTCCAGTAGATCAGGCTGTTGGCCATCACGTTCATCGTCATCTCAACTTGGGCTTGCGTTAGTGCCTCCCTGGGATTGGCCGCCACCAACGGTTTCAACGCGCCAAACGCCAGCGAATGGAGCATCAGCCGCAGGTGCGCGCCGGGCGTTTCTTGGAACATTTCTGCAACCCGTCCCAGCACCGAAGCACGTGCTTCGGCATCGGCGGCGTTGACGTTGAAAAAGTGGGCTTCGCGGCCATGCTGCCGGATTGCTTCCTGCACAGCAAGCGCAGCGGGCATGGTGCCGGCGCGGTCCAGGTGAACACCGATGATGTTCATGCCGGAGCGTGCAAGCTCCACCGCAGCCGCGCCACCAAAACCGCTGGAAGCGCCAAGGATAAGAGCATACGTCATATTCAGGAATCAGGAATTGGTTGCCAGTACGCGCCCCGATCAAGCCAGGGCGATTTGATTTGATTTATCAATCCCGACAAAGGTCGGAGCCGCTACCCTGCATCGGTAGCCGCGACCGATGCCAAACCGGTAGCCGAAGGTCTTTAGCCTTCGGCGTCTTCCTCACTGGGCAGGCTAAAGACCTGCCGCTACCCCGACAAAGGTCGGGGCCGCTACCCTTCGGTATCCATTTCACTGGGCAGGCTAAAGACCTGCCGCTACCCCGACAAAGATCGGGGCTGCTACCCGGCATCGGTAGCCGAAGGTCTTTAGCCTTCGGCGTCTTCTTCACTGGGTCCCGACAAAGGTCGGGGCCGCTACCCTTCGGTATCCATTTCACTGGGCAGGCTAAAGACCTGCCGCTACCCCGACAAAGATCGGGGCTGCTACCCGGCATCGGTAGCCGAAGGTCTTTAGCCTTCGGCGTCTTCTTCACTGGGTCCCGACAAAGGTCGGGGCCGCTACCCTTCGGTATCCATTTCACTGGGCAGGCTAAAGACCTGCCGCTACCCCGACAAAGGTCGGGGCCGCTACCCGGCATCATAACCGATTGGTTTTCTTCGGAAGAGCCTGCGTAGGCGATTGAATTCGAAGGTGAACGTCACCGTTTCGCGGGAGACAAGGACGGTAAGATACAGGCCGATTGCGCCGATAATCACATCGGCCATCCACATTGCAACGGCAGGGGGCAAGGCACCCCGGTCGGCAAGTTTCTCGCCGGTGACAAGGCACGCCCAATAGACCACAAAGAAGCCCAGAGTGATTGCCGCCGAGACTCCAAAATTTCCACGGCGGACCACAATCCCCAACGGTGCGCCCACCAGCATAAACACCAAGCACGCCGCCGGGATGGAGTACTTTTTATGAATCTCCACCCAGTATTGGTCCGATTCTTTCAGGTGCTGCGTAATCACCGCTTGCTCCGATTCGATCTGCCCTTTCAGCGTGGCCATTTCCATCACTCGCTGGTTTGTTTCTGGGCTGCGGGTAATCGGGTTCAGTCCTTCGATTCCCAGCTGGACAGCTCGCAGCCCAAACTCCCCCAGCAAGGAATCACGCCGTGCGGCCACCCGGTCGGCACGCGATTCGGCACTGTCGGCGCGGGCGCGCATCTGCTGGATGTTCATCGTCCGGTCGGTTCGGCCAATGGAGTTGGGGTCCGTGGATGCCAGGTTGAAACCGGCGGCGGCAACCACCACTTGGTGCTCGGCAAACGTCAGCCGGGTGAACCGTGCGGCGTTGCGGCGGTCCAGCTGGTGGATTTCGCCATCGCGAAGGGTCATCAGCAGGCGGCTGTAATCTTGATTGAACGCCAGCTCCGCCGTCCGTGCGGTGATTGTGTTCATCCGCTCGGGGTCCTGGGTGTAGATGGTGACGTCGTACAGGATGTTCCGCAGGCGGTCCACCTTCCGCGCCAGGATGCTGTAATCTTGCAACGAAATAAGCTGCCCAGGCTCGATTGCCAACGTTGGCTGCACCTGCTTGATGTCCAACAGCATCACCATTGCGGTGTGGTTGGTTTCCGGCAAGATGCGGTCGTTAAACAGAAACAGCCCGATAAACAGAAACAGCCCGCCAAGCATCCCCGGCATCATTGCCCGCAAGGCACTTCCCCCCGCGCTTTTAATGATCGTCAGCTCGTTGCTGCCGCTAAGTTTTCCGTAGGCCATCAGCGAAGCCACCAGCACCCCCAACGGAACCGCCAGCACCAGCATCCACGCCAGGTTGTAGGCAATCAGCTTGGTGATAATCCACGGGTCCAACCCCTTCCCAAAAATCTCTGAACCAGACTTGAACAGAAATTGCAGCAGGAAGAAAAACACCACGCAGACCGTCCCGAACAGGAACGGCCCGATGTGCATTCGTAGGATGTACCAAGCGATTCTCATGCTGCTGTGGCCGCTGCGGAACCGCGGCCGTTGTTACGTTAGTGCAGTGGACCTGTTTGGGCGTTAGTGCAATGGTGGCTGCTCGCTTAGCCGCCGTTTCATTTCGGCAATGCGGGCTTCGTAGTAATCAAGGCGTTCCGGCTTTGTTCGCGCAAGGGTCTGGAAGGCTTTTAACGCCTCGGCATATGCCCCCTGGGCAACCAAGATATTGGCCAGCGTATCGCTGACGATGGATGGCTCGAACGGAACCGGGCGGTGATGTTCCTCATCTTCCACCACCGGAATCCTGGCACTTTCCAGGCGTTTTGCCAACTCCTCCAACGGGGTCATCTGGCCAGCCGCTACCTCTGTTGAATCTGGCAGTGTTGAATGTGGCAACCGCGCGGACTCCCTTCCCCCAACAGCCGATTGCCCACGACCCCGCCCGCTCTCCTTCTTTACCGCGTCGCCCTGCGCTTGCTGCACGTGATGTCCCGGTGGCGTGGCTGGTTGGGATACCGGCTGCGGTTCTTTCTGCGCCGGGGCGGCGGGGGGGTGCAACGGCGGAAGCGGCGGCATGTTGGCCGCAGCGGGCAGGGTGAACGCTGCGCCGGTTTGCGAAGGAGTTGTTGAGGTTATCGAGGCCGGCGTTGCTGGCTTGGCGGTGGCTCGCCCGGGAAGCTCGGGGCCCGGCATTGGCTGGTTAATCAGCGGGGCAATCGCCTGCTTGCGTGCCGACTCCTCGTGGCGAAGCGGCGCAAACTCCAACCCCGGAATCAGCCGAAGATTCGCGCTCCGCAGCCGCGAAACATTGCTCCCCTTGTGAATCGCCAGCACCGAGATGGGGCGGATGGAGCTTGGCGGCAACTCACGTTCTTCCGCCCCCCCAGCGGCCAACAACCGGAACGTCCGGTCATCGGTGTGGGGCGCGGTTGTGCCGTTCGGCGGGGCTGGCAAGGGTTTGGCTGGAAGTGGCTTGGCTGGCAGGGCAATCGGCTCCGCTTCCGCTGCGGCGGGGGGCGCGTCAACAACGATTTCTGCCGCCGCAACCCCTTCGTCAGGAATCGTGAAATCGGGGAACGGAGGCGGAACTACGGCGGGGATTGGAGCATCCACAACAACAGCATCAACAACGCTATCGGCCACCAGCCCGGCAGATTCGTTGGCAGAAACTTCAGCATCCTGGGAAGGAGCATCAACAACAGCTATCGGGGCAACAGCCGGGGCATCAACAGCAATCTCCACCGGCGGCGCAATCGGTTCTGAAAGCTCCTGATGAGCTTCAGCTTCAGCTTCGGCTACGACTTCAGCAACAGTGGAATCTGCAGCAGCGGAATCAGCAATGCTCGCGACATCAATCGCGCCATCGGAAGCGGCTTCGCTTTCCCTGATAGTCTCCTCCGCAGGTTCCAGAATCGGCGATAGCTCCACCGTCGCCACAGGTTCGGCAGCTTCCTCCGGCAACGGAGTTGGAGTTGCTGGCGGCATGGCAGAAGCTGTTTCGCCGGCAACTTCACCGGCAATTTCACCAGCAATCACCTCGGGAGGGAGAGCAACGGGGGCCGGCGCAGGTTCGGGAAGTTGCGCGGCATCGGGCAAGGTGAAGGGAGCATCGGGTTGCGGCGTTGGGGGCAGCTCAGGTTGCGGGGTCGGCAACGGAACGGAGACCAGCGATTGGGCGTGGGCGGTATCGTTCGGGGAATCGGCAACACGGGTGAAAGGGGATGCGAGCCGTTTCGTGGCGGGAATCCCCCCCACTCCGGGCTGGCGGAATTCTTGCGATTGCTGGAACGATTGCTGAAGCAGTTGCCGATGGAGGTCCTCCAGCTGCGGCGCGCCGGTCCGGAGGAAGCCATCGTGAAGGACGTTGACGGCACGGTCCCGCTTCCCCATCGCAAGGAAGACTTGCGAAAGGATCATGTAACCCGCAATCTGATCGGGGAAATGGACCAACCCTTGCCGGCAGACCTCCATTGCCTGCTGGAAGGAGCCATCGGCAAGAAGCCGTTGCGCTTCGTGCGGGAACATCGGCGAAGGACGGGCCGATCCGGGTCGGCGGCGTGATTCGGAAACCAACATGGCGGCAAGATTACGAAAAGCGGGGGAACCATCGTTCACGAGGTGTGTTCAATTCTGCATTTGCCCCCCATCTCACCGATTTTGACTTCGCCGGAACCGCAGTTTGCCGTATTCTTGGGGCCTTATGGAACAGACACACGACACAGAACGCATCCGCGACCACCAACGCCATCCAAAAACCATTGCCCGTTGGTGTGCCGAAGGGATGATTGAAAAGAAGGCGAAAGACATCGTCATCATGGACATCCGTGGGCTGACCGACATTGCCGACTTTTTTGTGGTCTGCTCTGCCGACAGCGACACCCAGCTCCGCGCCATTGCCGACAGCGTGATGGACACCATGCGTGAGTACGACATCAAGCCCTACCGCACCGAAGGTTGGCAAGGGGAGCAATGGATCATCCTTGATTTTGTTGAAGTGGTGGTTCACGTCTTCTACAAGGAAGCGCGCGACTTTTACAAGATTGAGCGAATCTGGTCCGATGCCAAGATTGAGACGGTGGTGGATACCGCCGGAAGCCACGCCACAAGCAGCGAAGAATAGCCCCCCCCCCTCAGGTTCCGCCCCCGCGCTGCTGGTTGCCAGCATGATCCCTGCCAACACAACCAAAAGAACAACCCAATGGTTCAGCAATTCCTTGCGCGGGCGATTCGGCAGGAAGTGGAGCGATGCTTCCCAGCGTTTTCATCCGCCCCGGTGAACGTCAGCATTGGCAAGGCCGGGGGGCCGTTCCAGGCAACCAGCAACGTCCCGCTGAAATTATCGGCGGCGGCGGCTGGGGCGCAAGGGGTTGCCCAAACGTTGCAGCAATCGCTGGCGGACCATTGGGGCGATTGGTTCACCACGGCCATCAGCCACCGCGGGGCGTTGCGGTTCCGGCTGGCCGAGCAGGCGGTTCTCACGTGGGCTGGGCCAAGCATCGCCGAATCGCTTCCGCAGGCAATCGCACGGGCAAAAATTTTGGCCAGCAGTGGCTCCATCCATCACGTTGACGAAGCCGATTCTGAGTTGATCTGCCCCTTGTGGCTGGCCATCACCCACCTTGATGGAGTTCTGGAATTTCTTGGCCGATTGAACCCAGCAGCGGAGCCGGAACCGGCTGGAAACGCCTCAGCAATCGCACTGCCCCCGGCAATTCCTTCATCCCTTTCCATCCTGCTTTGTTCGTTGGCATTGCTGCCGGACCGCATCGGCGCGGCGAAATCGCGGCAGCAGCGGTTGGAAGCGATTGCCGAGCCGATCCAGCAGTTCAACACCCACCGGGCAAGCCATCCGTTGCTCCCTGCCGGCGAATCATCCGGCGGCGCGGCAGCGTTGCAGCGGTTCACGGCCTGGGCCTATCAGCTTCTGCGGAACGCCCTGCTACAGTGCCGCGAACTGGCACCAGAATCGGGGTGACAACGCCCGAGAAATTGCGGCAATACCTTGTCACGGCAGGAACCGGCGGAACGGTTGTGGAAGAAGCAAAGGCGGTTGTATGTTTGTGCCGTCCGAATGCGCCCGTAGCTCAGTTGGATAGAGCAACAGCCTTCTAAGCTGTGGGTCACTGGTTCGAATCCAGTCGGGCGTGCATGGTGGGCAAGGGGGCTTTTCTTGGTGAAACAGGAAAAGGAAGTGTTTCCCCGCCCAACACCCAACATCAGCATCGCACTCCGCAGACAACAGAAGAAGGCCGCACGGCCTTTTTTTGTGCCGATCGCAAGGCTTTTACTCTACTTCTTCTTTTCATCTATCAGCATCTACCAGCAATGGCCGATCATCTTTGGCGTATTGGGAACGACTCCGCCGAAAGCGAGCGATTAACGCAAGCCTGGCGGCTTTCCGGATTCCGGTTTTACAACGAAGCCGACTCCACCCAGAACATCGTCCGCCGCCTTGCCGAGGCCGACGCGCCGGCCTGGACCCTTGTTGTTGCCGATTACCAAACCGAAGGGCGCGGCCAGTACGGGCGGCGTTGGTCCGCCGAGCCAGGGTCCTCGGTGATGTTCTCCTTGCTGATGCGCCCGCTTACCCCCGGGGCAATGGGGCTGCTTCCGATTCGTATTGGAATGGCGGTGGCAAGCGCGCTGGACCGATACCTTCCGATTGCGCCCAACAGCAAGGCCTACACGTGGGTGAAATGGCCAAACGACATCATCCTGAACAACGCAAAAGTTGGCGGTGTGCTTTGCGAAGGAAGCATCCGTGGCGAACATTCCTACGCGATTATTGGGGTGGGCGTGAACGTCCATCGCTTCCCGCAAACGTGGCTGGACCCGGTGGGAATCCCCCCAACCTATCTGGACCAACACGTTCGGGGGCCGATCTCACGGCTGGAGGTCCTTGGCTCCATTATTGACTCCATCCGCAACTGCCGCGACCTTGATTCGGAGGACCTGAGCATTGCCGAGTTGGAAGAATTTGCGTTGCGGGATTGGCTGCGCGGCAAGATGATTGACTCCCCCATCCAGGGTCGCGTTGTGGGGATCACCCAACAAGGCTACTTAGTTGTGGAACGCCCCGACGGCAACAACGACCTTGTGCTCAGCGGAAGAATCAGCGTGAAGCCCGGGTAGGTTCGGTTCCCCCCGTGCATTCCCCCTTTTTCACGTTCCCGTTTGTGGCCGTTGCAAGTCCCTTCGGATCACCACGGTGGTGGCATCGGTGGACCGCGACCCAATCCCCACGATAAGCCCCACCACCCCCCAGCTTACCACCGCAGAGCTCATCCCGCTGGAAACAAGGGGAAGGGTGATTCCGGTCATCGGCAGAAGGTTCATTGTTCCGGCAATGTGAACCACTGCTTGCACCCCAATCAGCAACGTTCCGCCGGCAACCAGAAGCCCACCGAACGTTGCCTCGCCTTGCTCGCGGGCAAACCGCAGCCCAATGGCCACAAGCCCCACAAAGGAAAGAAGGATCAGCAGCCCGCCAACAATCCCAAGCTCCTCGGCCACGGCAGCAAAGATGAAATCGCTGGCAGCCTTTGGGATCAGGAATGGAGTTCCTTCCCCAAGCCCGCGCCCGGCAACCCCGCCGGCATCGAAGGCATACAACGCCTCGATCACTTGCCGCGAGCGGTCCCACCAGGCCGGGTCCCCGTGGCGACTGTAGAGATCGGCCCAGAGAAGGAAACGCTGGCGTGGCGTGGCAATCATCCGGCTGACGAATGGAAGCTGCACGGCAAGTGCCGCAATGGCCGCGTACGCCACCAGCACCAACGATGCCGAGGTCCACAAGCTATCGCGGCGGCGGTAGCGTTCCGCCGCGCCAATGGCCAGCACCCCACCCAGCACCACCCCCAACAACATCAGCAACGACGACCCCGAAAACGCCCGCCCCGCCAGCAACGTGATGCCGGTGGCAAGGAACCCGCCGGCAAACAGCACCAGGTACAACGCGCTTCGGGTGAACCACGCCAGCAGCAGAACCTGCGCCAATCCAATCACCAAGAATTGGCCAAAGTCCCGCACCACCAAGAACACCCCCAACGGCAGCGTGAGCAACCCGAGGATGTAGCCCCACAACACCAGCGGAGACTTCGTGAACTCCCCCCGATGCTCCGGGCCGCAACGCATTGCGGAAATGGAGCAAGAACCCAGCCCACGCCACCGGAATCGTCAGCTTCAGCAACTCCTGCGGGGCAACCGTCGCGCCGCGGATCCCGCCGCTTGTGGTAAGGTAGATCAGCGTGGCGATGCAGACCGCAAGGCTTCCGTAAAACCCGACCACTTTCCAGCGGGAACTGAGGAGTATCGGAAGCGTGGAGCGCGCAGCAAGCAGGATTGCCAGCAGCCCAGCCAGTACCGGAAGCAGCCGCAGCAACAGGCTGTCGGCAGGGCCAACGGCGCGTCCGCCAAGCACTTGCTGGGTAAGGGGCGTTGGTCCGTAGGCCCGCTCCAGCGAACGGGCCAGCCGCAGGTCAATCCGTGAATCATTGAAGCTGCGGCGAAGCTCCGCATTCCGCTGGGCAACCACACGGCGCGTCACGCTGCGGACGGAGTCCTGGGTTGCGCCGCGCAGTTTCCGTTGCAGGGAGTCGGCAATGGCAGTAACCTCACCGCGCGAAAGCTGGCGCGGATAATCGTGCCCAAGCCGGAACTGCACTGCCAAGCCAATGCTGAACAGCGATGCCGCCAACGCAAGCAACGTTGCGGCCTTGCTGGTTCGGGAAGCACGCGGAAGCAGCAGCCACCCGCCAACCAGCAGAGCCATCACCATTGCCAGATTGCGGATCACAATCTCCAGCGGTGGGCGTTGCACAAACCATTCGTTCCCCACCTGCCACACCTGCACACAAGCCGCCGCCGCCAGCAGAAACACCAGCAGAGCAAGAATTGGGAACGAGAGAGAGCGGGAGAACATTGGTGCCAAGCCTTGTGAGTGTTGCAGAAAAAGAGCACCGAAGCAGCGCGGACGCACTACCGGTTAAAGTACCCCAACCGATCCAGCGTTTGGTACAGTGTTCGGGCGATTGGGGCATTCAGCTGGCCGGCAAACTGGCCATGCCGATTTTGGATTGCCACCACAACGGCGTACCTCTTTCCATTTTTCTCCCCGAACGAAATCCACCACGATGGCTCGCGCCCGTCGGGTTCGCGGTCGGCGGTTCCGGTTTTGCCGTAGATGGTGATGCCGCTCCCCTCCATTCCGCCAAATGCCGCCGCAGCGGTTCCCCCTGGGAGCAATGGTTCGCGCAGAAGTTTCCGCAGCCATTGGGCGCTGTTCGGGTCAATCTTCCAGCGAAGCGTGTCGGGCTGGCGGCCAAGCTCAATCGTGGGCCGGATGAACCTTCCGCCGTTGGCAATTCCCGAAACCAACACCGCCATGTGGAGCGGGTTCACTTTTACCGATGCCTGGCCGATACCAATCCGCGTGCGGGCGATTTCATCGCGGGCGCGCACCCAGCTTGTGGCCGGAAGCAGCGTGGAATATTCATTGAGGAACGCCCCGGTGTTCCAACGGAGCCGCCGGTTAAATCCCAGCGAATCCAAGTACCCCGCAACCGCCCCAAACCCCACCAACCGATACGCCAAATGTGCGAAGTACGTGTTGCAGGAGTAGCGCATGGCCGCCGGCATTGCAATCCGCCCGTGCGCCGCGCCATGCTCGCTAATCGGCGTTATTCCCCGCCCGGGGGTGTAGTGGCCAACGCAGCTGAACCCGCTTTCTTCCGGCAACGGAGCGGAAAGGTCGTGGGCGGCCAGCGCAATCAACGGCTTGATGGAGGAGCCAGGGGAGAAATTATCCTTCACCGCGCGCGAGGTAAGCGGGCGGTTCTGAAGATCGCGAACGTACCGCCGCCACGCCGTGTCGTTCCAGACGCGGTTGGGGTCGTAGGTGGGGTAGTTTGCTGCGGCAAGGACTTCGCCGTTGGCGGCGTTCATCACCACCACCGCGCCGATGTTTCCATCAAGCGATTTCAGCGCGGCGCGTTGCAACCGCACATCAAGCGTCAGGCGAAGGTCGTGCGGAAGGTCATCGCGAAGGGAATCGTTCAGCAGCGTCAGCCCTTTCTCGATGCCGACACCGTCGCGCAGCGGTCCGGTCCAATATCCAACAAGGTGGGCGGTGGCTTCGGCGGCGGGATAGGTGCGGCGCAGATGCCCACCGCGCAACGCATATCCGGCCAGCATTTCCCCATTCCTGTCGGTGATTCTTCCCAGCGGTTGGGCCAACCCACGGAACCTGGCTTTGGTGTTGAATCCCGCCGAAACCGAATCGCCCGCCGCCTCGCCGCGAACAATCAGCTGCTGGGTGTGGGGGGTGATGGTGAAGTAAGCCCGCCAGAACACCCCCGCCGCCAACACCCCGGCAACCGATAGCAGAACAATCCGCGCACCGCGCCGCTCAATCTTCCGAAGGCTTTCCCACACTCCCCCCCGCTGCAACAACGCAGCCCCCACCAGCAAGGCCCAAAGGCTAAGAATGATGATGTGAAGTGGGTTCATGGCGGTGGAGTTGATGAATCAACTTGGTGAATCAATGAAGAAGGTTTGTGATTTGGATTCGGCAGCCACCGCAGGCAAGCTCATCCCCCTCGGCCAGCACAACCCACCCCGCGCCCATTGCGGTTCCGTTCACCGTTGTTGGGTTGCTTCCAATCCACTGCGCGGTTAGCTGAAGGTCGCGATAGTGGAAACGGAGGTGCTGCCGCGAAAGCTGGCGGGTGTGGTCCCGCAGCCCCACAAAAAATTCTGGGGCGTTCGGGTGCTCCCTTCCCGCCACAACCTCCTGGTGCCGGATTGATACCGTCCGTTGGCCGCCGTCGTCGTGAATCAGGCATTGGTACAGGTGGCGGCGGGCAATGGCATCCACCCCGCAATCGGGGTCAACATCGGTCAGCAGAAGGTTGATGACCAAACGGCCAAACCCGCCAACCCGCCACTGGTTCGATTCCACAAACTCCATCGCCGCACGCAGCAACGCCAATCGGAATCGTTCCAGCCCCCCGCTTTGCTGGGTCCCCCACTCCTCCGCAAACCGGTGGCGGTTCAGCGTGACGGTCAGGAAGTTCGGGACAATCATCCGCCCCTCGTGCAGCGTTGCCGCCGAACGGAGTGCTTCCTGCGTGGCAAGCTGCGCGGTCCCCAGAAGTGTGGTAAGCCCAATCATCGGACAAAACGGATAGTGTATTCCTCCACGTGAATCAGGCTTCCAGGAAGAAGCGTTCGGGGGAAGCCCGGGCGGAAATGGTCGTTCTCCGCAAGCCACATCCTCCCCTTCCCAATCTGCTCCACCACAATTGAATCCTCAAGAACCTCAACGCGAAGCTGCTGGCGCGAGACGGTTGGGCGAACGTCCAGATCTATTTTGCGGCAGTGTTCCGGAAGTGGAGTTCCGCTGTTTCCGTAGCGTCCGATAATCCACGTCCCTTGCGTCAGCTCCACGTTGGCAATCGCCCCGCCATCCCCTTCAACAATCGCCCGCCACACCGCCGGCAAGGCTTGCGGGAACGGGGCCGGAGGGATTGCGGAATCGGGCACGCCAAGCACCCGGGTGGAGTCATCGTGCGCGGGGTGCGCGGCTGGCGAGGCAAGTGGGGAAGCGGCTGGCGGTCGGGTTTCGGGGGGAAGGGTTGCGGTGTAGAGTTCGCCGCTGGTTAAGGTGTCGTCGCAGGCAATGGCGACGCGCAGCAGGTGGTCCCCAAACGTCCGCATCCCCCCCGATGCCGAATCTTTCATCAGCTGGTCGGCAAGGAACATTTCCAAGTCGCGAAGGGCGTGCATCGCCTGCAATTGGTCGAACTGTTCGGGGCTAAGGCGGAGTTCGTAGCGTGAGGGTATCCGTTTTGTGGAGCCCATCACCAGCGTTTGCTGGTCGCGCACCATCCGCAGCGACCGCAGCGACTGCTGCACCAGCTGGCTCCGCTCGATGGTCCCATCGCTGCTGGGGAAGAGCGTCTCGAAAACGGCTCGGATGCGTGAACTTGGCATGGACTTCGCAAAATATCTGAAAGGATAGGCCGCTGCGGCGCAACGTGCGTTTGGCGGAATTCCCCGCCCCAAACCCGTTGCCCGCCACGGCGTGAAATTACGCCTCCATCGCTAAAAAAAGGTCCGGTTTTGTTCCAGCTTCAGGTCCTGAAGTTGCGGAGCTTTCAGGCCGATGCGGAAGTAGTAGCCGCGCCCGTAGCCGGAAATCTGCCAGTCGAACGCCATCTCCCAGCAATGAAGGTCTTTCTGGATGGAGATCGTCGGGATCACAATTTGGCGGTCGCGGATGTTGTACGATAAACTGCTCCGCAACGTGGTTGTTGGCGTTGGCGAAAACTGGAAGGAGGTATTGATGCTGAAATCTTGCACCGCTGGCTTCCCGGGCTGGACCGATGGGGTGATGTTGTAGCTTCCCCCAAAACTCGCGCTCCAGGGGATTCGGAACTCGCCATTGCCACGCACGCGCTGGCCGTAGAACTCCGCTTCGTCGAACGCCACTGGCTCGAAATCAAAACGGTTGCTTCGGCCCTGGGCGGTGTCGCTGCTGCGGGAAGTGGTGGTCCCCCCGAACCCAAATCCTTGATCGCTGATGTTGGTGCTGAATTGAACCCCGGCCCGCACCACACGGGGGAACCACCGGCCATCGCCAAACACCATCTGCGCCGTGTTCCGGCCCAGCGTGTCGGGCGCGTACAGGCTAAGCGTTGCGTTGGCCGAAAGGGACCCGATTGCGCCCAGCGACGTCCCCGCGTTCATGTTGATGTCGGACCAGCCAACGCTGTCGGCAGTAAGGTTGAAAGCGGTGTTCAAGTTCAGCGTCAGCAGGGTGATTTTTGCGTCGGGCAGGGTGTCCCCTTGTGCGATTTTGGCATCGAACTGGTTCTGTAACGCAAACGTGATGTTGTTCTGTTTGGTCGAGGCCGATGGGATGCTGGCAACGCCACCATCCCGCTCAAAAATGTTGTAGCTCTCCACCTGATTGGTGATCGGATTGTAGAACTGGTCGCGGAACAACCCCAACCGGCTCCGGTCCGGCGTGTAGCTGTAGCCGATGCTTGGCAGCAAGGTGTGGCGGATTGCGTTCAGCCCGAACAACTTTGGCTGCACGATGCCGAACAGCTTGGTGGAGATATTCACCCCGGCGTTGTAGGTGAAGGTTGGATACAGCCCATCAACAAACCGGGTGCGGATTGTGTCGCCATCGGCCTCGCGGACCATGCGGCGGAAGAACAGGCTGCTGGCCGGGTTGAAGAATGGAGTGATCGTGAAGTAGCTGAACTTTGGCGACACCGAAACCGAAGGGCTGAAGGTGACCCCATAGCGGTCCTCGCGGACACGGAAACGCCCGGGGAATGTGGAATCGAACCCGCCCCGCTCGGCCTGGTACGTCCCCCGCAAACCGAAGCCGAGGCTAAGGTTATCGAACACACCCCCTTCCCCACTGTTGGAAGCAAACGGGGTCCATGTTGGAAGGCTAAGCGATAGCGGAACCGTGGTCAGCAGTTCGTCGGTGACGATGTTTTGGCGGCGGCTAAGCGTGGCGCTGAAGCTCCCCCCCCAATCCCAACTGGTGGCGTAGGAGAAGTCGCTGGTTAGGTCCTGGGTGGTGTAATCTTGGAACCGGCCAGACTCCCCCAGCCGCGTCTGGGTGTTGCGGATGGAGTTCTGCGTGGCATAAACGAAACTTCCCCCCAACGTTGTTCGGCGTCCAATTTTTTGGGAGTGGTAGTAGCGCGCTTGGATGTTGGTGTTGAACGGGAGATCGGGATCGTCGCGGGTTTGGCCGTACATCAGCGTCAGGTCCGACCGCTCAACCACCCCGCGCAGCCGGAAGCGCGTGGTGTTGTACAGGGTGTAGCCCCCTTTGGTGTACAGATCCGTGGTGAGCGTGTTATCCAGATAGTCGCTGATGTCCCAGAAATACCCCATCCCTTGCAGCATGAAACCGCGCGTTCCGGTCACCTGCGGCTGCGGAAGAATCAGCCCGGAACTGCGCCCACTCCGGTTCGGGAAAAAAAGGCCGACGGGAAGGTAGAGGATCGGGACATCGGCAATGTTCAGCGTCACCTGGTCCAGGAAAACGCGGTCCCCCGTCACCACTTTCATCCGTGGGGTGGTGAAGAAATAGTGAGGGTGCGGAGCGTCGCAGGTGGTGTACACTCCGTTCTGGCCATACAGCACATTCTCCGTCACCTTCTTGAACCGGTCGAAATGGACGTAGCCCCCTTCGATCGAGGTCTCGGCGGCGGCCACAACCCCTTGCCGCGTTTTGAAATTATAGCTGAGCTTATCGGCCGTTAGTGGCGTGGTACCGTCGTTCAGCTGGACAGGCTGGCCAACGTAGCGGCCACGGGCGGAATCGAATTCCGACTCGGCGTACATCTCACTCTTGTTGAAATCAACCTCGATGTAATGGGCCTTCAGGATGATGGAGCCTTTCACCAACGTTGCATCGCCATACAGCCGCGCTTTTTTGGCTTTCAGGTCCAGCACCGAACGCCGCGCGCTGGCCCGCACCGTGGTGTCCAGCGTGCTGCGCTGCAACGGGCGGACGGTGATGGAATCGGGGGGTGGCGCAACTGCCGAACTATCCGGCGCTCCATCTTGCGGTTGCGCGTTCGCCGCCGCCACGCCGGCAAGCAGCGGCAGAACGGCAGCGAACAACATTGCGATAACTTTCTTTCCCAAAACAGGCAACGGATTGCGAACGGCTTCTGGTGAGTGATTCATGGCAGCGGCAGGGAACATCAGCCTTGTGGATATTTTCCTTGCCTTTCTTTTGTGGCGTGCTTGGCGGTGAATGATTCCCCCGTTCCTCACACCTTTTTCCGCGTCACCCCCGCCGGAATTTGCAGGGCGCAGAACCGATCGCTGGGGATGCTGTCGCGGATTTCTTCGATGTTCACCTGCATTGTTTGCTCACCCCCGCTTAGGCTAACCTGCGCCCGCTTTGCCACGCGCCGCGAAGCTACCGAAACAAAGTTCTTGTAGGTGATGGAAATCTCCTCGGTGGCGGTTGCGCCGCTGGTGCGGTGGCGCGCGTAGTCCAGCACTTCCAGCGATTGCTGGTTCACGGTGAACGTCTCGCGGTAGCCATCACCACTAACGGTGAACGTGACGTTATCGCCATCGGTGCTGGCCGTGTAGGTTCCTTCGGTGGGGATTGCGGGAAGCTCACCCCGCATCAGCGAAACGATCTCATCGTAGCTTAGGCCAACTTGCAGCATCTTGCGGAAGGTTTCGCGGTCGCCCCGGCCTTCCAGTGCCTCGCCCGATTGGGCATTGAAGAACAGGAATCCATCGGGCGTGGCTCCCAGCGCGCCAACGGGAATTCCGAAGGGTCCGTTCATCGTAATTTTTAGCGAGTCGCGCCGCTTCACAACCGCATCGTACCAGACGGTTGCCGGAATGCCGGAGATTTTCATGGTCCCCTTCATCGTAAGGTTCGGGGTGGATTGGTAGCTTTCGCGCAGCTTCGCCAGCAGCGCGCCGTGTGGCGATGCCGCCGCCGATTCGGCGGTGCCCTCCGTTGCGGGCGTTGTTGATGTGGTGCTTTTCCCCCCCGTGCAAGCAGCAACCAGCAGCGGGAGCAGAATGGCAAGAATCAAGGAGCGGTTGTTCATGGGTTCAAACATAAGAAAGTATGGGAGTTGTTTGCGGCCATTGGCCGGTGCGCAGCGCAACCATTGGCACACGCCGGCGGCCCTTTGTCAGCAGAGTGGTGGATGGGATTACCCCACGTATTTGTGGCTGTGGAATTCCTTGCCGGATGGGAAGCGATCCCCCCCCCCCTCATGGATGGATGCTTCCCCGCTCCCCAATCGAAAAACCTCAATCAACTTCTAACCGTTTTTCCCCAAACCGAACCATGCCGAACAACAGAGCCGAGCAGCTTGCGCTGATGTCCCGTTTCTATTCCCCGCTGATCTCCGACACGATGGAGCGGCTTGGAATCCCCAGCACCGCGCTTCATCATGGCATTCAGCAGATCTTCCCCGACCCCGAGTTGAAGGTCTGCGGCGTGGCGTTCCCCTGCCGCGTGGTTCCCACCAGCGAGTATGTGGAGATCACCACGTTGCTGCAGATGGTGGATGCAATCCCCGAGCAAGCCTTCGTGGTGGTTGCTGCCGATGCCGATGTTGATGCCGCCTTGTGGGGGGGGATGATGAGCGCACGCGCACAAGCCCGGGGCGCGGTTGCCGCAGCGGTGAATGGCGGCGTGCGGGACCTTCAGCAGATTGCCTCGTTGGGGTTTCCGGTGTTCGGGACCGGGCGGTGCATCAAGGATATCCGCCGCCGGGGGTACATGGCCCAGTTCAACACCGCCGTGACGATGGATGGAGTTGCCATCCGCCCGGGCGACATCATGTTTGGGGATGCCAACGGGGTGATTGTGATCCCGCAGGAACGGTTCGATGAAATCTACGCCGAGCTTGACCGCGCTTTTGCCGAAGAAGCCGCAACGCATCGCGGGCTAACGTCGGGGGAAGGGGCGCAGAAATTGTTCCAAGAATATGGCCGTTTCTGAACCTCACGCTGAGCCTCACGCTGGTCCCCGGCAGCCACGCGGGCGGCTTGCGCCAAGCCCCACCGGGTATCTGCATATCGGCAACGCACGCAGCTTCCTGCTGGCGTGGCTACAGATGCGGAACGTGGGCGGCCAGATCATTTTGCGGATCGAGGACCTTGACGCGCAACGCGCCACCCCGAACGCCGCCACGCAGATTGTGCGCGACCTTCGGTGGCTTGGGCTGGATTGGGATAACCCGCTTGCCGATGATTATTTCCAATCGAACCGCTTCCCGATCTACCAAGAAGCGTTGGCGGAATTGCAGGCCCGGGGGCTGGTCTATCCCTGCTTCTGCTCGCGGAAGGAGTTGCGTTCCATTGCCAGCGCGCCGCA
This sequence comes from Chlorobiota bacterium, assembly GCA_016710285.1. NCBI lineage: Bacteria > Pseudomonadati > Chlorobiota > Chlorobiota bacterium. The sequence continues at coordinate 3,251,401 of JADJXR010000001.1, read as the reverse complement.
TGGGAGCGATGGGCCAATCTACCCTGGAACGTGCCGCCAGCTTTCGCCCCAGCAACAGCAGCAGCGCAGCCGCCAGAAATCCCCCGCGCTCCGCTTTGCGGTGCAACCCGGAACCGTGGTTACGCACCACGACGGCGTTGCCGGATTGCAGCGCGAAGAAGTCAGCCAATCCACCGGGGATTTTATTGTGGCCCGTGCCGATGGTGTGGTTAGCTACCAGCTTGCGGTGGTGGTGGACGACCTGCGAATGGGGATTACCCACGTGCTTCGGGGGGATGACCTGCTTGGCTCCACGCCGCGGCAGATTCTGCTTCACAACACGTTTGGGGGAACGCCTCCAACCTTTGCTCACGTCCCTCTGATTCTTGGTCCCGACGGGGTTCGGCTGGCCAAGCGGCATGGGTCGGTGTCGGTGGAAGAGCTTCGGGAGCGGGGCGTTGCGGCCCAGCAACTTGTTGGCTGGCTTGCATGGAGCTGCGGCGTGATTGACCGCCCGGAACCGGTTTCCGCAGCTGAGTTGATTGCGGAGTTCTCCATCAAAAAAATCACCAACAAGCCAACGCAGTTGGACGATTCCCGGGCGTTGTTCGGTCGGTTTCCGCTCCCTGCACGGTAATCGCGCCGTGGCTTATTTCTTCTTCTCCGCCGCTCCCCCTTTTTCTTCCGGTTGGTCTATGTTCCTGACGGTGACATCCTCCGTTTCGGCAGCGGATTCATCCCCTTGCGGAGTTGGTCCCATGCTCCCCGGCGCGGCGGCAACCACGATGTCAACGGCGGCACGTTCGGCAACTTTGGCATAGGGGGCGACGGCTTGTTCCAGCACAATGTTCGGGGCCCAGCTTCCATCCTCCTTGTAGCGGACCACCCCCAGCACCAACCCGGCATTTTCCAAACGGGTGCGGGCCTGCTCCACATCCAGCGAGACAAGGCTGGGCATCAGGGTGTAGCGGGTGGTGGGGCCGCGGCTAACCATGACGTTGATAAGCGAACCGGGGCGCGCGCCAACTTGCGGGGGAATGCTTTGCGAGAAGATCAGGTCCCGCATGATGGTGTCGTTGTATTCGTAGGTGATCTCGCCGATATCCAACCCGGCCCGCATCAGGTTTATCCGGGCTTCGCGCACTTGCATCCCAATCATGTTTGGCATTGGAATCATCTCCGTTCCCAAGCTGATGGTTAGGTAAACGCGGCGGCCATGTTTCGTTTCCGCGCCGCCGTAGGGAAGCTGCTGCGCCACGGTTCCGGCGGGGTAGGTGTCGTCGTTGCGCGACTCCCCTTTGCGGACCTCGAAGCCCCGTTCTTCCAGTTTCACTTTTGCCGAATCGAACGACAATCCCACCACGTTCGGGACGGTTTCCACATCCCCCAATTTCACATACCACGGCATGATGAGTTTATCGAACAGCATCAGAAGGAGGAACATCCCCACAATTCCAATCAGCAGATACTTCAGCAGCTTGGCCCAGGGGATGCGGTCGTTCTCCTCGGTTGCTGTCGGGACCGATGCCGGGCCTTGTGGCGCGGCTGGCTCCGGCTGTGGTGGGTTTCGCCACGGGTAGGTTTTGGGTTCTGTATCGTTCTGGTTCGTGGTCATCATTCAAGGATATTCGATAGTCGGCTTCGCCGCGTTGGCTGGGATTACAAACGGCTGGTTCGGGGGCGTTACCCGCAAGGTTAGCAACAAGGTGTTTGGTTGGAATCGTTTGTTTGAAGCGTTGCCAACGTGGCGGAAGCGTGGCGCGGCTGGCGGTGCACCGTTGCCGCAACTTCTGCTGCCAGCGGCAACGGGAAGTTCGTATTTTCACCCCGTCCGGCAATTTCCAATTGGCAATTTCCAATTGATGGAGCGGCCGGAACCCCAAACCATTATCAGCGCACCAGCCGAACCGTTTCGGCACTCCGTTGACAACACACATGAGTCCCAAGAAACTTCGTTCGATCATCGAGCTTGGCGAGTCGGATACCGTCGAGTTCAAGCGGAAGTTCTCAGGCTTTGAGAAGATCGCTCGCGAGATGATCGCGCTTGCCAATACACGTGGGGGGTATCTGCTTGTTGGGGTGGATGACGACGGCGCAATCGTCGGGGTGGAGAGCGAGAAATCCGAGATTGACCTTATCGCCACCGCTGCCGAATTCTACAGCGACCCACCGATTGAGCACGAGGTGGAGATTGTGCAGGTGGAGTCGTTGGACGTTATCGTTATCCGCATCCCCGAAAGCCCGCTGAAGCCACATCGTCTGCTGGAGAATATGCAGAAGAAGGACCCCCAGCAGAATGGATTCGAGGCCGGCGTGTACATCCGGCAAGGGGAGCGAAGCGTTGCCGCAAGCCGCGAAGTGGCGCGGGTGCTTGCCGCCAGCAGCCCCGACACCCCGCCGCTTCGGCTGCAAATTGGGGACATTGAGCAGGCGCTGTTCCAATATCTTGGCCGGCACGGGCGGATAACGCTTCAGCAGTATCGGAAGCTGGTGAACATCTCTGAACGCCGCGCCTCGCGAAGCCTTGTTCGGCTGGTGCGTGCCGGGTTGATCCGTTTGTTCACCAACCAGAGCGAAGATTACTACACGCTAAGCTAATCCCCCACCCTGCGGCGGCGGAATCTTGAAGCTGGTGGGAAACGGCTGCCACCGGTGCCGGCGGCGCGGGCGTTGGGTGCGCCGCCCCGCCAAAGCTGAAGAACATCCGAATCCCCGCCAGCACAATGGCCAATCCCACCACCAGCTCCAACGTTGAATCCTTCGTGCGGCGGGCATACCGCACCCCCAGCAACGCGCCGGCAACCGCGCCGGCCGTTCCAACCACAGCGGTGGGGATCAGCCCGGAATGGAGTTCGCCAGCGATGCCGTAGGCAATGCAGCGTGCAACGGCAGTGATTCCCCCCAGCGCGCCGTTGGTGGCGGCGGCCTGGTGGGCGTTCAGGCCGGAAGCGTCCAATGCCCACGTTTGCAGCGGGCCGTTCCCGGCACCAACCCACGCGCTGACCGCTCCGGTCAGCAGCCCAACAACTGGCAGGGGCCACAATCCTGGCAGGCGTTCTTTTGGCAGATCAACATACAGCCGAAGGATGTAGTAGCCCCCAAACAGCACCATCACGCAGCCGATCCCGACCCGCACCGTTGCGGCATCCAGATGCCCAAGCAGTTGCCCACCAAACAACGCGCCCGGCAAGATTCCCAGGGTGAACCACATGGTTTTGTTCCAATCAATCCAGTTGCGCAGCAGCAGGATGCGGGGAATGTTCCACCCCAACGGTATCAGTGCCGTCAGCAGCACTGCGTCAAGGGTTCCAACCATCAGCACAAGAATCGGCAGCAGCAGCAATCCCCCGCCAAATCCAACAACGGTGTCTATCGTTCCGGCAATGAAAGCTGCAAGTGCTATTTCGGCGTAGTGGAGGATGTCCATGCGGCTGCGTCCCAATGGTTGTTCGTGTGGCCGCAAAGATATGGCGAATCCATGCTGGCGATTGCTGTTCCACACCACTGCTATTTCAGGCGGCGATGCCACACAGCCGTGCCCAAAACAGCTCCGGCGCGGAGCCTGCGTAAGCATTCCGCGCCGGAGCATTGTGCTTGCAGCACCTTTTCAAGTGCTTAGGTTCAACGGCTTAGGCAGCTGCCGTGGCCTTGCGGCACTTCTTCCCCATTCGCTGAACCGCGATGCGGGTCATGTGTTCGGCAATGGGGTGCTTAAACAGCGGCATGGTGATGCAGCGTTTATACATGGCGCAGGCCTGCCCCATATCCCCCATCCGCTCGTAGGTGTAGGCCATCTCGGCGTAGATGAAGTTGTTGGCGGGGTATTGCTTCAGCACCTGTTGGAAATGCTCGATAGATTTTGCGTAGCTGGCGCGGGGGAGTTTCTGCACAAACAGCCGTGCGATTGCCCGCAACCCCGGGTTAATTCCGGCCAGTTCCCGATGCCAGATGCCAAGCACAAAATGACCCACCCAGCTGTTATCAATCAGAACGGCTTGTTCGGCATGGTGGCGGATTTCCGAGGCTTCGGCAAGGATTCGCCGCTGCGAGTTGGTGACTAATGCCTCCTGCCCAATGGAAAACGAGAGCATGGCATGGCCGATGGAGGAATTAGGGTTCAGCGTTAGCGCACGTTCGGCCCAATGGCGCATCTGGCGGATATGCGGGGAGCGGTCGGCGGGGTTATGGTAGTGATCCTGGAAGAACATCCGGTAGCAGTGCGCGCGGGAGATATAGCCGCAAATTTCTGCCGATGGGTAGCGGTGATAGACTTCCTCCCACAACGCAATGGCGGTGTCGGCATCGCCGGCCATCAGCAAGCGATAGCCGGGGCGAAGGTATTCCGGAACTGCTTCGGCGAACTCGCGCTCTTCGGGCATTGCGAAGATCGGTTCGGCAACGTCGTGGCCGTCAAGTAGTTCGGTAGTTGTTTGCGCGATATTGTCAAGCATACGGTTTATTGGCTGGGGTCTTGCAACGATGCCGGTGGGTTATTGGCGTTCGCCATTGGATGTTGGAGTATCCAACACCAGCGAACCCACCCCCTTGCCGACCGTTGTGGGGCTTGTATATTGCTTCAAGCCGGAAGCCAATCTGCCCAATTATCCCCCCCCGTTGCAAGTAACAGTATGTCCCTCTACAACTTCCAAACGGCTCTGTTATCTTGTTGATCGCCCCTTCAATCATGGAGATTTTTACTGCCGATGTTCACTATTGTCAACGCCATTGCCGATAACGCCATTGGAAGCGTTCAGTTCAGTTGCGACCTTGCCGCTTGCCGCGGTGCCTGCTGCACCATGCCCGGCGGGCGGGGCGCGCCCGTGCTGGACAGCGAGGTGGAGCAGATTCAGCAAGCCATCCCCGCCGCGCTTCCCTACCTTCCCCCCGAACACTCCCGCGCGATTGAAGCCCTGGGCGCGGTGGAAGGGGAACCCGGCGATTACGCCACCACCTGCCTTGATGAACGGGACTGCGTGTTCGTCTATCGCCAGGAAGGGGTTGCCAAATGCGCCATTGAACGCGCCTACTTCAACGGCGAAACCAGCTTCCGCAAACCGATCAGCTGCCACCTGTTCCCGATTCGGGTGGAGGAACTGTTTGGCGCAACCTACTTACGCTACGAGAAGATCAGCGAGTGCCGCCCCGCACTGCTGAACGGACGCAAGCACGGGGTTCCACTCTATCAGTTCCTTGAAGAAGCCCTTACCCGCGCCTTCGGTCCCGAATTCTACGCGCAGCTTGCCGAACACCTATCCAGCAAAGAGAAGAACCCAAAAGGGAAAAAAGGGTGATTTCTGCAAAGGCCTTCTCCCCCCCATCCTCCGCCACCAGCTTGGCGTTTGGTTGCGGTTGGCGTGTACCTTCCCCAATGCTTCCAATTCGCCTCCCCTTCTGTGTATATTTGGCCACGTTCAGCCCTGGATGCCGCCCAGCCGCCGCACCAACAGGCGAACAACCGAACCGATGGAAACCTGATCCGAACATTTTTTGATGACCTTTGAGTGATGATTACACTCTCCCCAATCCTAACGCAACAACAACGGGTAACGCCGCAGCAGGTCCAGTATCTGAAGATGCTTCAGCTGCCCACTGCGGTGCTGGAGCAAGCGATCAAACAGGAGTTGGAAGCCAACCCACTGTTGGAAGAATCCGGCATCTTCGACCAAGAGTTGGACTTTGCCCCGGACCAAGACCTTGCCCCAAGCGAACGCTCCGGCAGCGACGACGATAGCGATGATGATTTCGACTTTGAAGGGGACGCACGTTCGTCCGATAACGAGCTTGACTACAACGCCCCCGACGACTACGATGGCTACAAAGCACCCACCTTTGCCGGGCAGGAAGGGGACGACTACGAAGAACAACCACAACGCGACTACGAGACCTTTGCCCAACAACTGCTGGCGCAGCTGCGGATGCAGACCATCAGCGATAACGAGCTGGTGTTGGCCGAGGAGATTATCGGGAACATTGACGACGACGGCTACTTGCGGCGCGACCTGCACGAGGTGGTGGACGACCTGAACAAGTTCATCGCCATGACCAGCCAGACGGTGTACGTGCAGGAAACCGCAATCGGCGATGGGCGGTTCGACAGCTACCAAGCCCCCGCAACCGACCAACCCTTTGGCCGCGAACGCATTGCCGCGCAAATCCGCCAAGCACGCTTGCAGGAACAGGCCGAACACGACGACGACACCGACGACCAGCTACCCACCCACCACGACAGCGTTGCTGAGGAAGAAGGCGAGGACGACGAACAGGAAGCACCCGCCGTCCGCGGGGTTGACTCCATTTCGCTGGAGGAGATGTCGCGGATGTCTATCGAGGAGCTTGCGAAGATTTTGGAGATGGGGACCGCAGCACAGCCGTTGGGAGCGCAGCGTGCGCCCATTGCTTCGCAACCGGCTGCAAAGCAGGAGGAATTGGCGGCGGGGGGAATGCTTCTGGAGCCGCTTCCCAATGTGCCGGCCTTCACCTACGAAGAAGCCGAGGGGGTGCTGCATCGGATACAACGGCTGGACCCGCTTGGGGTGGGCGCGCGGGACCTTCGGGAGTGCTTGATGGTGCAGCTGGAGCCGCAGCTTCACAGCTCCCCGACCGCACCCCTTGCCTACGCAATCCTTCGCGACACCTTTAACGACTTCACCCACAAGCATTTCGAAAGAATCTGCGCCCGGCATGGATGCACCGAGGAGGAGCTGAAGCGGGCGTTGGAGGCGATCCGCTCGCTAAATCCGAAGCCTGGGGAAGGCTCGTTCACCATCACCGAGACCAACTACATCACCCCAGATTTCCTTGTGGAGCGCGACGGGGAGGATATCATCATCACCCCGAACGACCGGAACATCCCTTCGCTGCGGATCAACCGAAGCTACCAGGAGATGATGCGGCGTGGGAAAAAACGGAGCAGTGCCGAACGCACCGCCCAGAAATTCCTGCGCGAGAAGATGGAGGCCGCCAAGTGGTTCATTGCCTCAATCCACCAGCGACGGCAAACCATGATGCGGGTGATGCGGGCCATTGTGGATTTGCAGGAATCGTTCTTCCTGTACGGCCCCGACCAACTGAAGCCGATGATCTACCGCGACGTTGCCGAACGGATCGGCATGGACATCTCCACCGTCTGCCGCGTGGTCAATGGAAAGTACGTCCAGACCGATTACGGGACCTTCGAATTGAAGTACTTTTTCTCCGAAAAACTCCACACCGCCACCGGCGAGGAAGTGGCCAACAAGATTGTGAAGGCCAAGATTAAGGAGATGATTGACGAGGAGAACAAGAAAACTCCGTTATCCGACGACGAGATCAGCCAGCGGATGCACGAGGCCGGCTACAACATCGCCCGGCGCACCGTTGCCAAGTACCGCGAACAGCTGAATATTCCGGTGGCGCGGTTACGGCGGATGCTGTAAGTTGGGGGAACGCTGTTGTTTGCTTGTAAAATTTCATACATGATGATCCCGCCCGCTGCACAAGGATAGCCGGGGAACTATTTTGCGCCCGCATATGGTTCACGGTTCACCAGTTTCTGGCAATCCCCCTACCTCCTGTAACTGGGAAGTTCCAACAACTGTCACTATGACAACACACTGCCGCACGCTTTAGTTGTGCGTGCGGCATTCTTCATCAATCTATTCTTTCACCTGTGATGAACAACAACACAGCCGCACGCGCAGCCGCCGCTGCTGCATCGCGTGCAACCGCAGCGGTATTCGTTGATTATGGAAACCTGTTTTCCTACTTGAAAAACAGCCAGAACGAGTCTTCCCTTGTTCCCGATTCCATCAGCGACATCATCCGCGGGGTCGAGCGTCAGCTGGACCGCAAACTCAACCAGAATGCCATCGCGCTAAAAGCGTATGCCGATTTCGAGGAGCTACGGAACGGCATCCAAAGCACCCTGTACGAAATGGGGGTGGAGACGCGCAACGTGGCCGCAACAGGGCTGAACGACTCTGCCGATCTTCAGCTTAGCATTGATGCCTTGGACCTTCTGTACACCCGCCCAGACATCACCACCTTCGTGATCGTCTGTGCCGACCGCGACTACATCCCGCTGGTCCAGCATATCAAACGCCAAGGGCGAACCGTGATCCTGGCCACGCTTCGCACCTGCATCTCGCCCGATATGCTGCAATTCATCGGTCCTTCCCATTACATTGACGTTGCGGTTGCTGCCGACCCCAACGCCCAACGCCAGCTGGAGCAATCCGCACGCGGCAACGGAGCACGTGGGAAACAACGCCATGCCGAGGTTCCAGGCACCGAACGGGAATGGTGGGATAACGGCATGGAAGCAAGCGACGGAATGACCGGCAGCTTTGCCGAAGCAACAGAACTCACCAACCATGAAGAACAAGTGTGCGTGGATGTTCTGCTGAAAAACTACGGCCACCATGCCGAGGTCTGGATTAGCCCCTTCCTTCGCAAACTTTCCGACGCGCTTCCCCACCTTCACGACTTCGAACGGAAGGCGATGCTGAACACGCTGGAAGATGCCGGAGCAATCCGTATCGAAAAACGGCACGGCGAACCACACGACTACTCCATTATCCTTATCAACCGCCACCATCCTAATATCCGTGGCTTCTACGAGGAGAGCACTGGGGAGATGGAGCAGCAAGATGAGATGTTCGAGATTGAAGAGATTGACCACTACGAGGTCGAAGAAGAATCCGACGTTGAGGCAGAAACCGAAGCCACCGAAGAATAATTCGGCAGCATCGGAGAGTTCTAAACAAAACAGCAGCGGGTTGCACCAGTTCGGCGCAACCCGCTGCTGTTTTCACGGGCCACAATGCCTATCAGGGGCGGGCTATAGCTGCACGATCACCACCGTTCCGCCGGTTGGCGATTCAATCAGTGCTTCTCTTCCTTCGGCAATGGCAATTGCGGTGGTGGCTTCCGTTCCGTCAATGCTCACGGTTCCCTCCACCAGGATAACGAACCGTTGGACCGGCACCGCACACAGCCGGTGAGAATGGGCGGGGGAAATACGAAGGGCATAGAGTTGAACCGCCGCGCACGCGTTCGCCACGTTGCCCTGCTGGTCCCCGTGCGGGGCAAGCGCGGCAACCAGCAGCGGCGCAGAATCCATCTCCTCCGGGAAAAAATTGCGAACCTCGTAGCCCGGGATCATCGCTTCCCGCACTGGCCGCATCCGCAGCTGGACGATGCGCGCCCCCTCGGTTGCCGAAGGATTGCCCTCCACCATCGTCATCCCCGTGCCAGCCGCAACCCGAAGCACGTCGCCCGGGAAGACCGTTGCCCCGTTGTTGAACGTGTCGCGCACGGCCCAGCTTCCTTCGGCCACCCACGTTAGCAGCACGGCATCGCGCTCGGTGCGTTCGGGCATTGCTTCGGCTGGGTCCGCACGCAGCAGGGTGATGCTTTGCAGAACTCCTGCGCCTTCTATCACGGTGGTTTCCATCTATCCCTTCGGCTTCCGCGCTTTGCATTTTGGGCATTCAATCATTGCCCCGTCGTACTGGTCCCAGCCTTCGGTTGTCCAGGCGTTGCCGCAGTTGCTGCATGGCTGGTTGAGCGGTTTCCCGCTGCTGGTAAATCGGCATTCGGGGTAGCGGGTGCAGGCGTAGAAAGTGCTGTTGTACCGCCCCCCCACCCTCTGGGCAAGGTCCCCCGTGCCGCACTGCGGGCACTTGATCCCAAGCGGAACGGGCTTGGTGTTGCGGCAGGTTGGATAGTTGCTGCATCCGTAAAACTCACCATTCTTTCCGCTGCGTTTCAGCATCGGCGCGCCGCACTGCTCGCAGGTGATTCCGGTGGGCGGCGGGGCGGCTTTGGCGGATTGCGGCTCGGCAGCCCCACGCTGGCGAGGTTTGCCGTCGGGGGTGGCGTTGATGATGTTCCGGCATTGCGGGAATCCGGTGCAAGCAAGGTATGGACCGTAGTTCCCTTCGCGTAGCTCCATCGGCGCGCCGCATTTCTGGCAGCGGGTGTCGGTTGGGGTGCCCTTCGGTTTTCCGGGCCGCTTCCGTTCGGGCTGTTCCCCTTCCCCGCTGGGTAGCTCCTTTGCTTTTTTGCGCGTTGCTTTTCCGCTGGCCAGTCGGCCTTCCGCCGAACCGCCCGATGCTCCCCCGGGGGCTAGACTTCCTGCCGCGCCAAGCGCAACAGTCAGCGGGCGGTAGAACTTCCGCATCACCTCAAGGTAGCTGGTTTTTCCGCCGGCGATGGTGTCCAGCTCCTCCTCCATCTTCGCGGTAAATTTCAGATCGAACAACGCGGGGAAGCCCACCACAAGGGCATCGCAGACCTTCATGCCAAGCTCGGTCGCGTACAGCTTCCGCTCCCGCTGCTCCACGTATCCCCGGTCCTGGATAGTCTGGATGATGTTGGCGTAGGTGCTGGGCCGCCCAATCCCTTTGGCCTCCATCTCCTTTACCAGCAGACTTTCGGTGTAGCGGGCCGGCGGCTTGGTGAAGCTCTGGCGAATATCCACCGACTCTATCGTCAGTGGCTCCCCTTCTTTCACATCGGGAAGGATGCGGTCGCGGTCGGCTGCGTCGTCGTCGGGGTCGGCGGTATCGGGCTGGGGAGTGGCGGACTTTGCCGATTTCCCCCGCTTCTGCTTGGCATCCTTTACTTCGGCGGTGCCGCTGGCCTCTTTCTTCTCCTTCTCCTTCTCCTTCTCTTCCTCCTCATCGCCATACACCTGCATCCACCCTCGGAACTTTGTGATGCGCCCGGTGGCGCGGAACACAAACGGCCCCCCTTCAATATCCAGCGTTGTTTGGTCGAACAGCGCGTCGGCCATTTGGCTGGCAACAAACCGGTTCCAGACCAATTCGTACAGCGCGGCAAGGTCGCGATCCAGGTGCTTGCGTGCTTCTTTTGGGGTGATCTTCAGATTGGTTGGCCGGATTGCTTCGTGGGCATCCTGGACCGTTGAATCCCCCTTTTTTTTGATCGCCGTCTTCTTCCCCTTTCCCCCTTGTGGCAGGTATTCCTTCCCAAAATTTTCGTAGATGAACTCCTCGGCCATTCCCACCGCTTCCTCGCTAACCCGGGTGCTGTCGGTCCTCATGTAGGTGATAAGGCCGGTTAGCCCCTGTGCACCAAGCTCCACCCCTTCGTAAAGTTTTTGCGCCAGATCCATCACCTTTTTTGTGCTGAACCGAAGCCGCCGCCCGGCATCTTGCTGAATCGTGCTGGTGGTGAAGGGTGGCGGTGCGCTGCGGCGGACCTCCTTTTTGGAAACGTGGGAGATCGCGTACGATTCCTTCACGGCACGCGATTGCAGGCGTTCGGCGTTTTCGCGGGTGGCGATGAAGCTCCGTTTTGCCTCCTCCTTCAGCTCCGTGGCCGATCCGCTGGGGTTGCGGATTTCCTCCCCGGCGTAGCGGATCAGCTTTGCGGTGATCTCCTCCCCTTTCCCCGTGCGGAAGTGGCCAATCAGCGACCAATACTCAATCGGGATGAAGGAGTTGATGGCTCGTTCGCGCTCCACCACCAGCCGCAATGCCACCGACTGCACCCGCCCCGCCGACAACCCCCGCGACTCCCCACGGAAACGATTCCAGAGGAAGGGGGAGACTTTGTAGCCGATCAGGCGGTCCATCACGCGGCGCGCTTCTTGGGCCGCCACAAGGTCGCGGTCAATGTCGCGGGGTTGGCGCATGGCGGCGGTGATGCCGCTTTTGGTGATCTCGTTAAACAGCACTCGCCGGATTTTTTTCCCCTTCGCCTTGATCTCCTGGGCGATATGCCAGGCAATCGCCTCCCCCTCGCGGTCGGGGTCGGTGGCAAGGAAGATCGTCTCGGCACGGGAAGCAAGGTTTTTCAGCCGCTCGATCACGTCGCGCTTCCCTTTGATGACCTCGTAGGTGGGAACAAACCCGGCATCAACATCAATGGAAAGTCCACCCTTTGGCAAATCCTTGACATGGCCAACCGAGGCCTCGACGATATACTCACTGCCGAGGTACTTGTTGATAGTCTTCGCCTTTGCCGGCGACTCGACGATGACAAGGGATTTGGCCATACCGGGTTTCCGGGATTTCTATTGGGCTGGCGTGGCAGCGTGCGACTCCACCACTTCCACTTTCACGCGGGGATTTATCAGGGTTTTATCAATCAGTGCGGGCCAGTAGGCCACAACTTCGCTTGGGCGCGGGCGTCCGCCGGCAAACCCGGTGACGTTTGGCGGGCCGGTTAAAATCAGCGGCGCAATCTCCTTCCCGAACCGTTCCACCGCTTTGAAGTCTGGGCCGCGCACGCCAATCCGCATCATCACTTCCTCGGGGTCGGGGTTGGCGGCTTCCGACAGGGGTCCGTGGCAGGCGTTGTAGCCCACGAACTCCGTCAGGACTTCATCGAACTCCAGCCCAAGTTTCTGCAACCGTGCCCGCAGGATTGCATCGCCAGCTTTGGCTTTGCGGATGGCATCGGGCCAAGCGTACGTCAGCGTTGCGAAGGCGGAATATCCGTCGGAGTAGCTCATGGAGACTTTGAAGAATGGAGTATTTGGCCGCCCCTTGATCCCGTGGACCCGAACGCGGTCGTTCCCCAAATCTTCAAGGTTGATGGTGGTGAAATCGGCCACAACGTCGGGGGTGATATACTCCGTTGGGTTGCCAATTTCGTACAGGCATTGCTCGGCCACGGTCCCGCGCGAAACGCGCCCGCCGGTGCCCGGGTGCTTCGTCACCACGAACTCACCGCTGGGATACGCCTCGATGATCGGGAACCCGATGTTCGCCATGTCGGGGACGTTTTCCCAATCCTCCATGTAGTTTCCGCCGCTGGACTGCGCGCCGCACTCGATGATATGCCCGGCGATTGTCCCCGCAGCAATCCGGTCCCAGTCGTCCATGCTCCAGCCGAATTCATGGATCATTGGGGCAAGGCATAAGCCGGTGTCGGTGGTGCGCCCGGTGATAACAATCTGCGCGCCGCCACGCAAGGCCTCCACAATCGGCGCGGCCCCCAAATAGACGTTCGCGGAAAGCAGCCGGTGGCGCACTTCTTCGGCGGATTCACCACTCTCCATGTTTTTAAGCTGGGCCCCTTGCTCCATCAATTCATCAATGCTCTCCAGGATGTCATCCCCGGTCACCACGCCAACGTTGACGCTTAGGCCATGCTTGCGTGCAACCTCCAGAATGGCATCGCGGCAGGCCTGAAGGTTTACGCCGCCGCCGTTGGTAATCAGCTTGATATTCTTCTGAACAAGCTGCGGAAGGATTGCGTCAATCGTGGAAATCAGGTCCTTGGCGTAGCCCAGCTTCGGGTCCTTCAGCTTTTGTTTTTGGACGATGGACATGGTCACTTCGGCCAAGTAATCCATCATCAGGTAATCAATCGGGCCGTTGTTGACTTGGTCAATCGGCGCGGTAAGCAGGTCGCCCCAGAACCCCTGGCCGGAAGCGATGCGGATCATATCCTTCATGTGTGTGCCCTTGGATTGCTATCGTGGAAGAACCGGTGGCAAAGCTACTATTTCTGCGGCGGGATCAGGCGTGTTGAAATGCAAAATCAGGGCAAAAAAAATGCCCCGGCTGGGGGTTGCCAGCCGGGGCAGATGGGAAGATCGTGACGCGGTTGTGTGGGAAAACCGCTTGCTCATCGGAACGGTACTGGTGAAGAAGTACCGGTTGTTCGCTATCGGAAGCCCATCCGTTGGATTCGTTCGCAGTACCCTCCAAAACCGGATTCGCCAATCTCAGCCGAGATAGTTTTCTTACGGACCCCCTCAAGTAGCGACGCAGTGTCACTGATAAAGACAACGAAAGGGGCGAAAGTTCTCACCCCCCTCCAAAAAAAATTTCGCCAGCGGGTTTACCGCACCAGCACGAACGCGGCGGAAACCGCGCCATGCTCCGACTCCAATTGGATGAAATACCTCCCCGAAGGCAACCCTGCCATGCTGGCGCGAAGCCAATGTTCTCCCGATTCCACAACGCCAGCATCCACCGATGCGGCCTCCTGGCCAAGCATGGTGACGATGCGGAGGCGCAGATGCCGGGGGTGGTCCACCAAGCAGCGAACCATCAGCTGGTCGGTTTGAAGTTCGATGCTGGCAATCTGCATCCCTGCGGTGACGGCGGCGGCGCGTTCCACCCCGGTGATCCCCCCTTCTGGCGAAAGGGGAACCAGTGCCGCAAGGATATTCAAGTCCCCATTTCCGGTGCGTCCATCGGCCCAGACGGGGATTGCGAAGCCGCTGGTGGTTAGCACCTGGGTGTATTCACCAATCCCGAACCCTCCATTGCGACGGCCAACCGTTGTGAAGTCCGACGGAGCTTCCGACACTGGAAAATCGTTGATGAAGGTCTTCCCTCCGTCAAAGGAGTAGGTCATGTAATACTCCGTGTTCCGTTCGCGGGTATCGCTGCGGCGGTCGTACCACGTGACGGCCACAAACCCTTGCGGGCTGACGCTGATGCTGGGGTAGAACTGGCTTGTGGGGGTTTCGTCGCTGTTGTTGTTCAGGACCACCGCTGGGGTCCAGGTTGCGCCGTTATCGGTTGAGCGGGAGTAGTAGATATCTAAGCCGCGAACCAGCTTGCTGGTGATGCCGTTGGCGGTCCACACGGCGTAGAGATTCCCGGCGTTGGGGCCGGTTCCGTTATCAATGGCGATGTGGGGGCAAGGGTACATCCGCTGGGCCAAGATTCCGGTGATGGAGTCCATCTGCCTGCCGGGGTTGTCATCAAGTTCAGGGTCGAACTGCCCGGGGAAGACAACATCGCTGATCTTGTTGGGGACCGCGAAACTCCCCCCGCCGTTGGTGGAAACCGCGTGCCACATCGCCCAGTTCCTGTTATCCTTTGTCCCAAAGAAGGAGACGTGCACCCCGCCGCTGCGGTCCACCTGAATGCTGCTGAACTGCACTTGCGTAAAATCTGTGCCGGAGACGGGAACTGAGGTTGTGGAAAAAGGGGCATCCCCCGGGGGCTTTACCCGCAAGCTGATTTTCGTCTCTGTTCCCACTGCTTCAAGGAATGCGGCGTACAGGGTGTTGCGGCCGGGGCCGTTGGTCATGTCGCAGGTCATCCACTGCTTGTCGTAAATGGCCGCGTTGCTGCCACCTAATGTTATCCCTGAACTGAAGGCAATCTGCATCCCCTGGTCGTGGACCCAGGTTTCGCCACCATCGTTGGAGTATGCCCAGGAGAGTGCCCACCGGAGATTGCTGAAATCAAAACCGACAACGTAGAGGTTAATCCATGAGTAGTACAGCTTCCCATCGGCATCGAAGGCGAAGATGGGGTCGCCGCCGCCAATCACTGTTGTTCCGGTTTCGGCTGGGGCGGGGTTGTAGCTGCTTTTCTTCCACGTCTTGCCGAAGTCCTTGGTGTAGTAGATCGGCGTGGTAAAACTCTGGGCCGCGTACCGAATGGGTGAGACCACAATGTTGTTGCTGTCGGTTGGGTTAATCGCCGCGTGAACCTCCGACTCCGGCGCGCTATCCTTGCTGACCGTTAGCTCGGCCTCTGATGATAGAAACTTCCGAAGAATCTCCTCCAGGCCATTTGGCTGTTCCGCCTGGGGCGACTCTTTCACCTGTTCCGGCAGCACTTTCAGCTTTTCGCGGATGATGCCGCGGGTGGTAATGGCCTGCGACATCACCACCGCCGGAGCAACCAGCATGGCAACAGCAACGGGGACCCAGTGGCAAATTCGTTTCATGGAAAAAACTCCGTTTGAATGATTGAGGACCGAAGGAAGAACAATATGCAGCCGTGGGAGGTTACAAGCCGCCGCAAGCCATAAAAAAAGGCTCCGCACAGAATGTGCAGGGCCTTTCTGAATGCTTGATTGCTCCGGCAATCGTGGCTCGGTTATTTCTTGGCAGCGGCGGGCTTCTTCGCTGCGGATTTTTTTGCAGCTGCCTTCTTTGCCTGCCCCGTGGCTTTCACCTTTGTGGCGATTGACTTGGCTTGCAGGAACAGCAGCAAGTAATCGCGCCCGCCGGCCTTGCTGTCGGTTCCGCTAAGGTTGAAGCCGCCAAACGGATGCACACCCACCAACGCCCCGGTGCATTTGCGGTTCAGATAGAGGTTGCCCACAAAGAACTCATCGGCGGCACGCGCCAGCTTCTCCTTGTTTTCGGTATAGACCGCACCGGTCAGGCCGTACTTGGTCCCGTTGGCAATCTTCAATGCGTCGTTGAAGTCGCGGGATTTGATGATGGCCAGCACCGGGCCAAAAATTTCTTCTTGCTCAATCGTTGCGCCGGCCTTCACCCCCGCAATCACCGTTGGTTGGATATACCACCCCGCCGCACCTTCCACAATGCCCCCTCCGGTCACCAGTTTCCCTTCTCCCTTCCCAATCTCGATATACTTCTGGATGGTGTTGAATGCGCGCTGGCTTACCACCGGTCCCATCGCTTTGTTCTCCTTCGGGTCGCCAACCTCAATCTTCTCCACCCGTTCTTTCACCATCTGGACAAATTGGTCGTACACCTTCCGGTCCACAATGGCACGCGAGCAGGCGGAGCATTTCTGCCCCTGGAACCCGAACGCGGCGGCAACAACGCCGTTGGCGGCATCTTCAAGGTCCGCTTCGCTATCCACGATAATCGCATCCTTCCCCCCCATCTCGGCCACCACACGTTTCAGCCACAGTTGGTTGTCGGGGGTGCGGCTTGCACGTTCGTAGATTCGTTTGCCAACGCCAGCCGATCCGGTAAAGCTGATGAAACGGATCTGTGAGTGGTCCACGATGTAATCGCCAATCTCACCACCATCGCCAGGGATAAAGTTTACGACCCCTTTCGGCAAGCCCAGCGAGTTCAAGATTTCCACGAACAGCCAACCCATCATCGGGGAGTCGCTGCTGGGTTTCAGCACCACGGTGTTGCCGGTGACGATCGCTGCCGAGGTCATCCCCACAAGAATGGCGAAGGGGAAATTCCACGGGGGAATAACCGCGCCCACGCCCAGCGGAAGATAGACCAAGTGGTTCTGCTCCCCAGGGTTTGGCGTAACCGGTTGCGGTCCGCCGTAGCGAAGCATCTCGCGCCCGTAGAACTCCAAGAAATCAATGGCTTCGGCGGTGTCGGCATCGGCTTCAAGGTAGTTTTTCCCCACCTCGCTAATCATCCACGCGTTGATTTCGTTGCGGCGCTGGCGGATCACTTCGGCGGCCTTGAACAGGTAGGCGGCGCGTTCCTCGGCGGGCACGTTCTTCCATTTCTCGAACGCTTTTGCTGCGGCTTGGATTGCGGCTTCGGCGTGGTCCTTGGTGGCCATCGAGAAGTTGCCCAAAACCTCGGTGATTGCTGCCGGATTGACCGAAGGATGCGTGTTCGCGGTCATCACTTTTTTGCCGTCAATAATCAGCGGGTATTGCTTGCCGAACTTCTTCCGAACATCGGCGATTGCCTGCTGCTGCTTTTTTGCGACGGCGGGTTTGCTGAAATCTTGATAGGTGGTTGGGGCGTACTCTTTGAGCTTCTTTGCCATGCGATTGATGATGCTTGTGGTTGTTGGTTAGGAAGTTGATAACTGCCACAAAAGTAGCTCACAACCAACCAACGACCTGTTATCTGATGTTACCGCCATTCCCTGCCAGCTAAAGACCTGAGTCACGGTAGGCGCAGGTCTTTAGCCTGCGCAGACCTGAATCGGGGTAGGCGCAGGTCTTTAGCCTGCGCAGTCGCCACAGGCTGAAGACCTGTTATCAATCCCGACGAAGGTCGGGGTGGCTACCGGTGCGGGCGAAGGTCGCTGTAGGCGCGGGAGAGGTATTCGATGGAAGCAGCAAGGCTGGGGGAGGATGCCGAAAAAGCATCCATCCGAAGCGTGGTGTCTAGATCGGTCAGCAGGTAGGGATTGCCAAAGTTGATTAACGCCGTGGGCCGCAGCGGAAGGTCCCGAAGCAACTCCATCTGGTCATCGCTTAACCCAACGGTTCCGGCGTAGCCGCGTGGCTTCACGAACAACGCCAGCAGCAGCCCGCCGGAAACCTCCATCTTCTTCCTGATCTCTGCCCGGTCCGCCGCGCTAACCTCCCGCGTCACCACTGCAACGTCGGCATCCTCGGGATACCAGCTTGAGAAATAGAGGAACCATTCTTCCGGCTTCGGATTCTCCAGCGCGTCGGTGAACCCAAGCACGAACAGCGGCGCGCCCGGGTGGGAAAACTCACCCCGAACCCGAAGCGAACGCCGCGCAGCCTCCAACGCAAACAGCCCCCGCGACTGCGGCGTTGAGCGGGGCGCGCTGGCTTTGCTTTGGATCCATTCCCGCAAGCTGGCAAGGCGTTCGGTGGTTTGCGCAATCCGTTTTGGGGTGATGCGGCCCGATTCGGCGGCGCGGCACAAGGCTTCAAGGGTTGCGCGGGGGTTCGGCATTGTCTCCAGCACATCGTTCCCAGCAAGGTACGCCAGCACCGAGGCCTCGCCGTCGCCCCACCCTTTCGTGACCGCGTGCATATCCAGCGCGTCGGTGACGATGATGCCGTCGTAACCAAGCTCGCCCCGCAGCAATCGCTCCGTCAGGATTGGCGAAAGCGATGCCGGCACGCCCGATGGATCCAGTGCCGGAACCGCCACGTGCGACGACATGACCGAGCGCACCCCGCAGCGGACCGCCTCGGCAAAGGGCCGAAGCTCCACTTCCCACAATCGTTTTGCATCGAACGGGAGCGAGGGGAGTTCGCGGTGGGAGTCCAGCGAGGTGTCGCCGTGGCCCGGGAAGTGCTTCACGCAGGCGGCAACCCCGCGGTCCTGGGTCCCGCGCAGATAGGCCACCACGTGTTCCTCCACCAGTTTCGGCGTTCCGCCAAAAGCGCGGATGTTGATGATCGGGTTGTCGGGATTGGTGTTGATGTCGGCCACGGGGGCAAAATTCCAGAAGACCCCTAACTCCCGCATCTCGTCGGCGATGCTTTGGGCAACGGTGTAGGTTACCGAAACATCGTTGGCCGCGCCCAGGGCCATCATGCTGGGGAACTCCGTTCCGCCCGGGAACCGCATGGTGATGCCGTCCTCGCAATCGGCGGCAAGCAGCAGTGTCCCGCCGGCAAGCTCTTGGACCTGCTGTGCGGTTTCGCGGGCATCGCTTGCGCTGCCGTCGAACAGCACAAATCCCCCCACCACTCCATCGCGAACCAGCCCCCGAATCGTGGCGGAATACTCAGCATCCTGCAGAAAAGGGCGGCAATTCAGCCGGGGAAAAATGGAGCTGGCAAGGTGTTCGCGAACGTTGCTCATGGTACGTCAGATTGGAAAAAATTATGGGTATTCGATCAAGGAAGGAACCGCTCCCGGGGAATTTCCCTGCGGCTGTGATCCGCGCCGCACGCACCACGCCGCCACCGATTGGATAGCAAAAACTAACGTTTCCGCGCCACCAAACCGCCATGCCCACCCACGGGCATTCCGTATATTTGCCCGTTTCGCAAAAGAACTTCCCTTTTCCTTCCCGCATTCACACATGGCAAAAAGCCTTAGTATCCTATTTATTACCAGCGAGGTTCTGCCGTTCGCAAAGACCGGCGGGCTGGCCGATGTCAGCGCGGCACTTCCGTTGGCATTGACCGAGCTTGGCCACGACGTCCGGCTGATTATCCCCAAATATGGCTCCGTTTCCGAACGTAGGAACCGAATCCATGAGATTAAGCGGCTGAAAGAGATTCCGATGGAGGTTGCCGGGGAGGAGACCATCGCGGTTGTAAAAAGCTCGCAGGTTGTTAATGCCCGTGCAAAAGTACAGGTCTATCTTGTCACCAACGACAAGTATTTGGAGCCGCTGAAAGGAATCTACACCGACCCGAAGACCGGGAAGGATTTTGCCAACAACGACGAACGCTTCATCTTCTTTGCAAAAGCTGCGTTGGAAACCTGCTTGCGGCTGGGCTGGCGACCCGATGTCATCCACTGCAACGACTGGCAAACGGCGCTGATCCCAATGTTCTTGAAGGAGATGTACGGCAAGGACCCGATGTTCGCCCACACCCGCACCTTGCTGACCATCCACAACATGGCATATCAGGGGGTGTTCCCCGCCGGCGTGTTCGCCAAAACCGGATTGCCGGCGCACCTTGCCCCAGCAATGGAGCACGCCGGAAAAACCAACTTCCTGAAAGCCGGAATTACGTACGCCGATGCCGTCAACACCGTTTCGCCACGGTATGCAAAGGAAATTATGACTTCGGAGTATGGTTGCGGGCTGGAAAGCGTGGTGAAGAAGCATCGGGAGAAACTGTGGGGGATCGTCAACGGCGTTGACACCGAGGTCTGGAACCCCGCCACCGATAAACTGATCTCCGAGAAATACACCGCCGCCAACTTGGAAGCGAAGTTCGAGAATAAGACCTCGCTCGGAAACCGCTTCGCAATGGATGCCGACTTGGACACCCCAATCTTTGGGATGATCGCCCGGTTGGTTGAGCAAAAAGGCTACGACCTGATCTGCGAATCCATTGACAAATTGGCCGCGCTTCCCGCGCAATTTGTTTTTATGGGGGAAGGGGAGAAGAAGTACGAAACGGTGCTGACCCGGGCCTCCAAGAAATACAAGAACATCGGCTTTTTCCACGGGTACGACGAAGAGTTGGCCCACTTGGTCCAGGCCGGAAGCGACGGAATCTTGATGCCGTCGCGGTTCGAGCCGTGCGGGCTGAACCAGCTGTACGCCCAAGCCTACGGGGCCGTTCCCGTGGTGGCCAAAACCGGCGGATTGCTGGACACGATCGAGGAGTACAACCCAAAGAAGGAATCGGGCAACGGCTTTTTTATCGAGGACCTAACCACCGAAGGGTTGGTGGCAACCCTCCAGAAAGTGATTGAGCTGTTCCGCATGGAAGAGCAATGGGAAAACCTGGTGAAAGCGATCATGGCCATTGACAACTCCTGGAAAGCCTCGGCCGAAGAGTACGTCAACAACCTGTACCGGAAGGGATAACAGGGCCAATGGCTCCGCCGCAACGGAGCGGGAGCGTTGGGGACGATTGCTCCCCCGGGCGATTCCCGTTTTCCCCCTTGCCACAGCACGATGGCGATTTTAGATTGACCGCATGAACCTACGAACCATTCACACGATCCTTCCGCCGCTGGCGGGGATGCTGCTGGCACTGCTTGTTGGTGCCTGCAACGACAACCCCACAACCATTGGCGATGACTATATCCCGAACAACGTCCAGTTCACCACCTACACCCTGCATCCGGAGGAGATTGAGGTGACCAGCGACCTTGCTGCGGTCTCCAACAGCTCATCCAACGGAAACGCTGCGGTGCTGGTTGGCCGGGATGACGATGGGACCGTGGCTCATGGCCTTCTGTCGGTGACGGAGACCTCGCCGCTGTTCAAAGATGCTGCGCGGCAGATCACCAAAGTGGAGCTTCAGATGCGCCCGCTAAACTACCGCTCCACCCGCGACTCGGGGCGGGAGATCAGTTTTGATGTTGTGGCGTTGGACAGCACCTTCGGACCCAACGAGCAGTGGAGCGATCTGCTGGCCGCGCGCATTGCATCGGCCCCGGTTATCGGCAGCTTCAGCGGGAACTATCCAGACTCGACGGTGATCAACTTTGAGCTGAACCTTGCCGCCGCAACCGACTTTCTGCGAAGCTATTACCAGATTCGCCCGAACAGCACCACCCCCACCGATACCATCTTCATCGTGAAAACGCTGGCACTGCGGGCACGCGGCGATGGCCACCGGATCGTCTCCTTCCTGGGTGCAACCAGCACCGCATCGCTGGACACGCTCCGCCCAACGCTGAAGATCACCTTTGCCGACACCAGCCACACGGTGCGCGCAGGGGTTTCCAACTGGGTGGCAAAATATCCGGCATCGCTTCCGATTGGCGCGAGCAAAATCACCCTTGCCGGCGGCGCTCCGGTCCGCACGCTTCTGAAATTGCGGCTGGACTCCATCCCTGCCACCGCCACCATCCACCAAACCAAACTGGAATTGCGGATTGACACCGCTAACTCCCGCTACGGCAGCGTTGGCGCAACCACTCGGATGGTTGGTTACTTGGGGGATGTGGCCACGCTGAGCCAAAGCACCTACCTTGCCAACACAAAATTGCGGCTGACAGGATACCGCATCGCGCAAGATTCCGTCAACTTCACCGACCAATTCCGCTACGTTGGAATGGCCCCGTTACTCACCGAGTGGCTGCAGGCCATTCGCGGGACCGGAGGGTCGCCAAATTATGGTTTGGTTCTGGGGCTGGACCGGGGCGTGCTCTCCTCCAATACCGAGGCCAGCAGCGTGGATCGCTTGGTCTTTTTTGGGAACGATGCTGCGGACCCGTCGCTTCGCCCAACGGTCACCATCACCTACTCAACCCAGGCATCACGATGAACCTACGAATCATGCAATTGCTGGCCGTTGTGGTTGTGTTGGGCGGGGTGGGATTGGCTCCAGCACTGGCACAAACCAGCGGCGGAAGCACCTACAGCAGCCTGAACATTGGCGACCTTCAGCCCAGCACCTCCGTTGCGGGGCAAGGGCTTGCCGGCGTGGAATCGGCAATGCCAATGCCCGGGAACCTGAACTCCCTAAACCCCGCCGGCTGGGCCGATCTCCGTTCGGTGACGCTGGCAGCGGGGATGAACTTTGAGCAGTACCAGGTCTCCACCGCCACGCAATCGCTCTATCAAAACAGCACCAGGTTGCAAGGATTCTCCATTGGCTTCCCTTTTTCGGAAGCGTACGGGGTGACGGCGGCGATGCTCTTCCGGCCATACTCCACGGTGAACTATCGCTCGCAACTTACCCAACGGGTCCCGCTTGCCGGAACCGACACCGCCATTGCAACCACCACCAAACAAGGCTCGGGGGGAGTGTCGCAGGCGGTGATTGGAAGCTCCTTCAAACCGATTGAACAACTGACCATTGGAGCCGGGGTGGATTGGTACTTTGGGGCGATTGAAAGCCGCAGCAACGTGGCGTTCGACAACACCGGGCTGAACCCCGCCACCTACCTCACCAGCGACCAATATCGCGGGGTTGGCGGACGGTTTGGCGTGCAGGTTCGCCCGGCGGAAGGGTTGCAGCTTGGCGCAACCCTGCAATCTGGCGTGACGCTAAGCCGCACCCGACTTCTGATCAACAACTACCTTGATGCCGCCGGGCAAGTGATTGACACCACCGCCACCGACACCGCGGACCTTACCGTCCCGCAACGGCTAACCGTTGGCGCGTCGTACCGGATGGGCCGCAGCACCCTGGGCACCGAGGTCAGCCTGCAAGATTGGAGCAGCGCCGCGATGCCAACCGCAACATCGGCAACACGCTACGGGGTGGCCTACCAATACGCTGCCAGCGAATCCATCAACGCCGAAGGGTTGGACCGCTGGACCTTTCGGGTGGGGGCGTTGTACGAGGACACCTACTACCTGACCTCCAACGGAGCTATCACGCAGCTTGGGTTTACGCTTGGCGTTGGGTTCCCGCTTGCGGCCTACAACCGGTTGAACGCCAACCCAGCAATGGACATCGCGCTTCAGTTCGGCACACGCGGGACCACCGACAACGGCCTAACCCGCGAAGCCTTCGGGAAACTCTCGGTCGAGCTGTCGCTCAGCGAACTGTGGTTCGTGAAAGTCCGCCGGTAGCCGCGCCAACATTCCACGCGATTCTTCTTCCCCATGCTTTCTGGTTTTGGATACGACGTTCACCGGTTGGAAGCGGGCCGCCCGTTGCGGCTGGGCGGGGTGGATATCCCCGATGCCCCCGCCGGTCCAATTGCCCACTCCGACGGCGATGTGATCCTGCACGCGCTGTGCGATGCCTTGCTTGGCGCGGCAGCCCTGGGGGACATTGGCCGCCACTTCCCCGATACCGATCCACGCTGGAGCGGGGCCAACTCGGTGGAACTTCTTGCAGCCGTTGTGGCGTTGTTACGGGGGCAGCAGCTGCGCCCCAACAATGTTGATTGCATGGTGCTGCTGGAACGCCCAAAAATCGCCCCGTTCCGTGAGCAGATGCGGGAAACAATCGCGGCCACGCTTGGCATCAGCATCCAACGCGTCTCCGTGAAAGCCACTACCCACGAAGGCTTGGGGCCGATTGGAGCCGGCGAAGGGGTTGCGGCGTATGCGGTGGCAACGGTTGTTGCCGCAACGGCGGACCAGCCCAATGCCCAGCCATAAAGGTTGCTCCGTTCCCTTGCGCGGTCCATCACACACACACCCCTTTCTCTGCTCTCTCTCTCTCTCCTTCCCTCACGTTCGCGAACGCTTAGCATGAACCAACCAAACGCATGGCTTCCGTTGCTTACTCCCCGCTTGGCGATGCGGGCGTTGCGGGTGTGGTTGCTGTGGTTGGGCGTTGCGGCCGTTCTGTTTCCGTTGCCGGCAATCGGCCAGCACACCCCGGCGGCGGTGCTTTCCCCCGCCAATTCTGCCGAGCGGCTTTGGAAGATTCCAAGCGGATATTTGGGGATTGCCCAAACGTTCGGGCGCACCCAGCTTACCAGCTACAACGACTCCCTCCGCCCGCTTGAAACCACCTACTCCCTGTTGGCAATCCACGACCTGCACCTTCCCCCTTCCTCCGCTGCCGATACCGTGCTGCTGCTGGCCGAGGAGTCGGGCCGCACGATGCTTGCTTCCTTGAAGGTGAAAGGGAAGTTGGAGATACGATTGCTGCAACGGACCTCCATCCCACGCTGCACACGATTTCTACCCGGGGGAGAGTTTGCGGTTGGGGATTCCGCGTTGGTGTCGGTGGCCGGGGGGCGGGTGGAGCCGCTTCGCCACGGAGAGGTTTTGGACGCGATTGAGATTTCCCGGGCCACCGTGGGCGACACTTCGCGGCTGGTTGTGGCCCAGCGCGATGGCGATGAACTTCTCCTTTCCACCATTGTTCCCGGGGACACCGCCGCACCAATTTCCACAAGGCTTCCATTTGCTGGCGGAAGCGTCCGGCTGGTGCGGGCTGGGGCTGGGGAAGTGGTGCTGATCCAAAGCGGAACGTCAAGCCGCGCCATTCTTTTTGATGCTGAACTGCTGGTGGTAAATGGGACCATCACGCTTCCAACAATCCCGGCCGGCGTGGCCCAGATTGATGTTGGCGGGGTGGCAATTCCGGCGGCAATCATCGCGGCCTATCCGCGCCCGCTGGCCTTCCCCCTTTCCCCCGCCGCAACGCCGTCGGAAATCGAATGGCCGCTCTCCCAACCATTCCGCAGCGTTGCCCAAGCTGGGGGCATTATCGCCCTTGTTGGGACCGACAGCGCAGCCTTTTACGACAGCACCATGCGGCTTGTGGCCGTTGGACCATCGGGCGGGGCCAACGCAGCTTCGCTGGCAATCCTTCCTTCTGGCCAACTCCTTCTCTCCTCCGCCGAAGGCTCGCGTTTGCTGGCGGTGGACCTTACGCTTCCGGGTTGGTTTGCGCGGCATTGGCAATGGCTGATACCGGCAGCGATAAGCCTTGCGGTGTTGGCCGGGCTGGTGCTGGTTGTGCGGCGGTATCTGTTCGCCAGAAACCTGTACCGCAACCTTGTCAGGATTCCGAACTCTGGCGGCGTGATCGTCCTTTCCCGCTCGCAGCGGGTTAGCCACCTGAACGACTCGGCGCGGGGGATGCTGGAGGTGGACCGCTACATCCCGCTGGGCCGGCACGTCAGCGAGTACGTTCGCGGCGCGGAATGGAACGGGCTGATGCCGTTGCTGCGGCGGCTGTTCCAGGAAGGGGAATCGTTCGAGCTGAAAATGGACCTGCGGCGCGAAGGTGATATCCGCGCCGTTAGCCTGCGGGGGCGCCCGCTGTACGGGCGGTTTGGCGCGCCGGCTGGCTATCTGCTGCTGATGGAAGACGTTACCCGCACCCTTGAGCAAGAGCGGCTGGTGAACTGGGCCTCGGTGGCGCACCACATTGCCCACGAGATGAAAACCCCGCTCGGCTCGGTGACGCTGACCGCCGAATCGCTCCACCAAAAATTGGCCTCGAACGGGCATGATTATGAGATGATGAGGTCCACGCAGCGGATCGTCCGGCAATCGCGGCGGCTGCGTGAGATTGTGGACGACCTTCTGACGGTGGCCCGCACCGAATCGCTGAACCGCAACTGGGCCGACCTTGCACTGCTTATCACCTCCCTGCTGCAGGACCTTGCCGACACGGTTCCCCAAAACGTCAGGATTGAGTGCACAACCACCGGGGAAAACTTCCGGGCGATGATAGATGTTCCGCAGTTGACGGTGGCCGTGCGGAATGTGATTGACAACGCCTGGCAGGCAATCGGAAGCCGCGCCGATGGGCTGATCCAAGTGCGGGTCCGCGAAGCTGCCGACAGCCTTGCCATCGAGATCAGCGACAACGGTATCGGAATGAGTCAGGGGACAATGGAGCAGCTGTTCCAACCGTTTTATACCGAGCGCCCGGGCGGATCGGGGATTGGAACCGTGATTCTGAAGCGAGTGGTGGAAGGGCATGGCGGAAGCGTCCAGGTGGAAAGCCGCCAGGGCCACGGGTCGCGATTCATCTTGCAACTACCACGAACATGAATTTCCAGAAGCTCACACTAAAATCGCAAGAAGCGTTGCAGACAGCGCAGGAGATTGCCAGCAGCTACAGCAACCAGCAGATCGAGCCGATTCACATCCTTGCGGCGATGCTGCAAGACTCCTCCGGCATCGTCCCGCCGATGCTGATGAAGATTGGCGCAAACGTCAACTATCTAAAAATCAAAGTCAACGAATCCATCGAGGCACTGCCGAAAGTTTCCGGTGCGGGGCTGGGCAATCAATACATCAGCCAATACACCGGGCGGACCCTTGAATCGGCACTGAAAGAAGCCACCGCAATGGGGGATGAATACGTCTCCACCGAGCATCTGCTGATTGCCATCAGCGAGGACAAAACCAGCCCAGCCGGAACGCTGCTTCGGGACCAAGGGGTGACAAAAAAGGCAATCGCTGCGGCCTTGAAGGAGATTCGGGGATCGCAGAAAGTGACGGACCAAAACCCAGAAGACAAGTACCAAGCCCTAACCCGCTACGGGCGCAACCTGAACGACCTTGCGCGGAAAGGGAAAATGGACCCGGTGATTGGCCGCGAGGACGAAATCCGGCGGGTGATGCAGGTCCTGATGCGCCGCACCAAAAACAACCCCGTGCTGATTGGCGAGCCAGGCGTGGGGAAAACCGCAATCGCCGAAGGGATCGCCATCCGCATTGTTCAGGGCGACGTTCCCGAAGGGCTGAAAACCAAGCAGATTGTGGCGTTGGATATGGGCGCGCTGGTTGCCGGAACCGGATTCCGAGGGCAGTTCGAGGAACGGCTGAAGGCAATCGTCAACGAAGTTGCGGAATCGAACGGCGAGATTATCCTGTTCATTGACGAGCTGCACACGCTGGTTGGCGCGGGAGCCGCGCAAGGGTCGGTGGATGCCGCCAACATCCTGAAGCCTGCGCTGGCACGTGGCGAGCTGCGAACCGTTGGGGCAACCACCCTGGAAGAATACCGCAAGTACATCGAGAAGGACCCCGCGTTGGAACGCCGATTCCAACCGGTCCTTGTCCCCGAGCCAAGCGTGGAGGACACCATCAGCATTTTGCGGGGGCTGAAAGAACGGTACGAAGTCCACCACGGCGTTCGGATCACCGACGGCGCGATTGTTGCCGCCGCGCAACTTTCCGACCGCTACATCACCGACCGATTCCTTCCCGACAAAGCGATTGACCTGATTGATGAATCGGCCTCGCGGCTTCGGATGGAGATTGACTCCATGCCGGAAGAAGTTGATTCCATCGAACGGAAAATCCGCCAGCTAGAGATTGAGCGGGAAGCACTGCGGCGCGAACTGAACGCCGCGTAGCCCAACAGGAACCATGCGAACAATCGGCACAACGCCCCGGCACTTTCTGCCGAGGCGTTTTTTTTATTGGGCTACCGGGGTAGAGGTCCAGCTGCGAGCTGCGCTGCAATCCTTTGCTGGCTTTGCCCAACCGGTAGGCTGTTGTAGATTGCGGCAAGGTCGCGGTAACTCAATCTTGCTTATGCGAAACGCTCCGTTCTTACTCCTGCTTCTTCTTGCTGCTGGCTGCAACAACAACCGTGCGATGATCCCGCCGGAAGGGATCCCGCACGCAGCCGTTGCCGACACCACACACGCCGCAGATGAAGCCCCCGCCACCGATTCCGCACGGCTGGCCAAACGGCTGGAAGAACTTGACCGCCGCATTGCCGCCGCCCCCCCCGATAGCATCCAGGCATTGGATGCGGAATATCGCCGCGTTGTTGACTCGGCACTGGCCGCGGAAGGGAAGCAGGTGACGGTTAGCACCGGGCCAGAAACCACGCAGCCGGAACCAGCCAACCAGCCAACAGAATCCACCGTCCGCCGCCAGCCAAACGACACGGCAGCAACAGTGGCAACAGCCGTACCCGAAGCAACGCCAACCACATCCGAGGTTCGCCGCCAACCAGCTGGTAGTGGAGCCAGCACCGCAACCGAGGGATCGGCGATAGATGACCCCGGCGCAGTCTTCAAAGGCCTGCGCCCCGACGAACTACGGACCGCACCGGCCTACCAGAACCGCAGCACCAACCAGAAGCCAAACGCACCAACCAGAAGCCAAACGCGCCGCTCGAATTCAAGAAAGGCGCAACCGCCGGCGGCAACAGCCAAGCGGAGCAAACGGCAGCGCACCGCTCCGGTTATTCAGGAAAGGGAATCCGACGAGCAGCGGGAGGCAATCACTTCCCCCTCCCCCGCCGTCACCCGCGACGAATCGGAACGCCAGCTTCAACGGAAATACATTGACGGAGTGGCCTCGGCACGTGCCGGAAACTACGCCGATGCCGCCGCCAAGCTGGAGCCGGTGGTGAACTCCGCAACCTTGAAGGCGCACCGCGAGGAAGCCCGCTACTACTACGCCCGCTCGCTGGAGGGGCTGGGCCGGACCAGCGAAGCGTTGCGCAACTACAACACCATCAGCAACGGAAGCGGAGGGTTGAAACATCGGGCATATCTGGATTACTGCCGGCTGCTTGCGGCCAATGGCCAGAAGGAGCGCGCCCGCACCATGCTGCGCCAGTTTATTCGCCGCAACCCGAACAGCCGCCAAACGCCCGACGCGCAAGCATTGCTGCAAACGCTCTAATTGGGTGTTGCATTGGCCGCCGCTTGTTCCCCCCATGCGACCATTGGACGGCTTGCGGGGTCTTCAAACTCACCAAAAGTCTGAAGGCTTAAGCAAGCCGCACGCTCCTTCGCGGGCGATTCCTGTTCCGTTCCTGTTCCTTTCAAACTGCTTCCCTTCCCTACCATGCAACTTCGTTCCGTACCGTTTCTACTTTTTCTGGCCGGTATCCTTGCCGGCATTCTTGCGCCACAGCTATCGGCCCAACAGGGGAACAACCGGTGGGATCCGCGGTTCACTTCGCTGAGTGTGGAGGGGAGCGTTCGGGCGGTGTTAATCACCGAGCATGAGATCATTGTTGGGGGCGATTTCGCGCAGGTTGCTGGCATCCCCATGCGGAACATTGCACGCTGGAGCCGGGCCGACGAACGCTGGTATCCAATGGGGGAAGGCGTTGACGGGTCGGTTCGGGCACTGGCGCAAACCGAGTCCGGAACCGTGATTGCCGCAGGATTGTTTGGCGCGGCGGGAACCATTAGCTCGAACGGGATTGCTGCGTGGGACGGCACGGCATGGCGCAGCATCGGCGGCGGGGTTGGCGGCGGGAACGCAGCGGTGTACGCGCTGGCAGTGGAGGGAAACACGATTTATGCCGGCGGCAACTTTGCAAACGCGGGACCAACCCAAGCCAGCAACATTGCCCGCTGGGACGGGTCGGCTTGGCACCCGTTGGGGGAAGGGATTGCGGGGAATGGCGCGATTGTTCTATCGCTGGCAATCCACAACAACCGGCTGTTTGCTGGGGGCAGATTCACCCAAGCCGGAACCGCCACCGCAACCGGGTTGGCGGTTTGGGAAAATGGTGGTTGGCAGGCGGCGGGGACGCTTGCGGGGGTTGGCGGCCAACCGTTCGTTTCGGCACTGGCCATTGCGGGGGGGCGGCTGTATGTTGGCGGATTGTTCAACAACGTTGGCGTAACGGCGAACTCCATCGCCCAGCTGGACCTTTCCACCGGCGTTTGGGAGGGCGTGGGCGCGGGGCTGGATGGGACCGTCAACACCCTTCTGCCGTTGGGGGATTCGTTGATTATCGGCGGTGAGTTCAGCCACCGGGGGAAGCGTGACTCCATCAACCTTGCGTTTTTTTCCGCCGGGACGCTGGCCACGTTTGGCGGCGGCACACGGGGAATCACCTACTCCCTTGCTGCCGATTCCACCACGTTGTGCGTTGGCGGCTTGCTTACCCGCGTTGGCGGCATCAGCGTTGCGAACGTTGGGGAGTGGTCGCGGCAAACAAAGCAGTGGTTTGTCCCAGGACGCGGGGTTGCTGGGGGGATCAATTTTGTTGCGGTCCGCCCCCCAAACCAGGTGTTCGTTACCGGCGAACTCCAGATGTCGAAAGGGCTAAGCCTCCCCTATTTGGGAATGTGGGATGGGGAGGAATGGCAGGATATCGGCGGGCTTTCCGGAACCGGCG
The DNA here is from genome assembly GCA_016710285.1 of Chlorobiota bacterium. Lineage (NCBI taxonomy): Bacteria > Pseudomonadati > Chlorobiota > Chlorobiota bacterium. Next base: position 3,220,921 of record JADJXR010000001.1, on the reverse strand, counting down.
ATGCAATCTTGATTGAAGGGGATGATGTGATTGTTGGGGGGGCCTTCAACATTGCCGGCGGCAACGGGAATTGCACGGGGATTGGCCGCTACAATCTTACCACCAAACAGTGGACCCCCTACGCCACCGGAACGCCGGGGCGCGGGCGGGTCTCGGCAATCATTCGATTCCATGACACGCTGATTATGGCCGGGCGGTTCGCCTTCGGGGACTCCATCCTCAACATTGCCAAATGGGACGGGATCCGCTGGCGTCCGGTGGGGTCCGGCGTAACCGGGACGGTGTCCACAATGGCAGTTTTGGGGGACCGGTTGTATGTGGCCGGAAGCCTGACAGCCGCCGGCGGCGCACCAGCCAGCAACATTGCGTGGTGGGATGGCAACAGCTGGAACCGCTTAGGAACCGAGCAAGCCAACGGCACAAGCGGCCCGATTTACTCCATGGTGGCAATGCCGGATGGAAGCCTTGTTGTGGCGGGTGAGTTCACTTCTGCTGGCCAGATTTTTTCCGACAACATCGCCCGCTGGAGCAATGGCGACTGGACCAGCATCGCCGGAACCAACGGGCCGATTTATCGGCTTCATCTCAATAATGGGAAACTCTATGTTGGCGGCGCGTTCACCCGTGCCGATGCCGCCAGCGTGAACAATTTGGCAACGTACGAGGTGGCTTCTGGAGCATGGAGCAGCTTCAACGATGGAGTGACGGGAAGCCCAGGCGCGACCGTGCGCGGCATTGCAACGTTGGGGAACGACCTGTTCGTTGGTGGAAATTTCCCCTACGCGGGGAATGTGCAGTCGTGGAATTTTGCGCGGTTCGGGTTTGTGGTGACCGATGCCGATGCCCCAACAACGGGGCAGATGCTGAACGCCCAGATAGCCCCCAATCCATCCACCGGCAACGTGACGCTCCGGTTCACGTTGCCAGCGGCATCGGAAGTGACGGTGCGCCTGTTCACCGCCGATGGGAAGGAACTCCCCGACCGCATCCGCCGCCATTGCGAAGCTGGCGAACAGGCACTCAGTTTCCGGCCCTCCGCCGCAACCTCGCAGCTACTGTTCTACCGAATCGAGGCCGGCAGCCTCCGCAGCGAAGGGGCGATGATGGTTGTTCGGGAGTAGCCATTTCGGCTGAGCCCATCATTGTTTTTTCTGCTATCCCTCAATCTTCGCCATTTCTTCTTCGGAGACCTCAAGGTTGGAATAGAGGTCCTGAACGTCGTCGTAATCGTCAAGAAGATCAAGGAGTTTTAGCGCAGCAGCGGCTTGCTCACCGGTTAGCTCAAGGGTTTGATTGGGAACGTACTGAAGATTGGCTTCGGCGATGGTGCATCCGGCAGCATCCAACGCGGCGCGGATGGTTTCAAAATTCTCCACAGGTGCCTGGACGTCGAACGTCTCCTCCCCCGTTCGCACATCTTCGGCTCCGGCATCCAACACCGCCAGCAGCACTTCCTCCTCGGTGGTTCCTTCCTGGCGGACGGAGATAAGGGTGCGGCGGGAGAAGTTCCAGGCCACCGCGCCGGCATCGGCCATGGAGCCACCGTTGCGGCTAAGGATTTTGCGAACGTCGGCAACGGTGCGGTTGCGGTTGTCGGTGACGCACTCCATCAAGATTCCGATTCCGCCGGGTCCATATCCTTCCAGTATCAGCTCCTCCATCTGCTGCCCTTCCAGCTCGCCGGTTCCTTTCTGGATTGCCCTGTTGATGTTATCGTTCGGCATATTCACGGCACGCGCTTTCTGCACGGCAAGGCGCAGCCGTGGGTTTGCATTTTGATCCCCCCCGCCCAACCGTGCGGCAATGATGATTTCGCGTGCGATGCGGGTGAACACTTTTCCCCGCTTGGCATCAATCGCCCCTTTGCGGTGCTTGATGTTTGCCCATTTACTATGACCAGCCATAGGATATGATAAATCGGAAATGTTGTGTTGTTGCTGTGCCTGCATTCGCAGCAATGCCGCAGACCGAACGATACGGGCTGCGGCATTGTTAAAAAGAAGCCCGATGAAGGGGACCGCGGAGCTTACCCCTCCCCTTCCAGAACGACCGCAGCAGGCTTTCCTTGGCTATTGGTCGCCGGGTAGATGTCGGGATTGTGAACCCGGAAATCGTGGATGCGGAACTGTTGTTTCACCTCGCCGCGGTACTCGTTCTCCTCGATATTAAACACCAGGTCGTATTGGGTTCGCCCGTTCAGTTCTGGCAAGCGGTTCCCCATTCCAAAGCCGATAGCTTCGATAAAATCGTTGCCGCTGCGGATGCGGAATTTCAGGTGATCCTTCCCCACCACGCGAGGGTATCCAACAACATCCACCCCACGGATCAGGAATTGCGGGCGCGAGTTTCCGGGGCCAAACGGCGCGAACTGTTTAATCACCGAAAAGAATCGGGGGGTGACTTCGGCCAAGGAGACCTCGGTATCAATCCGCAGTTCGGGGGTCAGCATTTCGTCGCTGATGGTGCTGAGCGCGAACTGGTTCAGCTGCTCACGAAGCGCGGTGATATTCTCCTCGCGAATGGAAAGCCCTGCAGCATATTTATGGCCGCCGAACTGTTCGATATGCCCTTCGCATTGCTTCAGCGCGTTGTGGATATCGAAGCCGGCGATGGAGCGTGCGGAGCCTTTGGCCACGCCATCCATGGTGGTAAGCAGCACCGTTGGCAGGTAGTATTTCTCCACCAACCGCGAGGCCACGATTCCAATCACCCCCGGATGCCACGTTGGGTTATGAATCACCAAGATGCGGTAGTTGCCGGAGTTCAGAAGCTGCTGGGCGATTGCTTGCGCCTCGGCAAAGGTTCCTTCATCAATTGTGCGGCGGCTGCGGTTGTCGTTCTCCAGCTCTTGTGCTTTCTTGAACGCGCCAACCTCGTCCTCCTCGATCAGCATCTCCACAGCGCGGCGTGCATCTTTCATGCGCCCGGCAGCATTAATGCGTGGTGCGATTCCGAAGACGATCTGGGAAGTGCCAAGATTTCCGCGTTTGATCCCCGCGCACTCCAGCAGGCCACGCAGACCCGGGCGTGGCGAGTCGTTCAAGCGGCGCAGCCCGTGGGCAACCAGCGAGCGGTTTTCGCCAACCAGCGGGACGATGTCGGCAGCCGCAGCAATGGCCACGAAGTCGAGGTACTGATAGACCGTCTCGACCTCCCCACGGCGGATAGCGATTGCTTGGATCAGCTTAAAGCCAACACCGCAACCGGAAAGGAATTTGAACGGATAGGAGCAGCCTGGCTTGATAGGGTCCAGGAGTGCGTATGCGGGTGGCAACTCATCGCCTGGCTCATGGTGGTCGCAGACGATGACATCAATGCTGCGCGAAGCAGCATAACGAACCTGTTCAACCGCAGTGATACCGCAGTCAACAGTAATAACCAGAGTGACCCCCTGCTCGGCAAGCCGATCAATACCAAGGGTGGATACGCCATACCCCTCGCTAAAGCGGTCGGGGATGTAGAAATCAACGTCGGCACCGATGCTACGGAAGTAGAGATAAAGCATCGCCGCCGAACTTGTGCCGTCAACATCATAATCGCCGTAGATCGCCACCTTCTCGCCGTTTGCAACGGCACGCATGGCACGCTCGACAGCGCGATCCATGTGATCCATCAAGAAAGGGTCGTGCAGATCGGTCAGACTTGGACGGAAGAACTGCCGCGCCCCTTCGAAGGTAGTGATGCCACGAGCGACCAAGATTCGGGCAATGGTCGGCGTAACGTTGATTGCGCGTACTAAGTTTTGAACGGAGTTGTCATCTGGTATGGACGATAGGATCCAACGATACTTCAAGTTGTTTTACCTTGTTAACCTTGTAACTGCCCCCAAGATACAGCCTTCCCCTAAAAAAACAACCCCCCGCTCACAATTCAGCGTGCGAATGATCGTTTCCTGCGCGGATCATCACCCTTCGCAGCCACCGATAATCAACATCAACCTTCAGTTATGAACTCTCCGCAACGCGTTCATCGCTCGCTCTTCTGGCGGCTTCGCAAACTTCCGGCATACTTCGGCGACCGCTCAGTCCCCTTCTGGAAAAAGGTCGGCGTGGCGGTGGGTCTCCTCTATGTGATCTCCCCATTCGATGCCGTCAGCGACTTCCTGCCGGTCATCGGGTGGCTTGATGATCTGGGGGTGTTGGGGGTGATGTACCTTTTCTTGACGCGGGAGTTGGAAGGATATGCACGGCGTGGCAAGGACTAATCGGCCACGCTCCCCTATCCCCACAACAAGTGGGGAAACATGAAACCGGAAGCTCATTCGTTATCATGCCATGCAGAACCCGCAACCTCCACAGCAGATCAATCCAACCAACCCAGCAAACCAAGAAACTCCACCAAAACGGCGCGGCTGGACACGCCGCGCATTTCTGTGGGGAAGCGGAATCTTGGGAGCCAGCGCGATGACCGGAACAGCCTTCGGCCTTAAAATTTCCTCCCCCGGCTACGCAGGACCAATCAGCGATCATTTCGACGGAAAGCGATTCTACAACCCAAAAGAAGGGGCGCGGATTTTTCGATGTACTGAAATGGATGACCGAACGGAAGCCGGGGCCCTGGAGTGAGTTCCGCCAGATTCAGCCCGCCGCACCGCCGCCGCAGCGTGTTGGGAAAGGGGAACTGCGGCTCACCTTCGTCAACCACACCACGGTGCTGATTCAGATGGACGGCGTGAATATCCTTACCGATCCGGTCTGGAGCGAGCGCGTTAGCCCGATTACGTGGGCCGGACCAAAACGCCACGCCGGGGTTGGGCTGCGGATGCAGGACCTTCCGCCGATAGACCTTATCCTGCTTAGCCACAACCACTACGACCATTGCGACGTTGCCACCCTTTCCACACTCTGCCGCGTCCATCGCCCGCAAATCTTGACCCCGCTTGGCAACACCGCACTGCTGAACGCCTACGGGATTGCTGGAAGCCAAGATTTGGATTGGTGGGATGCCGTAACAACACGAACCGGGCTTCGGGTGACCTGCACCCCGGCTTGGCATTTCTCCAATCGCGGGCTGTTCGACCGCGACACCTCACTCTGGGGCGGCTTCATGATCGGCTCCGAAGCGGGCGACCTCTATTTTGCTGGCGACACCGGGTTTGGGGATTTCTTTGAGGAGATAGCACGCCGTTTCCCAACCATTCGGATGTCGCTGCTGCCGATTGGAGCCTATCGCCCCCGGTGGTTCATGTCCTCCGTTCACATGGGACCGGACGAAGCGGTGCTGGCTCATCGAATTCTGAAAACGGAGTGGAGCATGGGCGTTCACTTCGGAACCTTTGCCCAAGCCGACGACGGCGAGAAAGAGCCGGTGGAGTTATTGAACGCAACGCTGGATAAATTTTCCATCCCCCGCGAACGCTTCCGCGCCCTGGAAAATGGCGAGGTGTGGGTGGTGTGATGGATGGGCGATGGATGGTGAACAGAACTCCAATCACATCATCATCCTTCCACTTCCCCCTCATCCCTGAATACTTCCCCACAGGGTCAGGAGAAAGAACAGAAGGCACAAGCCGTACACCGTCCAGCGGATCGCCCCCTTCCCCACCGAAGCAGGGCGGTCCCATTGCGGAAGCAGAAAGAAGAAGAGCAGCACGGCAGAAATAACCGCCATAACCACCGGAACCGCGAACCACTCCAACAACTGATAGAACCCCAAGAAATACCACTCCGGGCGGAACTCACCCGCGGCCACCTGCGCCTGCGACAGATCCACCGGGAAGCCACCTTCGCCACGGGTCCAAGAAGCAGCAACGGCAAGCGACACCAACGCGCCAGCAGCCAACAACCAGCAAACAAGCTGGCGATAGAGCCGATCGGCAACGTTGGCGGGGCTTGCCGCGCCCCCCGCAATCCGGTTCAGCAATTGCGCGCAACTGGCCGGAAGAACCAGCAACGGAAGCAGAAAGAAGGGTGAGGTTGGGCTGAATGTGGCGGCCACCAATGGATAGATCACCAACAGCAAAACCGAACCGCCAGCCAGCACCGAGGCCGAGCCAAAAGGCTTGGAAGAAGGATGTTCGGGTTTCTGAAAGATGGCGGCCCGCCGCAGCCATCCCGCATGAAGCAGCAGAGTAACCAGCAACGCCAATGGCAGCACGGTTGTGTGGGCCGCAGCGGTTCGGGTTAGTGCCGCGCCGCCAACGTCTTTTCCGCCACGCATCAGCTCCGTTACCGATTCCCCAACCAACGGAACCCCTTGCTCCGGCAGCGAGGACCCCACCCAAGCGGCCGCGTATCCAAGCCGGTCCCACGGCAACACCGATCCGGTCCATGCCGCGCCGAACACCGCAGCCACCAGCAGCAAACCGCTGATCCAAACGGCGCGGAGCGGACGCTGCCACGCCCCCCGCCACACAAGCCCGCCAAACCAGATCAGCACCGAAGTAACCAGCATCTGCGCCCCCCACGCATGAACCGAACGGACCAACGCGCCGAACTCCGTTTGCCGCATAATCTGATGCTCCAAGCTAACCCACGCCGCCGACGGATGCACCGGGCTTCCGGTGGCCGAATCGCGAAGAAGGCTGGCCGAGCCACGCAACGGGGTTGGGAAATCGGCATTGCGCAAGGTGCTATCGGCCCGGACGGGAATTAGCTGACCCGGGACATACTCCACGCCAAGCCATGTTGTGGTGTCGGTGATGCGGGCAAGCAGCAGCGGCGTGCCATCGGAAGCGGTTGCCGGCGCGGCGTTGGGCTGATAGTGGAACGCAAGCAAAATCCCACTAAGCACCATCACTCCAAAAAAGAAGAACACCAGTCCGCCGAAATACCACATCAAGGCATCGGTTCCCGAGGCCAAACCCTGAAAGAACTGGCGAATGGGTTGCAACGTCACTGGCGATTGGGAAAAGTCAGGCATAAAAAAAGGGACAGGCTTGGTGTGGGAAGAAGGGTCATGTTACGCTGCTGGGGGTTCATCAATCACCACAAGGTTGCCGCCGATTTCTTCCACCCGCAAGCGTTCCAGCGGGCGGGGCGGCGGTCCGGCAATCACCTTCCCATCGGCATCGAAGCGGCCACCGTGGCAGGAGCAATGGAACTCCCTGGAGGCATCCACCCAACGGACAGGGCAACCGGTATGGGTGCAACGCAAGCTAATGGCACGCAGCGAGCCATCGGGCATTGGCTGCACCACCGCATCGTTCAGCCCCACACGAATCAGCGTGGCTTGCTGGGACCGAAGTTTTTCGATTGAGCCAGCAACGCAGCGCGCAGGCTCGGTGGTTGGGGGGCGCAAAAACCGCGCAGCAACATAGGCCACCGGGACCGCCACCGCAGCGGCGGATCCCCATAACAATCGGGCGAGAGCAGTTCGGCGAGAAGGGTTCATACGTTGATAAGCAGAACGATCATGTGATACTTGCGGAAGAATAAGGGCCAGCCTCGGCCCCCTAATACCAGAGCAGCACCCATAGAACGCAAAGCGGATACACCACCGTCAGAGCGTAGCTGATTGGGCGGATGCTTACCCCTTGCAGTTGCTCAAGCCGGAATCGTGAGTTCACCACAATGACGGTGATAAAACTGACCAACACCACCATGAACGTCACCCAGAATAATAAATCAGCTTTTGTCAGATAATCACTGCTGGGGGTGATGTTCGAGAGTGCGATGGAGAACGTGATAATGCCCAAAAACGTACCGACACTAACTTCCCCAAGATTTTCAAACGAAATGTCGGTAACGTACAGCAAGGCAATTGCCACAAAGCCAATAAGGATCAATGGTAAAACAATCTGGAGAAACGGGCCAAGGAGTTTCCGTTCCACCAACAGTCGGAAGGAGAAATTTTTAAACACCGTCGGCTTCCCTTCCTGGTTATCGGGGTCGCCACGCATGGTGGTGGCGATTCGATTATCCACCGTCACGTAATACTTCAGTTTATTCCAAGCCTGCACCTTAAATCGTTCAAAAATTTTCGCGTCCTCATCAAGGCTGCTTTGGTCGAAGGATATTTTTAATTCGTTGGAAGGAGCAAGTATTTCCACTTTGATTGCCAGCTCTTGCTGATCCAACGGATAATTGGCCAAGGCGAAATCGTGGTGGAATGTTCCGGAGACTTTGTACAGCTTATACTCAATATCTTCTTCTATTTTCTGCATCACTAATTCTTTGCTGCTTTCGTTCTGCAGCAAGTTCTGGAAAATCAAATTCCGCTCGGCATCACGATGCCCGGTATCAACTTTCACCCAGTAGAAAAAATCCGATTTGAACGTGTTGCTGTTGGCATCAATGTCATAAATATCCAGCACATCTACGCCAAAAAACAGGTTTGGGATAACCGAGCGGTCGGCATTGAGTTGGATTGGGTAGGAATAATACTGGCGGCCACGATACCGCGTAAAATAGATATCCTTCACCAGGCGATTCCCGTTAAATTCATACAGGTCGTGCTCGCCAACCAGCAGTGAATCGCGAAGGGAAGCCAAATAACGCCCAACTGCAGCACGTGACGGAGGAACCGAATCCACGCCTGGCATTCCAGCAAGGATGGAAACAGCATCCTGGCAACGCTTCAAGAAAAATGGAGCCGACGATGATGCGAACAACTCTGGCGCAGCAATGCGAAGTTCATCTAGGTCGTTACTGAGTTTTCGGCTAACGGCATCGTTCGGGCGGCTAACCACCAATAGTTGGTTATTATTCCCGCCTATTTTGCTTGCCACCGCAACATCCAATGCCATAATTGGGGCAACAATTGTTGCATCGTTCAGGTTCTTATCAAGAAATTCAATGATTTTATTTCCCCATTTTTGGTGGGCGTTAATTACTATCGGAGCGGTAGCGGCTTCCGGCGAGCGTGCAAAAAGTTCGCGGAGCCGACGGAAGAGCAAATTCATCTCTTGATCCTCCACCGATTTTTTCCCAACGATATCAAACTGCTGGATTATTCCAACACTATCGTGGGCAAAAATTTGCTGATAGGCTTCATGGAGGGGGTAATCAACTTCGGTGATAAAAACAATTTGCTGGCAACGGAGTGCGCGCCGAAGAAACGTTGCGACATCCTGTGGGGTGTCGTCATCGCTGCCGATGAAGAGTGCGGCATCGCCATAATCCGCATTTCCCCTGTCGGCATTCATGCTGATAATGGGGATGCGCTGCTGGCGGATGGAAGCGGCGGCAGGCTGAAGGTGTTCCCCCCACGTGTTGTCCAACACCATCACAATAGTGGTGTCGGGGGCGATGGCGTAGCGGTACAGGGAATCGGAAACGCGAGGGTCCCGCCGGTTATCGAACGTTTTCAGGGTGAAAGTGGTGGTGGTTAGCCGGGCGTTCAGCTCGTTCAGATATTGGCGCAGCACTGCTTCGTGCATCTTATCAAACGGGTTCGGCTTCTGGCGGCTGAGCGGAACGGTGTCGCGGAAGTTGCTGAAGCGGCCAACGTAGGCAATAACCCGTTCGGCTTTTGGTGGCGGCACGCTATGCCGCAACAACAAAACCACCGCAGCCACCACAAGCATGGCCACACCCAGCAAGGTTACAACATACCGGCTTCCCGATTTCATGCTGCAAGGTTACGGAAACAGAATCGTTTGGCCAGCCGCCAAAGAATCGGTTGGGTAGCAGGAACATGATTGAAGCCTACCAACCATGATTTCCGTTGCCAGAATAGTTCTTGTGACTTTCGGTCACTGCCGTATATTTGGGCGCAACCTGTGTAACGATCCTTCTGGCCAGCGACTCTTTATCCTGTGCTTTTCGGAAAACGGCCCCGAACCTGCTGCCGAATTGGTTCGCCCGTTTTCTTCTGGCGGTGGCCACACTCAACAGTTTTAACGCAGCCCATAGATGCCTATTGCCCAGCGGTTCAGTTCGTTAGGGGTATGTGCTGGCACATACCAGGGCCGCGCATTGCTCTGTTGGTTTGCTTCGCTTTTGCTGGCTCCCTCCACCTTCTCGCAAATCCCTTCAATTCCCGCATCCACACGCATTTTTGCCGGACCAAACGTTAGCGCGGCAAGCGGAACGGAGACGGCAGATATTCCCGTGTTCGGAAATTCAACGGCTTGCGGCAGCTACACCAACGGGCGCTTCAATGCCACCGTTGGCGGGTTTGCTATGCTGCCGGAGCTGCTAAGCAGCACGCTTGGTGTTGGCGGTGGGTTTAGCATCACCCGCACATCGGCCAATTTTGCGACCCCACCGCTGGAACCAACCCTTATCTTGAATCGCGGAACCGACCGCGTTGTTCGGATTGATGAAGAGTTCCGGCTGAAAGCCTCCTACATGACCATTGGACTGGAAGCGATGACCCTGTGGCATCCCTTCAAACGGTTGCAGCTTGGGGTGGGGGCCTCCATCGGGCTGAACATCGCCTCCAGCTTTGAGCACACGCAACACATCCTTGGGCCGCAAGGATACCGGTTTGCTGACGGGAGTTCGGAGCAACCGCTGAAAGGGGCTTCCTCGCTGCAGGCAGCAATGATTAGCGTGGGGCCAAAACTGAATGTGGGATATGAGTTCACGGTGGGAAGCACCGTTATCATGCCCCATCTCACCTTCAGCAGCAACGCGCTTTCGCCGCTGAAGGATTGGGCCTGGCAGCATTACACCATTGGCGGCGGCATCAGCTACTACATTGACGCCACCCCGCAAGTGGTGCTCCCCTCGCCGCTGGACCCGGGATCGGCAACGGTGGTGGAGCTTCCGGCCAAACCAGCCGCCCCGCCAATGCTGCGCGCAAACATTGACCTGTTCAGCGTTGACGAGCAGGACCAACGGCTTCCCGAAGTTGTCATCTCCTCCAAGGAAACCACGCAGCGGCATTTTGTGCCGTTGTTCCCGGCGGTGTTCTTTGAGCGGAACGCCACCGTTTTCCCCGACCGATACAAGACGGTGACCCGCACAATGGCCGAGCGGTTCACGGTGAGCAATCTTGCCGGGAACAACCCCATCGTTGTGCAGCATCAGGTGATGAACGTGATTGGCTCGCGGATGAAGAAGGACACAGCGGCACGCATCACCTTGGTCGGCCAGATTTCACGCGGGGAGGCTCCGGAGCTTGCACGCGTCCGTGCGCTTGAGGTTCGGGCTTACCTGATTCGCGCTTGGGAGATTGATTCTTCGCGGATTGCAATCGCCCCAAACAGCAAAGGGCTGCTGCAACGCTCGAACGAATCCACCGAAGACGGGCGCGCCGACAACCGCCGCGTGGAAATCCTTTCCGATTCGCCAGAGATTTTATCGCCGGTGATTACCGAGAAAAAGGAGCTGAGCCTGGTTCCGCCAATGCTGAAAATCAACCCTACGTTCGATGCAGAAGCGGGGGTGAAACAGTGGGAACTTTCCATCCTTCACCAGGGGAAGGAGATTGGGCGATTCACCAGCGACGGCAACGATGATGAATCGGAATTGATGTGGGACATCGTGCGCGAAACCCCTGAATCCACGATTCCCCCACTGTTCGCACAGCTTCGGGTTGAAGATTCAACGGGGCGGGTGGTTCGGGCCGTGACGGCTGTTCCGCTGGTTGTTGCCCGCCGCGCAGCCGCCGGAAATGTGGTTGCCCGCGCTGGGGACGAAGAACTGATAAACTTCACCCTTGCTGGTTACGATGTCCGTTCGGCGGAGTTCACACGCGGGAATAAGATGCTGGTGGAAGAGATTGGGAAAGTGCTTCGCAACGGGGCGCGCGTTACCGTCACCGGCCATGCCGACCGTTTGGGGAACCAACAGAACAACCGCGAGCTTGCCACCGAACGCGCCGACCGCGTGGCCGAAACCATCCGCCAAATGGCCACGCAGCGTGGGCTGAAAGGGGTGGCGGTGATCTCTGCCGGCGGCAACATCGAGACCGACCGCTTTACCAACGACCTGCCGGAAGGCCGAACCCTTACACGCGGCGTGACGGTGATGATTGAGCAGAAGGTCGCCCAGTAAGCACGCCCCAAACCAACGCCGCCATCGTCGTCCCGTTTTTTTATACGGCCTTCTTTTTATACTGACCTACATCATCATTCTGGAGGCTGCGTTCCTCTATTTTTGTTGCTACTAACCAGACCGCCTCGTTCATCTGATGCTACGCAAGGTTCCCCACATCATCATGCTTCTGGCCTTCGTGATCCAAACCGAAGGGTCATTGCTGACGTGGATAACCTATGCAGTCAACAGCGACATCATCGCAGCACTCTACTGCCAGAATCCAACAGATCCATGTTGCCACGGTAAATGCCATACCACTAAAGTGGCGATGCAGGAAGAAGAAGGCAAGGAACCCGGAGTACGGATTATCCTGCCCGAACAACTTCCTTGCTTGGCAATGAAATCTGTGTTGATCCCCACACCCAGTATTATCACTCTCCTTCCTTTTCCTGAATCCTCCGCAAGCCCGCTTTGTCAAGGCCTCCCGCAGGCTATTGACCATCCACCGCCAATCTGCTAATTCTATTCTTTCCGTTTGATTGCACTTAGGTTGGCCGCGCTGGCGGGAATCCAATCTGGGGTATTCCTTCATTTCCATCAGCATTTTGGGAATGCCATCATATGCCGTTCACAAGCCTGAAACAGGCCTTGATTTGGTTATGGTGGGATAACGCAAGATGCTTGGTGGATCGAATCATCATATTCACGCAACAACAACAAGCACAACTACAACCATCATGTCTAACAATCGCATTCTGTCCGCGCTGTACCTTCTTCTCTCATGTTGCCTTGTGGCTTCTTGTAGCGATAATGCCACGGATCCACCAGTAACGGGGCCGCAGCATTTCACCCTGCAATTCGTGCCGATGTTCGGCGCGACACCGTTGGTGTTCGACACGCCTTACCAGACCATTGCCAACGAAACTGTACGATTTACTGGCATAAAATTCTACGTCACCGGGATTGAACTGATTCCCGAAACTGGGGCACCAGTAGAGCTTGACACCCTGATCCTTGTTGATTTTACCATGCCGAATAATTCGGCCACTGGCTTGGTAGAACTATCAACGATGGCCAATGCCGGGAGCTACAAAGCTGTGCATTTTCATATCGGTGTTCCGCAAGCCAGCAACCACCTTGATGCAGCCACGCAGGAACCACCACTGGGACCGAACTCTGGCATGTACTGGTCCTGGGTTCCGGGATACATTTTCCACAGGATTGAAGGAAGAGTTGATGTTGACGGGGTAAACACGACGTTCGCCTACCATATTGGCGAGGACAGCCGTTACCAACACATCATCCTTGATGCTCCGTTCACTATTGGGAAGGATACCACCACTGTTGTGGTCCATGCTGATTACTCCAAGCTCTTCACTCAAGGATTAACACCTGGGGAACCATTGCAACCCGGGAAAAACGACAACGAGCGGGTGCATCATGTTGGCCCCAAAGCACTGGCCGACCGAACTGCAGCCAATACAGCTACCCTGTTCAGTATCACCGTCAAGTAATACCCCTATGAACAGATTGCAGGTACATTTTCTTGTGTTTGCACTGCTGGGCATCGCCACAACGATTGGTTGTGGCGATGCCACCGGCACGATAGAACTACCATTGCTGGAAACTCCAAAAGATTTTCCAGCGATTATTACCCCAAAGGACAACCCATACTCACCAGAAAAAGCAGAGTTAGGCCGTTATCTGTTTTACGATACACGTTTCAGTGCTGATTACTCCGTTTCATGTGCTTCTTGCCATCAACAGCAGCACGCATTTTCCGATGGATTTAATCGGGTTAGCAAAGGGTTTGCCGGACGCACAGGAACTCGTAATGCCATGGCCTTAACCAACATCGCCTACAACACCTCGTTTTTCTGGGACGGCGGCGTTCCTACGTTGGAGCAACAAGCCATTGCCCCAATCATCCACCCCGACGAGATGAATATGAACACCGATACGCTGGTTGCGCGGCTGCAAACCGAACCGCGCTACCGGGAGTTGTTCCGCAATGCTTGGAATAACGAAGAAATAACCCTGGAACGGATAACGAAATCGCTGGCAACATTTCAGCGGACGCTTATCAGCTCAAACGCCCCTTATGACCGCTGGCGACGCGGCCAAACCAGCGCGATGACCGCCTCGGCAGTGCGTGGGAACAACCTGTTCTTTGGCGAAGAAGGCGATTGCTTCCATTGCCATGTCAGCTTCAATTTTACCGATAACACATTCCACAATAATGGCATTGATTCCGTTTCGGTGGATGAAGGCAGGGCACGTGTCACGAATCTTGGGCGCGATAATGGCAGTTTCCGCACCCCAACATTGCGGAACATCGCTGTAACGCCCCCCTACATGCACGACGGACGATTCCAAACATTGGAAGAAGTGGTGCGGCATTACAACTCTGGCGGGAAACTTCATCCCAACCGCGATCCCCTGATGCGCCCGCTTGGGCTTAGCGATCAAGACATCACCGACATCGTTGCATTCCTGAATGCACTGACAGACTCTGTGTTCATCAGCAATCCCGCATTTCGCAATCCATGGTAGCCCCCAGCATACCTAAACCAAAAACCGATCACCATGAACATTCTTGCCAAAACTCTTGCAGCCACAATAGTGCTGATAACAGCAACAACGCATTCCTCTATCGCGTGTGATTTTTGCAGTTGTTTAATGGGCATCAACCCATTCTACACCGCTGCCGATCTGATAACGGTACGGGCATTATTCCAGCATTCAGAACATATTCCTGAGGGGATAAGCAACGGCAACAATCTGGATAAAACAACCGCAGGAGGAAAGGGCCAGCAAGGTGGATTGCAACTCTTTCACCAAGGCCACAGCACAACCACAGCGACCCCCTACTATGAGTCCCGAACAACAGTTGAGGCAGCATATCAGCACCATTTTTCGGAGCAGCTTATGGCAACAGTAACGTTGCCAGCAGTGGCAATTACTGCACGGTCAGCAACCACACTCCGCTCTAGAGGGATTGGAGATATCACGCTGTTTGGTCACTACATCAGTGCCAGCAATGCTCCGGGTTCGGTGCCATACGTTTTGATGGTTGGCGCAGGAGTGCAATTGCCAACCGGGGCAACTGATCTTACCGATGATCATGGTGTCCGGTTGCCACAAGAATATCAAATTGGAAGCGGGTCGGTGGATGTTCTGGCAAACCTTCGTGGAACAATTCAACTACGCGATTGGACCCTGGCCGCCGATGCCATGGGAACCCTCAATACCTCTAACGCTCGGCGCGATCAGCAAGGGAACAGCATCGCGATTACCGCAACAGTGAATCGCGATCTCTATCGCAATAATCAATTGCAGCTTGCAGTTGTTGGATTGGCTGGAGGACGGTTGGAGAGCATCGGCACCGGAAAAATTGCCGGCACCGACGATGCGGCAATGGCAGCAACCAGTGGCTACCTTCAACTTGGCACCGAAGTACGATATGGAAGTATTGGAGCCGAATGCCTGCTGCTTGCTCCGGTTCTGCAACACCGCACCCCCACGGCCCCAA
Source organism: Chlorobiota bacterium (assembly GCA_016710285.1). Taxonomy (NCBI): domain Bacteria; kingdom Pseudomonadati; phylum Chlorobiota; species Chlorobiota bacterium. The sequence goes on along the minus strand of JADJXR010000001.1, from coordinate 3,205,522 downwards.
ACGAAGGAATTCGATGGAGCGCTGGATTACGGTATGAGCTATGATCTGCTTCAGACAGCCGACTGATGCAACGCCCCTTCAATATCGGTGATGATATCATCGGGGTGTTCCAGCCCCACCGAAATTCTTACCAACCCCGGCAGGATTCCCACCTCGCGGCGTTCTTCTTCGGTTAGCTTGCTGTGGGTGGTGCTGGCGGGGTGTGTGGCAATGGTGCGGGCATCCCCCAAGTTGGCCGTTAGCGAGCAGAGCCGAAGCGCGTCAAGGAACCGCCGCCCGGCATCAATCCCGCCGCGCAGCACAAACGTGACAATCCCCCCGCCAGCCTTCATCTGCCGCCGTGCAAGCTGGTGCTGCGGGTGCGATTCTAGCCACGGATATTTCACGAACTCTACTTCCGCACGCCCTTCCAGAAATTGCGCCAGCGCCATGGCGTTGGCGCAATGCCGCTCCATCCGAATCGCCAGTGTGTCCAGGCTTTTGCTGAACATCCAAGCGTTGAAGGGTGAGATTGAAGGGCCGGTGTGGCGCGCAAAAAATCTGATCTTTTCCACCAGCTCCCCCCTTCCTAATCGCCCCGCCAAGCCCGCGCCCTTGCCCATCAATGTACTTCGTGGCCGAGTGGACAACAAGGTCCGCGCCAAAGCGAATCGGCTGCTGAAGGATTGGCGTGGCGAAGATGTTATCCACCACAAGGAGAATCCCCCGCTGGCGGCAGAACTGGCCAAGCCACTCCAAATCAATCAAATCCAACGCGGGGTTGGAAGGGGTCTCTACGTAGCAAAGCCGGGTGCTTTCGGTGGCAAGGTCAGCCCAGGTTTCCGGCGCGTCAATCGGGCCGTAGCTGTGGGTGATGCCCCAGCGCGGAAGGATCTGCGTCAGCATCTGGTGGGTGCTGCCAAACACCGATTTGGAGGAAAGGATATGGTCCCCCGCACGGAGCAGCCCGGCAATCGTGGTAAACACTGCCGACATCCCCGAGGCCGTGGCAACTCCATCTTCGGCCCCTTCCAGCAACTTCATTTTTTCAACAAACTCATCGCTGTTGGGATTGCTGTACCGGCTGTAGATGCTGCCGGGGACCTCGTTGGCAAACAATGCCCGGGCGTGCTCGGCATCGTTGAACGTGAAGCTGCTGGTCATGTAAATGGAGCTTGAGTGCTCCCGATGCCCCGACGGCTCCGGCTGGGTGCGGATCACCTCCGTTTCCACGTGGTGCTTGTTGGGTTGGTTTGTTGGTTCACTCATACCGTTCTCCGTTCAGTTCAAAGGACCATGTGAGGGTTGCTGTGGCTTCCAGCGTTTTCGCTACCGAGCAATATTTCTCCATGCTGAGTTGAATTGCGCGCCGCACCCGTTCGGCATCCAACTCCCCCGCCAGCCGGTAATGGATATGGATGGTTTGGTACAGCGATGGCTCGGCCCCCGGCTCCCGCTGGCCATGAACTTCCATGCTGAACTCCGCAACCTCCTGCCGTCCTTTCCGGAGGATGGAAACAACGTCAATGCCGCTGCATCCGCCCAGGGCCATCAGCAGCATTTCCATGGGGCGTGCGCCCAGGTTGTGGCCGCCAATGTTTGGCGAGCCATCCATTGCCACTTCATTGCCGGTATCGTTGCGGGCAACGAAATGGTAGTCGTTATCAATCCGTTCAATGGTTATGGGCATGGGTTTCTCAAGTGTGTGTGAAAGGGATGGGAATATCGGGGAAGTGGAAGGTTTTGGAAGATGTCAGAATGTGAGAGGGGGCAAAAAGATAGGAAGCGATCATCGTGCGGGGTTTTGACATTCTGCATTCCACGTTGCCTGCGGCCATGCTGGCGTTGTAAGTTTGCAGCAAGACTTGACGACGACAACAACAATGAACGACGAACAACAATTTGGGTCCCGCACGCGGAAGAACATCTTCATGGGGATTGTGGGATTGGTGGCGTTGGCGTTTGTGGGGCGGTTGGTGCAGCTGCAACTGATTGAAGGAAACGAGTACCGCCAAAAATCGGAGGCCCAGGGGATAAAACGGAGCGTACGCGAGCCGAACCGCGGCGCGATCTACGACCGCTACGGGCGGTTGCTGGTGGGGAACGTCCCGGCCTACAGCATCTCCGTCGTCCCAAACAAACTGGATCCCGAAGTCAAACGGAAATTGGCGACGATCATGCGGGTGGACACTGCCGAGATCAACCGCCTTGTGAAGCAATTCAAAACCAACGACTACTCCCCGGTAAAAATCTTCCGCGATGTCACCTATGCCGACTTTGCGCGGTTAAGCGAGCTTCACACCGAGCTTCCGGGCGTTGATATTGAAGAAGACAGCAAGCGGGAGTACACCTCCGAAGTTCGCGCAAGCCATATTCTTGGGTATATCGGACCAATCAGCGAAGGTGAGCTAAAAACCGCCGGCGACTACTACCTGCGGAATGACTTAATCGGCAAAAACGGGACGGAGCGGGCATGGGAAACGGAGCTTCGGGGGGAGAAAGGGTATGAGTTCCTGTTGGTCAACAACCGTGGGAAACGTGTTGGAAGATTTAACAATGGGAACAACGACCTAAAGCCGTTCAACGGGTTCGACCTTTACTTAGGGGTAGATGCGCAGCTTCAGCAATATGCCGAGCAGTTACTGCGCCCGTACCACGGCGCGGTGGTTGCGCTGGACCCCAGCACCGGCGAAATTCTTGCAATGGCCAGCGCGCCCGATTACGACCTTCGCATCTTCAGCGGCTCGCGCGATCGTGAAGCAATCCGCGCACTGAAGCAGGATACGATTGGCGTGCCGGAGATGAACCGCGCAACGCAAGCGGTCTATCCCAGCGGCTCCACCTGGAAAATGCTGATGTCCATTGCAGGGTTGATGGAGGGGATTATCACCCCAAAAACCACCATCTCCTGCCCCGGCTCGTTCACGCTTGGCGGGAACACCTGGAAATGCCACGGCGCGCATGGCGCGGTGAACGTCCAGAAGGCAATTCACGTTTCCTGCAACGTGTTTTACTACAAATTGGCCCTGCAGTTGGGAATAGATAATTACTACAAGTACGCCCATCTTTTTCACTTTGGCGAGAAGATCAGTGCCGACGTTGTTGAAGGGGGAACGCTGATGCCATCGCGGGCATACATGGACAAGAAGTATGGGAAAGACCGGTGGAAAGGCCCGCTGGTGAACCTGGGGATTGGGCAAGGCGATATGCTGGTAAACCCGTTGCAGCTTGCCGCCTACTGTGCGGCTATTGCTAACAACGGCGTGTGGAACAAGCCGCATCTGGTCCGTGCAGTCCGCAACCGCCGATTGAACAACGAGATTGACCGCGTCCGCTACGAGCCGGAAAATCTGGGAATTCCGATGGAGCTTCTGCAGGTGATCCAGCAAGGGATGTACGACGTGGTAAACACCCCGGGCGGAACCGCACGGGCGGCACGGCTGGACAGCATCATCGTTGCCGGAAAAACCGGAACCGCGCAGGCGGGGAAAGGGAAAAAGGATCACGCATGGTTTGTTTGCTACGCACCGTTCGACAAACCAAAAATTGCGATGTGCGTGCTGGTGGAGAACAGCGGATTTGGCGGAACCTACTCCGCCCCGATTGCCCGCAAGCTGATCAACTTCTACCTTACCCGCCACCGCGAGCCTGGGGACGATGTGGTTGGCCACAACGTGCAATCCCCGTACTCCCTCCCCTCCATCATGCCCGACAGCGGAGACGGAGATTCGCAAGAAAGCGATTTACTTCCCGGAGAACTGCTGCCGGAGTAATCGCGCCGAAAATCAAACGCCAGCATAAACAACAAAGCCGTGAACGCAGAATCAAGCATTCACGGCTTTGTTGGATACGTACCTAAGGTTATAGGTGCTTGCGCAAATCGTTAATAATCTGCGAAATAGGCCTCACATAATTTTTTAGTCCTACATGCTCATTGGCATATTTCAACCGCCTGCTATTGTCCGGCAAATAAAAAATCTGCCGTTGCTCACCAAGCAGAGTGATTTTTTCATCCGACAAATCTTCATCGAACGTGACAACATGGAAGATATATTTCACCTTAATTATGCCACCTGTTCTGAATTTCCGACACGATTGTTGCCGAGGCCATTGCTACGATGGTGAGTATGTTGAAAATTCCAGCTGAAGCTCTTGACGAAAATCTTTAATGCGAGCTTCCGCCATTGAGCAGTAGTCGGGGGAAATTTCAATTCCTGTGTACGTTCTGTTGTTCATTAACGCCGCAATTGCTGTGGTTCCGCTTCCCATAAATGGGTCAAGAACGTTTTTTGCAAATGTGGAGTTAATAATGCGATCAATCAGCGCAATAGGGAATGGGGCAGGATGATCATTTTTCATCTCCTGCTTAAACTCCCAAACATCGCCGAAAGCATTGGCTTTTGGTGCAAGCCTAAAATCTGGCTTTGCAATCAGATAAATCACTTCATAGGTTGGCAGGAAGTACCCTGCGTTGAAATTAATTCCCCCTTTCCGTTTCCAAATAATGATTTGCCGGACAGGAAGATCACGAATAATATCCGCTCTGTCTTGCAGTAATCCATCCTGCACTCTCCATTTGTGGTTATAAAAAATCGCTCCGTTATCGCTTGTTAATCGTAGCATCTCTTTTAAGCAATCGTGCTGCCATTCCGCATATTCTGCATGTGGCATACAGTCGCTATGGTGAGAATAACCATTGGTAAGAAGAGCATTTTGCCATTTACTCCCCCTGCTATCTTTCATCCCATTCCCCGTAGAATTTTTAAGATTATATGGCGGCGAGGTGACAACAAGGTCAAAGGCCTTCTCCGGCAATTGCTTCATAATTTCTAAGCAGTCGCCTTGTATGATCGTGTTATCGTAATTGGTTATCAATGCTGTTGCTCGCAGAATGGTAGGTAATCGGTAAAACATACCGATCGGCTGATTACTACACAAACGTAAAAACTGCTTCCGCTGGACCCATTTTGCCCACTACAGAAACACCACTTGGCACGTTGCACTGCGCCGGTTTATTCTTGCGGAGGCGCGGCACTTTCCACCCCCCATGTTCGCAGTTCTTCCAGCATGGTGTGGTCCGTTAGGCGGTAGTGGATTGGGGTGATGGTGACGTAGCCGTCGGTCAGAAGCAGGTCATCGCTTCCGCTGTGGCCGTCGGGGATGTAGGCTCCGGTAAGCCAGTAGTAGGGCCGGCCCATCGGGTCGTGCCGGACCTCGTAGCGGTCGTTCCAGAAGGAGCTTCCTTGCTCGGCAATCCGCACCCCTTTGATTTGGCTTTGGGGGATTGCCGGCACGTTCACGTTCAACAAAACGCCACGGGGAAGGCGGCGCGCATGAAGAATCGGCACAAGCCACGCAGCAATGGCCGCAGCGTGGGAAAAATCCGCACTCAAGGAAAAACTATCTAGCGAGATGGCGATCGAGGGGATGCCAAGCAGTGTCCCTTCGGTGGCCGCGCTGACGGTTCCGGAGTAGATCAGCGACACAGCGGTGTTCCGCCCGTGGTTGATCCCGCTGACCACAATGTCGGGGCGTTCGGGAAGAAGGGTATCAACCGCCAGCTTCACGCAATCGGCTGGGGTTCCGGTGACGGCGTGGCCAAACGGTTTCCCGTTCCGTTCGTACGGGTGAACCCGCAACGGCACGGCAACCGTCAGCGCGTGCCCAACCGCCGATTGCTGCTGGTTTGGTGCAACAACGGTGACCTCCCCCACCCCGCGCAATGCTTCGGCAAGCGCGTAGATTCCCGGGGAGTCAATGCCGTCGTCGTTGGTGACAAGGATGCGCATGGTTTCTATGAATTAGCAGGATCGGTGAACAATCGCCAGCGCGTGCTGTACCCGCCCCCCATCATTCCATCTCACACTCCATCCATCTCACACCCACCCCATCATATTCTTCTGGCGATGTCGTTGAAAATCACGTAGGCCATGAAGATCAGCAGCAGCACGAAGCCCGCTTGCTGGAACACCATGCGGACTTTTACCGGAACTTCGCGGCGGATGATTGCCTCGACGATGATGAACACCAAATGCCCCCCGTCAAGCGCCGGAACCGGAAGGATATTCATCACCGCTAAGGAGATGGAGAGAAGCGCAAGCAGGTACAAGAATTTATCCAACCCCAAGCTGAATGCTTCTTTGGCGAAGTCGGCAATCGCCACCGGGCCGCCAACGGAATCTTTCAGCCGCGCTTGCCCAGAGAAGAGTTTGCCGATCATCCCGAAGATGTTCCCCACAACATTCTGGACCTGGCTGATAGATTCCCCAAAGGATTCCCCAAGCCCCATTTCGCGGCTTTGTTTTGGGCCGTTGTACTCCGTTGCCAGCATCACCCCAATCTTCCCCCCTGTGTCGCATTTCACCCGTTTCTCCATCACCTGGCCAGCGCGCCCAATCGTTATCGCCACCTCCTGGTTTTTCCGCAGCGATAGGTAGCTGGAAAGTTGGAAGGCAGCGTGGATTGGCTGGCCATCAACGGCAATCACGGAGTCGTTCGGCTGGAAACCGGCGGCAATGGCCGGCATCCCTTCGGCCAATCCATTGATCTTCACCGACACGTACGCCGGGAATGGAATGATGGAGGTCCGGTTGCTGTTGCTGAATGGTGGGATCTCTATCCGGCGAATGGCGATCTGCTTCGGCGCGCCGTTGCGAACCACTTCCAGGGTGATGTCGCTGTCGGCGGAGTCGTTGTAGATGATCCGGTCAACCTGGTCGAAGGTGGCAATCGCCCGCCCGTTGATGCTGACGATGCTATCCCCCTGGCGCAGGCCGGCCTCGAATGCCGCGCCGGTGGTCTCCAACGGGCCAACGGTGGAGGTGGCTTGCAGCTGCTTTGGGGCCAACCAATTCAGCCCGGCAAACACCAGAATCGCCAGCAGGATATTCATGATGACCCCGGCGGAGATCACAAAGGCCTTTTGCCAAGCGTTTTTGGAGCGGAACTCGTACGGCTGCGGCTCGGTCTTGGTGTAGTCGGTGTCCATGCTTTCGTCCACCATGCCGGAGATTTTCACGTAGCCGCCGATTGGGAATGCGGCGATTCGGTAATCGGTGTCGTCGCCCAGCTCAACATCTTCCGGCAGCTTGCCGAAGGTGAAGCCGTTCCGCTTGTTCCATCCAAGCAAGCGGGGTCCCATTCCGATTGCAAAGATATTTGCGCGCATCCCGGTCCAGCGGGCCGCCAGGAAATGGCCAAGCTCGTGAACAAACACCAAAATGCCGATCAGCAGGATAAACGCCACGGCATAGAGTAGAACTTCACCGATTACCTCGAGCATGCTTGCGATCTGGGAATTGAATGATTAGTTGGTACTGGCACCTTCCCGACGTACATCCTTGCGCGTTCGTGCATCGGCGGCAAGGATATCATCCAGCGACGGAGAATCTACGATTTCTGCACGCTCCAACGCACGCTCGATGCAGCGCGGGATGTCGGTAAACCGCAGCTCTCCATCCAAAAAACTGGCAACTGCGACCTCGTTGGCAGCGTTCAAAATTGCCGGAGCCGTCCCCCCCCGGCGCAACGCCTCGAAGGCAAGGCCCAGGCAGGGGAACCGCTGGAAATCGGGTTCGGAAAACGTCAGCGATTGCAGCTGCGGAAGGCTTAGCCGCTGGTAATCGTTGGCGATCCGCTCCGGCCAGCCAAGCGCGTACTGAATCGGAAGCCGCATATCGGGCAACCCAAGCTGGGCCTTCACCGATCCATCAACAAATTGCACCATGGAGTGGATGATGGATTGCGGATGCACCACCACCCCAATGTTCTGCGGGGGCACGTCGAACAGCCACCGCGCTTCAATCACCTCCAACCCTTTGTTCATCAGCGTGGCGGAGTCAATGGTGATTTTTGGGCCCATGCTCCAGTTCGGGTGGCGCAGCGCTTGCGCCGGGGTGATCTGGCGGAATTGGTCGGCGGGAAAATCGCGGAAGGGCCCGCCGCTTGCGGTCAGGATCAGCTGCTCAATCTCGGCTGCGGACTCCCCAACCAAGCATTGGTAAATCGCGCTGTGCTCGCTGTCAACGGGGATCAGTTCGGCGTTGTGCTGCTTCAATAATTTGGCGATTGGCTCGCCAGCAGCAACCAGCGTCTCCTTGTTTGCCAGCGCAATCCGCTTCCCCTGTTTGATTGCCGCAATGGTGGGCCGCACCCCCGCAAACCCCACCAACGCGCTGACCACAACATCAACCTCTGGGCGGGAAGCAACCTCGCAGGCCCCTTCCTCCCCCTCCATCACCTCCACCTGCGCACCGAACTGCTGGCGGATCTGCTGGGCAACCGCGGGGTCGAACACCACCACGCCGGTTGGGCGGAACTCCTTGATCTGCTGGGCCAACAAGTCCCCACGCCGGTTGGTTGTCAGATACCCAACGCGGTACCGCGCTGGGTTGCTCCGAACAACGTCCAACGTCTGGGTCCCAATCGAGCCGGTCGAGCCAAGGATGGTAAGTGTGCGCTGCAGCATAGAGTTGGAAAAGTGGTCCGGCGTTAATGCGCCATGGCCTCCTTCGGCAGGTACTTCTCGGTGATGTCGGTTTGTTGGCGCACGGAGAAGAATTGGAATTGGTCCACCGGAAGCGAGTCGTTCGGGATAACCTTGATGCGAACGAAGTACTTCAGCATGAACTGCGTCAGGCGGCTGACGGAACCTTCGGTAAGGTAGCTGATGATGGATGGATGCGCCGCAAGGGTCAGCCGGAACTCACGCGAGGTTTCCTTGAAGCAAAGCAGCCACCGCTCAATTTTCCGGGCAACGGTGCTTTTGCTTGGGACCAGGCCGCTTCCGGCACAAGTGGGGCATCCTTCCGAGAGGGTCTGCAGCACCTGCTGGCGGACCCGCTGGCGCGTCATCTGGATAAGCCCAAACTGGGTCATCGGCAGCACCACCGATTTTGCGCGGTCGCGGCGCAGATGGTTCTTCAATTCATCATAGACCTTCTTCCGATTTTTTTCTTCGTACAGGTCAATGAAATCCACCACCAGCAACCCGCCGATGTCGCGCAGGCGAATCTGCCGAGCAATCTCGCGGGCGGCCTCGATGTTGGTTTTTAGCGAGTTCAGTTCCTGCTCCTTGTTCCCTGCGTAGCGCCCGCTGTTTACGTCAATCACCATCATCGCCTCGGTTTGCTCAAGGATGATATAGCCCCCGGAGGGGAGATAGACCTTGCGGTCAAACATCATCTTTTCAAGCTCCCGCTCGATGCCGAAGGATTCAAAAATCGGGGCATCGCCGGTGTACAATTCAATTTTTTCGGCCAGTGCTGGGGCGGCCCATTCCACGTACTCGCGGATTGCTTTGTGGAGCGATTTGCTGTCAATCACCACGCGGGTGATGTCGGGGGTGAACAGGTCCCGCATGACGGTGGCGGCAATGGATTGCTCCTTGTAGATCAGCCCCGGTTTTTGGCCGGCCTTCACCCGTTGCTCAATCGTCTGCCACGTTTCAATCAGCTTTTGCAGATCGCTTCGGATCAGCTCTTCGTCCTTCTCCTGGGCCACGGTTCGGATGATGCAGCCATGCCCTTCGGGAAGGATGCTGCGGGCAATGCGGCGCAGCCGCCGGCGCTCCTTCACGCTCATAATTTTCCGCGAAACGCCAATCGCTGGCTCCAACGGAAGCAACACAAGGAACCGCCCGGCCAACGTCACTTTTGTGGTGACGCGCACCCCTTTGCTGGCGTACGATTCGCGGGTGACTTGCACAAGGATGTCCTGGCCACGCTCCAACGCAATCGTCACTTCCCCGCTCCGCTTGGTTTGGAATGTTGGGAGCTTGGCATCCATCACCGCCGCGCCCGATTCCCCTTCTTCCCCCCCTTTCTTCTTGGCAGCGGTTGCCCGTTTTGCTGGGGCACGCTTTGTGGTTGCGGGCTTTGCCGTTGCGCGTTTTGTTGCGGCGGCCTTTTTCGGCGGCGCGGTGGCTTCCCCTTCCTCCGTGGCGGATACGGCTGGCGAACTCTCCGCAGGCAACTCACCTTTCACCTCTGGATCAGCCTTCGCCACCGCAGCTTTCTTCCGGCTGGACGCAGCCTTTTTCGGCTTGGATGGAGTGACAGCGGCAGCATCCGACGGAACCGAAGCTGAGGCCAATGCCGGCTCCGTTGTGATTGATGGAGTTGTAGCTGATGGAGTTGTGGCTGATGGAGTTGTGGCTGATGGAGCTGTGGCCGATGAAGGTTCGGCGGCAACGGCTGGCTTCCGCGTTGCGCGCCGTTTTTGCGGCGCGGCGGCTTCCACAGCTGGGGTTTCCGTCGCGGATGCTTCGGGAACGGTGGCCGGTGCTTTGGCCTGCGGGACCTCTATTTCCAATTGAGCTTCGCCCGAGGTTGGAGTCACGTTCGCTGCACGTTTGGCTGGCCGTCCGGCACGACCTTTTGCTTTGGCAGGGGCCACAGCGGGAGCCTTCTCAGCCGTGGGAGCCGCAGGCGGAGTTGCTGGCTGAGCATCTATCTGAGCTTCTGACGGAGCTACCGAAATAGTAGCGGAAGCGTTCTCCTGGGCATCCCCCTCCGTTGCTGAAGCTGGTGGCTGTTCATGGTGGCTTTTCCCACGGCCACGGCGGCCACGGCGGCGTTTCTTCTTTTTCCCTTCCGGCGCAGCATCGGCTGCGTGGCTTGGGGCAAATTCTTGGGATGTTGATTCCTCAGGTTGTGCAAGGTCTGCCAGCAAGCGTTCTTCCGGCTCAACAGGCTCCGCTGCCGCAACGGATGGAGTTTGCGGGCGTTGCTGCGCATTTGGCTGCGGGCGTTGCTGCCCCTGGTTCCGTTGCTGCTGCGAACCCTGCGGTTGCTGTTGGCGTGGTTGCTGGCTTGGCTGCTGTTGCGGGCGTTGCGAATGCTGCCCGGCGGATGGCTGCCCCCCCCCTCCCTGCTGCTGCGCTCCTCCCCTTGATTGCTGCTGCGATTGTTGAGCCTGCCCTCCCTGCTGCTGAGGCCGGCCTTGCTGTTGCGGGCGGGATTGCTGTTGTCCCTGCTGTGGCTTCCCTTGTCCCTGCTGACCTTGTTGCTGCTGGCCACCACGCTGCTGTTGGCCGGATTGTTGCTGGCCCGGCTGTTGTTGTCCCTGCTGCTGTGGACGTTGTTGCTGGGCTTGGCCGCCTTTTTGTTGTTGCGGCTGTGTTCCCTGCTGCTGCCGTCCCTGTGGTTGCTGGGCTGTTGGCTGGGTTGGCTTTGTGGGTTGTGGGGCTGCTCCCTTTCCTGGTTGCGCACCCCCTTGTTTTTGGGGCTGCTGGCCAGATGGAGTTTGCGGAGCAGTGGCTGATGGGGAAGGTGGTTGCTGCTGCTGCTTGCCGCGTGGCTGCGGTTGCTGGCCACGGCGTTCGGAGGTTTGTGGAGCAGGCTGGCTGGTTTTTTGGGAAGCGGCGGCAGCGGCTTCGTTGGCGGCTTCGGCGGCCTCAAGGGCATCCTCACCTTCCTCATCAATCAGGTCGTCGTCGTCGTCATCCATTGCGTCCTTGTACTCGTCCATGGCGTTGGCGGCATCGGAGAAATGGAGGAAGGCATCTTGCTCCTCGCCGATGTCAATAAACGCGGCGTTCATCCCCTGGACGATCCGCTGGACGCGGCCTAAGAAAACGGAGCCAACGTGGCGTTGTTTATCGGGGACATCAAGGAAAATTTCGGCAAGGCGGTCGTCTTCGTTGATAGCAACGCGCAATTCAGTGGCGGTTGCGTTGATGATGATCTCTTTTTTCATGGATCGGCGTTAAAGGGGGTGACATGCCGATGGGGAGCCGTTGTGCAGGAAATTTGGGAAGAGGAAACGTGCGCGGAAACGAGCGTATCTATTTTCGGGCAAGTGGGAATCCAACAAGAGACCCCACTGAAAACAACGATGTTCTGTTGCATCCGTGCGCGTGTCGGCAGGCGTTGCAGCCGCGACAGTGTGGATGCGGGTTTTCGCACGTACGTATCATTCCAAAATGGAGCATCAGCACCCATCCGGCAGCGCGGCTTGCGGCTTCGGCAAGGGGATCGTTCATCTTGCAGCGTGTGGCTCAGCCCAAAACAAGAGGGAGCCGCAGTTGCCAGTGGGAAACGACCGTCCGTGGAAGTTGCGCCGCTGCGGGCCGCGGCATATCACCGTGAATATTGCAGCAGTGTTGCTTCTGTTGCGTGTAAAAAGAAAAATGAGGCCAAGCTGATCCGTATCACACTGCACCTATACTGACCGCTGCTTCCTTCCGGACCTGACGGGATTGGGTATGATACAGTCGCACGGGACTTGGCCTCAAATGATTCGGAAACGTTTTCGCGGGAGGAACCGATGAATACTCTTCTAAAAACTCCCCGCGGATGTTCTATTTTTTTTCTGTGCGAAATCGCGCTGAAGGTGATTTCGCCAACGTTGGTGATTCCGTTGGGAGCTTGGTCCTTTGCGAACAGCAGCTCCACATCACCACAGTTTCATCTTGCGCTGATTCTGCGCCGCGCCCGCTTTTGGATAGGAAGGGAGGCTTGGCTCCGGCGCGTCCAGCAGAATAGGCCGCGAATATAGCTGCTTCGGGATAATATCCTTCCGCTCGCAACATCTCGCAGCAAATTTGGCAGAACTCCAGGGTTGGATTGCTGGCTGTGAGTGCCGCAGATATTCTTCCCTCTCCCCTCTCTCCTCCCCCACGCCCCGCCGGCGTAGAAGCGGGGCGCAGGCAATCGCACGGAGCAAGGAATGGAGCAGCCGCAAGAATTGTTGCACATGAAAACCAGATTGCCTACTATGCACGCAGTGCGTTCATACAACATCAGCAATAGAAGGAGATCATACGATGAAAAAACTACCAGACCTTGGGCCACCAGATGAGAACCCAGGCGACATTGGATTTGATGACCCCGAGGTGGAAGCCGCTTATCTAGATGCCATAGGAAAGATACTTCGGGAAGCCAAAGCCCAAATGGAACTCCAGCCCAAGCCCACCTCACGACAAGCAGGCTCACAGGGTGCGAAACCACGGAAGAGTAGTGGCAGCAAGTGATGCTGTGGTGGCTATGATTGCACAGCGGCTCACTCAGGCATTAACCACATAGGCCGCCCGGTTGGCCACTTCCCTCGCCAATACAGACTATAGACTCATTTTCCAGTTGGTTTTGTTGTTGGCGTTGGCATATTTTCGCCGTGTTGCTACCACAGTGAGTGCATACACGCTTACGAGCATCTCACTATCCACCTAACTTATCAAGGATCAACGAAGATTCAGCGAAAAACTTTGAGATTATCCGGTCAAACCTCCATTTTCTACTCCTACCAATTATGCTAACACAAGAAGCACTTGAACAACTTAACAGAAAGAAAGCTCGACGCTGGCTGCTGTATGCAGTAGGATGGTTTCCTGCAATCATCATCGCCGCACTTGTTCCGGTAATTAAAATTCCATTGACGATTCTTGTCATCATAGGTGGTCCTATTCTCGTATGGATAATTTTCATTAAGGATAAGAACGCCAATCGTCTAACTTTATCATACGATCCATCACTGGCTGAAGACGCTAATTACCTCAAATTAATGGAAGCATTTGCAGGAGTTGCAAAAAGCCAAAAGATTCACGAGCAAACTTCTTCAAAAAACATTACTCAGCAGGAAAGCAAACGGAATGCTGGTGCAGGCAGCTTAGTAAGTCGTAAATCTGCCGGTGCTGTTGTAGGTAACGTTATTGGCTTTCTTTCTAAAATTCATTTAAATATTAAAGTCTTTGGTTTCCAAACCAGTCCACCATTATACTTTCTACCAGATTGTATGATTACTCGTATTTCCGGCCAATGGTTACGCTTAGAATACTCTGATGTTCAAATAAAAGCAAGAACTCAAGATTTCATTGAAGATGGATTTTTTATTCCAAAGGATGCACCCGTAGTTGGTCAAACTTGGAAATATGTAAATAAGAGTGGTGGACCTGACAAACGTATGAAGGATAATAAGCAGATTCCTGTTCTACGGTATGATTTTCTCGAAATCAGCGTGGGGAATAAATACCAGGAATCTATTTACTGTTCTGCTCCGGGATGCGCAGAACCATTTGCTCAAGCACTGTTAGCATACAAACAAGCAACTCAACTATGAAAACAATTTTCTCACTACTCATTGGAGTTCTCCTGATTGCAGGCTGCAATCAATCCACATCTGCGGATGACCCAGCAAACTCGGCAGACCCACACGCTGGCCAGACGGAATGGACGTGCGGAACCTATAATGGCCACACGCTCTACACCGGCCCTAAAGGAGGATGCTATTACTACGCATCCAGCGGAAATAAAACCTACGTTGATCGAAGCTATTGCAACTGTTCGGCAAACCTTAACCAACCGAAGGAGGATTAGCGTGAAAGCAACTCTAATATGTTTTATTTTGATTATAGCGATTTGCCCAGTAAATGCGCAGAAAAAATCCCCTCCGTTATTTCTCGGCATTCCATGGAATGCAGGTGTAGATGAAGTACGGAAAGTTTTAGATTCTGTTGAAAAAATTCAATTTAAAGAAAACCGGCATGGAAAGGATGAAAATGGAAATAACGATACTAATATTTCCGTTCTAGAATATTCAGGCGGCCAATATGCTGGCTTTTCTGCCGAACGATGGATTGTTGGTTTTTTTAAAAACAGAATCTACTATATAAATGTTAAATATGACTTAGAAGGTGCTCAAGCAATTGATCGTTGGGAAAATTTAAGAGAACTGCTTAAGACAAAATACGGCAATCCTAAACCAGATTCATTTAAATGGCTTACTATTCTGAGAGAAATTCGTGATAACGATCAAGAAATTTGGGATGAAGACTTGTCTTCAGATGCTTATCTATATTCTTATTGGGATTATAAATCAAAAAATATATCTATTACTATCAATTGCAAAACAGGAAACAACATTCGTGGAGTGGAAATATCTTTTATGAATTTAACCGTAATGAATGCAAAAGATAAATTTAAAAAAGAAGAAAGATTAAAAGACATGTGAAGTGAGAGGTGTTTAAATTATTGGAGACAATCATAACAATCAATTCACCTTATGCAAAGTCAAAGGGTGGAACCATTAAAGGGTAGAGTGCATTTCTCTATGAAGAATTTCATAAACCATTTTGCATTGAGTATAAAAAGCTCTGGATCTATCAGGAATAGTAGCGCACAGCTAAAAAAGCGTGGGGCTGTAGTAGTTACTACAGCCCTACAGCGTTTTCAATGCGAATGCTGATTGGCGTTGTTTGGGATTGGAGAGCTCCCCCTATCCAAGGAGCAAAAACAAAGGGAATCGGCGATTGCCGATTCCCTTGAGTGATTCCGTTGGGACTCGAACCCAAGACCCTCTGATTAAAAGTCAGATGCTCTACCGCTGAGCTACGGAATCAACGCCCTTTTCTTAAAAGGGAGCGCAAAAATAGTCTCTTCCCCCCCCTCTTTACAACATTGTTCTCAGACTGACACAAGATGGCCAACTCCGTGCGGCAACCCGATGAACTCCCGCACCACGTCGGCGATTCCCTCCGGCATCAGATTCAGCTCGGCTAACAGGTCCTCGCTGTTGCCATGCTCCACGAACGTGTTGGCGGGCAAGCCGTGAACTTTGATGTTGACCTTCTCATGGTAGGGCTGCGTTGCCACGTACTCCAACACCGCGCTTCCAAAGCCGCCGGCCACCACGTTGTTTTCCAGCGTCACCACTTTGTCGAATCGGGTGCAGATGTCGTCAATCATGGCGGTGTCCAGCGGTTTGGCAAATCGGGCATTCACCACCTCGCAGCTGATGCCGTCGGTGGATTGCAGAAGCTCGGCGACCTGGTGCGCGCGCCACGCCATGTCGCCAATGGCAAGGATTGCAACGTCGCGCCCGGCCCGCATCGTCTCCGCTTTTCCGATTGGGATCTGCTGGAACTCCTTCCGCACCGGCACGCCGTAGCCCTCGCCACGCGGGTAGCGGAAGGCAATCGGTCCCCCCTTGTGGTTGACGGCGGTGAAAAGCATGTCGCGAAGCTCCTGCTCATCTTTTGGTGCCATCACCACGATGTCCTGGATAATCCGAAGGTAGCTGATGTCCAACGCGCCGTGGTGGGTTGGGCCGTCGTTCCCGGCGATTCCGGCGCGGTCCATTGCGAAGATCACCGGAAGATGCTGCAACGCGCAATCGTGGACGATTTGGTCGAACCCACGCTGCAGGAAGGTGCTGTAAATCGCCACCACTGGGATTGCCCCCTCCACCGCCATTCCCGCCGCAAACGTCACGGCGTGTTCCTCGGCAATGCCAACGTCGAAGAACTGGTTCGGCAAGGCTTTTTGCAGAAGGTCCAGACTGGTTCCGTCGGGCATGGCGGCGGTGATGCCAACAATCCTGGGGTTCTGGCGGGCAAGTTCCACCAACGCCTGGCCGAACACCACTTGCCACTTTGGTGGCTTTGGCGCGCCGCTGTTTGGCTGGGCAATGGCCTTGCCGGTGATTTTATCGGTGGGGCCGCCAAGCGCGTGCAACCGCTGCGCCGTGTCGGCCTCGGCAGGGGCAAATCCTTTCCCTTTTTCGGTGGTGACGTGGAGCAGCACCGGGCCGTCAATCCCCTTTGCGAAGTTGAACAGATCCACCAGCTTGGTGACGTTGTGGCCATTCTCGGGACCGAAGTAATGGAAGCCAAGTGCCTCGAACAAAATGCCTGGAGTAATCACCGCACGCACCCCGTTTTCAATCCGCGAAGCAAGGCGGCGGAAGCGGTCGCCCCAGTTTCCCATTTCGCCGGTAAGGTCCCACACACGGCCACGGATTTTTTGGGCGATGGTGGTTTGCGCAATCTGCGTGAAGTAATTGCTAATGGCCCAGACGTTCGGCGCGATGGACATCCGGTTATCGTTCAGCACCACGATGATCCGGCGCTTCTGCAGGCCGCAGTTGTTCATGGCCTCGTAGGCCATTCCGCCGGTCATTGCCCCGTCGCCAATGATGGCAACCACGTGGTTATCCTCCCCTTTCAGGTCGCGAGCGGCGGCAAGGCCAAGCGCGGCGGAGATAGAGGTGGTTGCGTGGCCCGCGCCGAAGATGTCGTACTCACTCTCCTCCTGTTTCAGGAAAGGGCTTAGCCCCCCTTTTTGGCGAATGGTATGCAGGCGTTCCTTCCGCCCGGTCAAGATTTTGTGGGGGTAGCCCTGGTGCCCGGTGTCGAACACCAGCTTATCCTTTGGGGTGTTGAAGGCGTAGTGGGCGGCCACCGTCAGCTCCACCACGCCAAGCCCGGCCCCAAAATGCCCGCCAACTTGCGTGATGACATCAATCATGTAGTTGCGCACATCGGCGCAGACCTGGCGCAATTGCGTTGGGTCAAGCCGCCGCAGATCGTGCGGGGAATCAATCAGCTTCAGCAACGGATAGTTGTTGATGTTGACAAGCGGCTGAACGGAGGAAGCCATAGTTCTCTCATTGGAAAGCGTTCGCGGAAATCCCCCCTTCACTTGCGCGATTGCCAATCGCCATTCCCCATATCATCCATTGCCATGATGAACCACCGCGTTGACGATTCACCACAGTATGGTGATAGTATATGGTGATAGTATAGTGACAGACCGGCAGCGTCCATCAATCACTAAGAATGAAAATAACGATCCCCACGGTTTGCGTCAGGTAGTGAGAAGTAACAGCGGCGGGAAAAATCTTCTTCGAAGAATCAAGGCAGATTGCCCTGGTGGACCTATACCTGCGGCATTTATTACATATTTTTCCGTGACCGAACTGCAGGCAGCCCCCTCATTTCGATTACGCGGTTGCTGCACACATCCGAACCAACGCAGCACGCCGGGAACTCACAGTTAATCCAACCAACAACCATGAAACGAAGCGAATTTCTGAAAGCCGTTGGGGTGGCAAGCGCCAGCGTGGTATTGCCGTTGCCGGTAGCCTGCGCCGACACGCCACAAACGAACACCGCACCAACGGGCAAGGCCGCACTTCCGTCCGGAGCCGACTGTGTGTTGATCCCCCAAGAAACCCGAGGCCCCTACCCGTTGGACCTGAGCAAAGACTCCACCAAATTCCGCCAAGACATCACCGAAGGGCTGCCCGGAATGCCACTAACAATTCGCCTAACGATTGTGAACATCAACGATGACTGCCGACCAATCGCGAACGCACGGGTGGATATTTGGCAGACCAATAAAGATGGGGTCTATTCCGGTTTCCAGCAGCCAGGGGTCAACACCGTGGGGCAGACCTTCATGCGGGGGATTCAGCTGACCGACAGCAATGGCCAAGTGGAGTTCCACACGGTCTATCCAGGCTGGTACAACGGGCGCGCAACGCATATCCATTTTGAGGTCTTCCTAAACTCGGTGCTGAGTGCCACCAGCCAAATGGCCTTCCCCGAAGCCATCACCGAAGCGGTGTACAAAACTCCGCTGTATGTTGAGAAAGGACAGAACAGCACAACCAACGCCGCCGACGGCATCTTTAGCGACATGAGCAACACGCAGTATGAGATGCTGACCATCACCGAAAACGCCGCCACCGGTGGCTACATTGGAACCCTGACCGTTGGCATGAACGCGCCGAAATCGGGGGTTATCAACCTTGAGCCGGAGACCGGAGGGCAATTCAAACTTCAGCAGAACTCCCCGAATCCGTTCCATGGAGCAACCGCATTCCACTTCAATCTGGCGCAAGCCTCGCAGGTGAACCTTGAGGTGTTCGATCTATCCGGGAAAAAAGTGGCAAGCGTGTATGGTGGTGGATTGGAGGCGGGCGACCATGCCATCTCTTGGCAAAAAAGCGAGCAGCTTCCGGCAGGGAACTACCTGTTCCAACTTACCGTCAGCAACGGCAGCGGGGAGTTCAAACAGAGTAAGGTGATGACGGGGTTGTGAGAACGCAAACAGCAAGGGAGGGCATACCTGATGATATGCCCTCCCCCCTAAAGCAAAAGCAGAACGAAAAGGGGACGGTATCGCCTCGCTCAACTCCTCAGCTCGTAACGGTTGGCCGATGCGATGCCCCGCTCCCCTTTCAATCCTACTTTTCAATCCCGTCTTTCAATCTGGCCTTTTAATCCGGCCTTACAACTCCATCCGAACATCCACCCGAAACGCCAGCGAGTGCACGCGCCAGCCATCTTCTTCCGCGCTGCTGGTGACGTTGGTTAGGGAGTGGTCGTAGCTGATGTTGGGGGTGATGGAGGTCCCGCCACATTCAAGCCGAACCCCAACCGTGCCAACAACGCCGAAGCGGAAATCTTGAAGCATCGGGAGCGGCTCCTCATTGCTTAGCATTGCATGATTTCCCCCCTCCTGCTGCGCTGCGGCGGCTTCCTCCAACGGCGTGCTTTGTGGGTAGCTGACGTGGCCACGGTAGCGGGTTCGTTTCCCATTCAGGGGTGTGGCGATTGAAGCTCCGGCCCCGCACAGCAGCGTCACTCCGCTGGCCAGCTGCAGCGGGCGGGCAACCGCCGTAAGCTCCGCACTCAGATTCTGATACTCCAGAATGGAGGTGGTAACGGTGTCAATCACCATTACGCCAGATTCGGGAAGAAGCACTTCAACGCCAGGGGGAGCTTGGTAGATGGCACCGGGCATGGACCGGTATTCCAAGCGTCCGCCCAAGCTCAACCATTGGCCGAACGATTGCTCCGCAACCAACCCCACGCTGAACCCCACCTTCCCCACGGCAACGGTTCGGATGGTGTCGGCACCGCCGGTGATTCCCCCACCGGTGTGGCTGCTGCGGAGCAACCCGCCAGTGATCCCCAGAACGAATGCTGGCTTTGGGGGATCGGTGAGTTCCTTCCCCACATCACTCTGCGCCACCATCATGGAGGTGCTTCCGAAGCAGAGAAGCAAGGCTGAAAGAAGTAACTGTTTCATAGATTTTTTTGTTGATGATGCTTGGTTTACAACTCCATCCGAACATCCACCCGAAACGCCAGCGAGTGCACGCGCCAGCCATCTTCTTCCGCGCTGCTGGTGACGTTCGTTAGGGAGTGGTCGTACCAAATTGCCGGAATGATTCGGGTGCTGCCGTAGCGATACTGAACCCCGATTCCCCCAGTAACTCCACCCCCCACCTTGTTCAAATCCGAAATTTCTTGGTATGGCTTCAGGATCAATCGCTGCCCGTTGTGCTCGGTTGGAAATCCTGCGGGATTGATCGGCTTGCCTCCATCAGGGAAATCAATAAACTGGGAGTGCGTTCCTTCCAGCGCACTGCGGAGGAACGCCCCCACAGCCACCATCCCCGACAACCGCCTCAACAAACGAGGCTTGAACGCAGCCGATAGCGCAAGATCAACTGCACGAAATTGAGGGATGTCGGTTGTGGTTGTCACCACCAAGAGGTGCGGTTCAACACTGCTTGGTAGAATAATGAATGATTCCACGGGATACACCACCCGCCCGGGCATCGAGCGGTACTCCAATCGCCCGCTGATTTCGAATTCGCTGGTAAGGTCATACCCCGCCCCGATTCCCAGGGCGAACCCCATCCGTTGTTCCGGCTCCCCGGGGTTTCCCGCTCCGTTGGCCCCGGGGTGTGAGTTCAGCAGCAGCGCGCTCGTTGGCCCAACGTGCCACCGTGGCATCGGCGGATCGCAAAGGGGAATATCACCCGAGGGTGCTTGGGCAATGGCGGCTGCCGTGGCAGCAATCCAAACAGAAAGCAAGCGAAGAAACGTGTTCATTGTAGAAATGGAGAGATGATTGATGATTGTTTCCGGCGCACGGTGGCGGCTTGCCAAATAGGGCACGCCACCCACTCCCCCATGTTCACCACCCTGACACCGCGCCACGGCGGATCAGAACGCGTGGCGGAAATCCACTTGGAACATGGCGGTGTTCAGGTTCCAATTCTCGTTGTTCGTGACGCGGCTTAGGCCGTAGTCGAAGTAGATGCCCGGGTACATAATCCAATCGTTCCCGAACAGGCCCACCTCCAACTGCACCCCACCTTTCATCGAGAATCGGGTCGAATTCCGCCCCGGGATTTGGCCATCGAACAGGATCAGCCGGCGGCCGTTGTTCTCCTCGGGCAACCGATCCGGGTTCACGAACCGTGCGTTTTGCGGCTCGATCAAATCTTGCACCTGCCGATTGCTTCCCCCCAGAACAACGCTAAACGCTGGCCCCGCCTCCACGTTGAGGAACACCCCTTTTGCAAGGCGTGCAACGCGGTGGTTGTAGGCAAGCTCGGCAGCCACAAGGTTGTAGGTGATGGTGGCATCGGTCCGCACAGTTTGGGTGGTTGAGGTTTGGCTGCTTGGCAGTATTACCTCGGCATCGGGAAGATATTGGCGGAAGGAACCCGGGCGGGTTTGGTAGCTTACGCGCCCCACCACGGTCCAATTCCACGGGGTTTGATACTCCGCAGTCAGCCCCGCCAGCACGCCCCACCCCGCGCCTTGTTCAAAGGTTGGGCAGTTTGGTTCATCAATAGTGCGGAAGCCGCCGGTGTGCCAGTTTCGGGTTACGCCAACGGTGGGGCCAACAACAATTTGCGAGCGGGGAACGTTGGGATCAAGCGGGTTGGGAGCGGTAGAGTACGAGCGTTGCGCCAGCAGGCCGCTGGCTCCTTCCAACAAGAACACTCCACCCAACAGCAGCAGAGAAGCAAGGGGACGGTTCATGGCAAGGACCTTTTTTGATGATTGGTTGAACGGGCCAAGCCGTTGCGCCAAATGGCAGCACGCTTGGCGGCCTGCCGAATAAGATTCCGCAATGGGGTGAGTGTCGCAGCGGAGAATGCAGAATGGATAAAAAAAAATCGCTGGGACATCGGGAAGCGATGCCCCAGCGATTGCAATGCCAATCGCGACGGAGTGGGTTTAGAATGCGCGACGGAAATCCACTTGGAACAGGATGCTGTTCAGGTTCCAGTTCTCGGCTTTGGTGACCTGGGTTAGGCCGTAGTCGTAGAAAACGCCCGGGCACATAATCCAGGCATTCCCGAACAACCCGACCTCCACCGCCGCGCCAGCCTTCAGCGAGAAGCGGATGGACTCACGCTCAGGGATATCACCATCGAACAGGATCAGCCGGCGGCCGTTGTTCTCTTCTGGCAACTGGTCTGGGTTCACGAACCGTGCGTTTTGCGGCTCGATCAAATCTTGCACCTGGCGGTTCTTCCCCCCAAGCACGTAGCCGAACACCGGTCCGGCCTGCACGCTTAGGCGCAGCCCTTTGGTGATTTTGGCGATTTCGTACTTGTACAACACCTCGGCCGTCAGCAGGCTGTAGGTGATGTCGGAGGAGGTTTCCACCGTTTGATTCACCGGCTGGGTGGCGTTTGGCAGCAGCACTTGTGCATCGGGAAGGTTCTGGGTGAACTGGCCCGGGCGGGTGTCGTAGCAAATCCGTGGGATAATGCTCCAGTTCGGCGACGGTTGGAACTCGGCAGTCATTCCCACCAAGAAACCCCAGCCGGAACCTTGCTCGAAGATTGGGCAGTTGGGGTCATCAATCGTACGGAAGCCACCGGTGTGGTAATTGCGGGTAATGCCAACGGTTGGCCCCACCAGCACTTGCGAGCGCGGAACCGTCGGATCCAGCGGGTTGGACCCTTGCGCAAGTGTGGCTTCGCTACCGATGGTCACACCAATGGCCAACGCGCAGAGCGTAGCGGAAAGAAATTTCATAGGGAAGGTTCTCCAGCAGTTGATATGGATTGTTTGGTTAGAACGCGAACGTAAGAACTACCAATGTTGCAACCCACAGACAGGGGCCGCAAGGTTGGACGAATGGCACTGGCAGTTATCAAGACCTCCGTGAAGGAACCGAAGTTACAACATCAGCGGCGGATTACCATCTGCCGAACCGAAGAAAATTCTCCGGAGGTCAGGCGATAGTAGTACGTGCCACTGCTTAACCCGCTTGCATCCACCGTTAAACGGTAGTCTCCGGCCCGCAAATATCCATCAATCGGGACAATCGCAGGGCGGCCATCGGCGGCAAAAATCTCCAGTTTTGTTTCCGAGTCCATCGCAAGGGTGAACTCAATCTGGGCAGTATGCGTTGCCGGGTTCGGGATGCTTTGCTTCAGCGCGTAGGGGTTGCCGGTAAAATAGAACAGCCGATGCGACAACCCGCAGATGCTATCCACCCGGTAGGGGATTGTCGTGACCGCCGGGCTTGCACAGGCCGAAGGTCCCGCAGTCATCGTCACCGTAAACGTGTCGGCCATATCCTCGGCAATAAAAATATGGAACGGGATGGGAAGAAGCACCGCGCCGTCAAGATATGCCGTTGCGCCGTTGCGTGGCTTCAGCCGAAGGGTCAGCAGTCCCGAAGTGTCAACCGTTGGCGCGCCGGCGGGAACCCAATCGGCATCAAGGGGCTTGGACGCATCGGCCACCAACGCATCCCAGCTTGCGCGGTTGAACATCGCCATTCGTGGGTTGTAGGAAACCGTCACGGTGGCCTGGCTGATGGGAAGTTTCTCCCAGTAAAGGCTGTCCACCGCCACAATGATACTGAAGTTGCCGCCATTTGGAACCACCGCCGGAGGAATTGTCCGGATTGCCATCCGCTGCGGACGCGACCGCACGCCAAATTGCCGCGCAAACGTTCCCGGGATTTCCTGATAACTCCATGTTAGCTGGCCCGTCACCGTGTCGGCAAAGCCATCGAACGGAACGGAGAACGCCACCGTGATATCCCCCCCCACCGGAATGATCGTCCCCGCCGCAGGAAGCATCGCCGTGGCAATGGAAGGATTACTGGCAAGCTGGATGTCGGCAATGGTCAGCGGCGTGTTGCCGTCGTTGTGGATCGTCAGCCAGCCGGTGCGTGTGTCGCAGGAGTAGCTTTCGCTGCTGTCCCACTCCAACTGATCGCTGGCCAACGCAATCAATCCAAAGCCTTGCAAGGTGTTGGTGATGATCGGGGTCTGGCGCGAATCGGTTTGGGCAGCAATCACGGCCTCGCGGTGGCCAGCCATCAGCGGGCTGAATCGCACGGAAACCGGAGCGGTTTCGCCGGAGTCGAGCGTGAGGGGAACAAGAAGTGGTTCGGCCTCGAAGTCACCCGTATCGCCAGCGTCAATCCAGACGCGGCTGATCGTGACCGGCTCGCGCGCGGTGTTTCGCAGAAGCACCAGCGTGTCGTGCACCGAACCGACCCAGCGTTCCTTCCAGTCGTAGCCGTCAATCGTGGCCGCCAAGATATACCCGCTTCCAAGCAAGGTGTTCGTGGCCTCCAGCCCGTCATCGTTGTTTAGGAACACCGCCGAACGGTACTCCGCCTGGGCCTGCGGAACGAAGGCAACATCAACCCACGTTGTGTCGCCAACCAGCAAGGTGTCGCGGAATCTGGCCGCCGGGGCGGGGAATATTGCGGCCTCGGCAATGGTGATGCCGGTGACAAACGCCGTATCCGTTCCGCTGTTCACGATTGGGAGCCGCGCCATTCCGGTATCCCCCACTTGAATCTTTCCAAAATCCCACCCGCCAATCTCCAACTTTGGATACAGCCCCACCCCGTGCAGCCGTGCAATCGCAATCCCTGCGGTGCTGTGGAAGGTGACGGATCCGGTGAAATCGCCGGTGGATGGTGGGATAAAACGAATCTGGAACGATGAGTCCTTTCCGGCATCCAGCAAAAACGGTGTGTTCTTCCCGGTCATGTTGCTGAACACGCCGGGCGACATCACCACGCTATCAATTTTCAGCGTGCTAACGCCCGGGTTCCAAACCCGCAGCCGCATGGTTTTGGCGCGCCCGGCACGAACGCCGTAGTACTCCAAATCTTCGGTGGAGATTTGCGGCAACGGCATCTGCGCCGCAACCGGAAGGCGGAAGACCCGGCAGTTGGCACCGACCAGCACCGTGTCGGCAAAATCTTGCACTTCGTCGGACTTGAAGGTGACGGTGATGGGAAGCGATTGGTCCGCCTGCAACACCGCCCCTTGGTATCCCGACGCAAGGATGAACTCACGATTCACCACCAACCCCACGCTGTCAATCTGCATTGGGTTGCCGGTGGAGTTCGTCAGCGTGAAGCTCCGCGTGTGAAGGATTCCTGGAGGGACATCGGCAAAGAGGAGGGAGTCGCTGGAGAACGTTGGGGCAAGCACCGGAAGGACCAAATTGAACGTGTCAAGATTTCCTTGCAGGTCCATGGCAACCACCTGTGCTTTTCCGGGAAGTGCCGGGTCAATCGTGGTGACGGTGGAGTTGTTGAAGTCATCCCCATGGATCAGCAGGCTCCCCTGGAATCGGACGTTGCTGGAGGCGGAATCCACCAGCCAGACTTTCTGCAATCCGCTTTCCGTGATCCCGCTATCGGCCACACGAACCGTGAATTGGTCGCACTTCTGCTGCGTGGCGAACGACGGCGATTTGGTATCTATCTGCCCCAACCGCCGCATTCCGGAACCGATCGGCCAAGCGTAGGAATCGAACTCACCCAGGCCATAAATAAAGCCGCTAAACAATCCATCGCTGGTCAGCACGTGGGTTTGCCCGTCGCTGATGCGGACGGTTGCCCACAAGTAGGGCCGCGCCGCGCCGATCACGTTTCCGGTAACAAAGCCAGGATGGTCGGCAAGGCGGCCATTGTCCAGCTGGATGGTGCCGAAGCTCTCCTGCTCGGCAACAATGGTGAGGTAGTGATAATCGAACTGGTTGGCAACGCGGATATCGCTTGAGCTTCTGTTCGGCAGCGTCTGGAAGACCGCGGCGTTCACGTATTGGTCCGTTGGGGTGATGACCATCATGTCGGGGTCGAACGGATGAGGGAGCGGAGTGTTCGGCGGGCGATTGACGTTCTCGGGATCGGCTCCGCTCGACTTGGAGTATTGCGTCACCAGTATCGGCTTATCGCTGGTGATAACCGTGGCCCGCTCCAGCTCATATTCCCCCCACTCCCCCATTCCCGCAAGCGCGAACGTTTTCACCTCAACACCCTCCACCGTAACCGAAACATTGGTGGTTCCTGGCTCGGAGGCAATCACGCGAACAACATCGCCGCCGTTACGCCCGCCGAATGGAATAAGGATATGTTCGGTGCTCAGCATCTCGCGCGGGGGGAGCATCTCAATCAAGTGGTCCTTGGTGTCGAACTGGGTTGGGATGCCGGCGCGGATGTGGCCGCTTAGCACCCCAACGGGCTTATCGGCAATGATGATCGAGCCGGTAAGGTCGGTCCCGCCCCGAACGGTTCCGCCATCCTGCACCTGCAAGATGTCCCCTTTCTGCAGCACCCGCTGGAACATCACCCCGGCAGCCTGCGCGGTCACTGTTTTGGTTTTTGGATAGACGCTGACCACCGTCTCCTCGGCAGCAATCACTGCGAACTCACCGCCGCGTGGAGCTTTGTCGCAAAGGTATTGGTCGTAATCGTCGGTGGGATCGGAAGGGGTGTAATGGTCAAGGTAGTAGTTGGCACTAACATACTGGGTTCCCCAGGAGCTTATCGGGAGCGCCATGTAGCCATCGGAAGTGAGGTAGCGGCTGTTGTAGCAATAGACGGAGATAGGCTCGGTGCTAGTGATCTCGATCCCCAAATCAAAAACGCCTTCGCCGATGCACTCAAAGTACTCCGGCACCGTTTGCTCGAACACCTGAAAAGCAGGGACCGTTCTTTTGATGACGGTGCGATCGGGGAAGCGGATCGTGACCTCTGTTTGGAATCGCGAGGCAATGGAGATAACGCGGTAGATGGAGCGTTTCATGCAGACATCAGTCTCATTCTGCATAAACCCAACCATGAAATGGGTTCCCTCAGCATTCGACCCCAGCAGCGATGGCCCCCCTTTCTCACGCAATTGCGCACGCAAAGAAGCGGGCATTCCAATCAACAGCAGGAACGCAGCAACAAGCAGTAGCCTTGTCATCATCGGCACGTTGTTTTGGTGAGTAGTATCAATCGCTACATGCAGAAACGCTAATCGTGAGGTCGGGGACCCGCCTGCTGATATGCTGCCTGGAAAAGCCGCATGGCAAGACGAAGCCAGAAGAAGCACCAAAGAGGGGTATCCCACAGAAGGTGTACCGCGCCGAATATACGCAACTGACATTTGGATACAAGCCCTTGATTCAGGGTATTTTCATGGTGGTTGGTGATGGTGTGGTTGCGCCGGGGCTTTTGTTCAAGCCGATTGGCCGTGGTGAAGAAGCAATCTATCAAGCCCGCTTGCTGGCGTACACAGCAGCTATCGAAGCTCAGCCGCAGGGCGCGGCGGCTGGAGCTTCGGCAGGCGGTTGGCTTGCTGGTGGAAACGAAGCTGAGGGAGCAGCAGCAACGCTCCAATCGCGTAGTACGGGGCAAGCAACGCACGCCGGAACGGGATTCGGTGGGTTGCATCCCCCCGTTTCTGCGCCAATGCCCGCAGCAACCGCAGGCCCAGCCACAAGCGGTGTTTTTTATGAACGTATGCCGCCAGCCTGCGGTAAAACTGAGTGCTGAACGCCCCCTGGAACATCATTGCAAGGTCCGCGCTTTCCCTCCAATTCTGCTGCCCCTTCATCTGCGCTTTCACCCGCTGGTAGAACGGCGTTCCTGGAAGCGGGTAGGAGACGGAGATGCCGATTTCATCCGGCAAATTCTTTTGGACCATCGCCAGCGTGTCGGCAATTTCTTGCTTCCCCTCCCCCGGATAACCGAACTGCAAGAAATATCCAACGTGAATTCCTGCCCCCCGCAATTTCCTTGTGGCTTCCTCAATCTGCTGGATGGTCGTCCCTTTCTCCATTGCGTCCAGCACCTTCTGCGAACCAGATTCGGCCCCCATCCAGACGGTACGGCATCCGGCGCGTTGCAGCAAGCCAATGGTGTTCCCGCGCAGCAGCAAATCCGCACGGCTTAGGCACTTGAATGGGATTGCGGCGTTGCGGCGTTGCACCTGGTTGGCGAACGTTTCCATCCAGCCTGGTTTCAGCCCAAAAATGTCATCGCAAATCCAGAGGTGGTCGGGGTTCCAAGTTTTTTTCAGCAGCTCCATTTCCGCTGCCACACGCTCCGGCGAGTGTGACGAATAGCTTTGGCCGTACAGCGGTTTTGCGCACCAGTTGCAATGGAACGGGCAGCCGCGAGTGGTGGCGATATTCAGCGAAAAATAGCCGTGACGTTCGGTCCAAATTGCCCGGTAGCGATCAATATCCACAAGGTCGCGTGCCGGAAATGGGAGCTGATCCAAATCGCGCAACGCCCCCCGCCGCGGTCCCTGAACGATTTCCCCATTTGCATTGCGAACAACCACTCCGGCAATTTCAGTCATCGGGCGTTCCGTTGTTTCGGCCAGATATTCCAAGACTTCTTTCAGCGTTATTTCGGACTCGCCCAGCAAAATTGCATCGGCCCCGGCATCAAAGTAGGTGTGGAAATGATCGGTGGGGTCCGAACCATGAACAATCACCGCACAACCATGCTGTTTAGCAATCGCCGCCATCCTGCACGCGGCCTCCCGCATTCGGGTCAGGCACATTTTGGTGAGGTAATTAAAATCGTCGTCGTAAATAACAACCACCTCGGGGCGGGTTGCCAGAATATGCGCCTCAATTTCTTCTTCGGAGTCAGCCAGCATCGCATCAAACAGCGCAACATCATGCCCGGCATCCCGCGCAACAGCCGCCGCGTATAACGTCCCCAGCGGAGGGTAGGGCATCATCGCCTTGTACTCCTTTGGGTCGAAACGCAGGAAATAGCTGTGTGTGAACAGTGTCGTCATTTCGGGATTTTTTTATGTTGTTCTGGCAAAAAAAATGAAACCGCACGCGCTATCCTTTTAGCACTCCATACCGGCGCAAGCCTTCGTAGTATTTCTGCAAAATCGTTGCCGAGACATCGTTCGGGTGGGCGCGGGATTCGTTGCGGCGGGTACGCAGCGAAATTTCGTGGGCGCGTTGGGAATGTGTTGGAAATTTCCATTGCCAGAATGAGCGGGTGAACTTCATCAAGCGAACATCCACCCAAGAAGCAACGGCATTTGGGATAAACGATTCCAAGATTTTTTGGAAGCGGCTTTGGGGCAATTCTTCATCGCGGCAATCAATTCTGCTCATGGAAAAATTCGGAAAATAATCGCTAATCCACGTGTTCTCCTGCATGAATTGGTTGAACATCTCGCGGTTATACAACGGCTTTACGGAAGCTACTTCGCAAGCCACATACGGATTCCGTTCGCGAATTTTCAGGTTATCGCTGGTGACGTAATAATTCACGCAGAAATATTTGCGATTATTCAACAGCACCACTCGCCGGAACAGCACGAATATGCACCGAACAATCCAAAGCCGATTTGGCTGGGTGACGATGAAGTAATCAATATCGCTGTTTTTGTCGGCGATATACCGGCACAGCTGGCCGCTGACAAACACCCCTCTGACAAATGGAACGTGGCGCATATATTTCGCCACTGTTTTCGCGATTTTCCACATCCGCTCCCCTCCCTTTTCCATAGCTTTTCGCCGATCAACGGACGCTGCCGAGCGGTGCGGCAGGAACCAGTATCCGTTGTGTTCGCTAATTCGGCCATCCATCTTCATCGTAGATAGCACGCCAGCAAGCTCCCCTTCCTGGATATTTCCAAGTGGAAGAAATGTATAAATCTCCGAGGTTGTCAGCGGGTAGTCGAACAGGTCATAATACGCCAACGTGCGAAGCACTGGCTCGTGGAGAAGTATGTCGGTAGAAAGGATCATTATCGGGGAATTATCAGTTGGCGGTTTATTGCTTTGTTGAGATCAGGAAATTTTGGGCAAAGGTTTTAATCGCTCGATAATTGCTTTTTCCAGAGGGATGCTTGCATCGGTTTCCCCCGGGAAGCCAACGATATGGGGAAACACGCATTGAATTCCATGCTTGGCGCACCGCTCAGCAATCGCAAGAATTTGCTCGATCTTCACATCCTTCTTCAAATACTCCAGCATCTCTTGCGATCCCGATTCAACACCAACCATCAGCCAACGCAACCCGGCACGCACGCAGTTCTGCAACGCCTGATCCGATAATCGGCTTCCCTGATCTGCCCTCATGGTTGCCGTCCACGTAAACCACAGACCGCGGCGCAGAAATTCCTCCGCCATTTCCACCACGCGTCGGCCATCAATAATCTGGACATCATAACGGCTGCGGTCAAGCGCAGAAGCAACCGCCATTAAGCCAAGCGGCATCGTAAAGAAAACGGACTTCGGGTTGTACAGGATAATTTTTTGCCGTGGCATCAATGACACGTTGGTTGGCCGTGATAGATTTCCAAGATTGGAATCCCAAGAACACAACGGAGGCTGGAAAGTTAATGGCCAACGAATTTTATGCTATGCTGGCTTCAATCCTGAATTCCCGACATGGACACATGGATGGTGGTGCGGCAAAAAAAATAGCGGCAAGCAACCTTCCAATGGAAGATTCAGCTTGCCGCTGTGGGAATCGCTGCGTGGATGATCCCGCAGGTGGTTCGACTGTGATTTGACCGTGGTTTGACTCTGCTTACCGCAGCACAACAATCGGCTGGATTTCCCGATCGCCGTTGGCGTTCGAGAGGGCAACGTAGTAGAGGCCGCCAGCAAGCCCCTGTGTGTTCACCGTTAGCTCCCGCTCGCCTGCCTCGATTTTTCCTTCAAACACTTTGGCCACCTGCTCACCATTTGCGTTCCAGATGCCGACCGAGATTTCCCCGGCGTTCGCCACCCAGAAACGGAGTTGCGCATTGCCACGCACCGGATTGGGGAGGATTTGCCGGATGGAGAGCGCCGCGCTTGTCGCAAAGTTTTCTTCCGCGATCGGTGCGCCGGTGACAATCGCTTGGGGGAGGCTGATGCGGTAGATTGCCCCGGCGGTGTCGGTGGCGTAAAAAAGTCGCTTTGCCGCGTCGCTGTTGGCGGAATCGAAGGTTAGCCCAACCAGCTGCAGAACCGTCACGTTGTTGATAATCACCGGCGTGGCGTTCGTTACTGCGAACGGCGCAACGCTCCGCAGCTGCTGGATCTGCGTGGGGAAATCGGTTCCAGGGGCGGCCTCCGGTATCCCTTGCGTCAGCCCTTGCCCGTCCCATGCCAGCGAGCGGCGATCGCCCCCAACGGCCCCTTGCAACGGGCCGCGCTGCGCAAGCACTGTTCCCGTGGTTGGGTCCAGAACAAACAGTTGCGCAGCGGTTCCTGGGGTTATCAATGCCAAGCCTTCCGGGGTGATCTCAATGCCGCTGATCCGCACGGCCTCCTCGGGAAGGGTGATGCTCCCGGCAGCCGCCCCGGTGGTGTCCATTCGCCAAACTTGGGGATTGGAGAAATCGGAATCGGAGACCAGCACGTAGAATTGGTCGGCAGCCGGGTCCCATGCAAGGTCCCGAATCTCACCCG
Organism: Chlorobiota bacterium; assembly: GCA_016710285.1. Classification (NCBI taxonomy): domain Bacteria; kingdom Pseudomonadati; phylum Chlorobiota; species Chlorobiota bacterium. The sequence goes on along the minus strand of JADJXR010000001.1, from coordinate 3,174,312 downwards.
TGAAGCCTGTACGAACGATCGGAATTTTGGTGAGGATTGAGGGGAGCTTCATCCGGTAGATGGTGTCGCTTCCGCGAGTGCTGGCCCATAGATAGCCGTGGCGAATGGCCAACGCCTGCGCAACAAACCCGCGTTGGTTCAGCGATTGGGTGTTGGCCGCAGCGGTCAGCGTGAAGAAAAGGGATTCCACTGTTCTTCCGCTCTCCTTCTCAATCACTTTCACTTTTGCGTTGGTTGCGCGCGCCAACGGCAGCTGGACCTTTGTGGAGTTTCCGGCGACATCATCCGCCACGGTTTCCCAGGTTCTGCCGCCATCGTAGCTGATAAGAATCTGGACGTTCTTCGTAAAACCAAGCCATGAGACGGTAAGCTCGCTGGGGGTTTCGATCACCTCTCCTCCGGCTGGGGCAACCAGCAGTGGCTGCACCTGTGGGTTTTCGATGCTGATTTGGAACATGGAGCGGCCAAAGGTTGCGGCCACGAGGGTTCGGCTGTCGCGGTGAATTTTCAGATCGAACACCAGCGTCACCGGAAGCCCTTCGCTGAAGGGATACCAGGTTCCGCCGCCATCCAGCGAGACGAACACGCCGATATCGGTGCCAACAAACAAACGATCCTTGTTGATGGGGTCCACCTCAATGGCATTGACCGGGATGTTGGGGAGGTTGTTGGTGATATCCACAAAATTGGCCCCGTCATCATCGGAGCGATAGACGTGGCGGCGGTTGTACCCGCTGAAGGTGGCATACACCCGATGCTCCACCCCGAAATCATACACCAGATCGGTAACGTACAGGTTGGGCAAGCCTTTGCAGGCTTTCCATGTTTGGCCATCATCGGAAGAGTAATAGACCCCTCCGCTTCCTTTCCCCACAAGCATGGAAACGCCATCGTGGGGGGAGACGGCCATTGTTGAAGCAAGCCCCCCAGGCACAGGATTACTGCTCCACGATGTGCCGTAGTTAGTGGTGCGCCAAAGCTGGGTGCGGGCGGTGTAGAAGGTGGTGTAGTCGGCAGGGTTCATTGCCATTGGGGTGGACCAATTCCCCGGATCGCTCTCCATCGGCGCGGTGTTTAACCAGCGAAGATTGTTGGTTCTGGTGTTGAACAGGTACATCGTCTCCCCATTTTGCGACTCGGTGAAGACTTGGTCCGGCACGTTCAAATCCACCACGGCCCAGAAGCCATCCCCTCCTGACATGAATCTCCACTGTTGGCCGAACTCTGTTTTCCCGCTGAAGGTTCCATGTGTTCCGTTGTCCTGGGACCCGCCATAGGCGCGGTACGGGCGCGACTGGTCAACATCCATTTTGTAGAACTGCGTGATTGGCAGCAGTGCGGAGCGTTGCCAGTTGTTGCCACCATCATCGCTTCGGTAATATCCGCCGTCGTTTCCATTGTGAACCACATCGGGGTTGATGGGATCGAACGCAATAACGTGCTGGTCCGGATGAGTTACGTCGAAGGGTGGATAGGCGGTGTAGTTGTTCGTCAAGTTCACCCACTCCACGCCGCCGTTGATTGTCTGGTAAAGGTCAATCCCTCCTGCAATCACAATCTCAGGATTGGTGGGATGGACCTCGATGCAGTTGTTGTAGTAGCCCTGATTGCGGAAGAATCGCTCATCAAATTTTTTGGAGAGCGTCCAGGCATTTCCGCCATCCTTGCTGACATAGATCTCCGCAAGGTTGTTCCCCCCTTGCCCACCGAATGTTGAGAACAGGGCATAGACCCGGTTGGTATCGCTTGGGGAAATGGCCACGCTAACCCGGCTGGCGTTTGGGAATTTGGATCCACCCAACGCAACGAAAGCAATGCCGCCATCGGTTGAGCGATACAGCCCGTTGGTGGTGGCAACAATCAGGGTGTTGGGATTTTTTGCATTGACCGACATATCGAACAGATCGTTATTGAAGGTCTTATTCCACGTTTTTCCGGCATCGTCCGAGCGATAAAATCCGCCATTACTTCGTGCGGCGGCGGCATAGACGATGTTCCGGTTTTGCCAGTTCACGGCAATCTTGCTGAATGCCCCCACCGAACTCAATCCCAGCGGTTCCCAAGTATTCCCTCCATCGCTTGATTTGAAGATGCCCTCGCCTTCGTAGGTCGGGAAGGCCGGCACGTTCTCGCCAGTTCCGGCGTAGATGGTGTTGGTATCCGTTGGGTCAATGGCGATTGCCCCCATAACCAGCGCAGGCTGTTTATCGAACGTGGTGGACCAGTTCGCCCCTCCATCCATTGTTTTCCAGACACCACCGCCAGCCGCGCCAATGAAGATCGTCTGCGAGTTATACGGGTTCAGCACCACACTGCGGATGCGCCCGCCAGAGTTGAACGGACCGATGGATGTCCAGGCGGTTGCCCCAAGGAATCCTGCTGTTGCTTGCTTCTTCATCGCCGTTGCCAGCTGGTGCTGCATCGCCTCCATTTCCTGGAGTGCTTGGATGCGCCCCTCGCTTGGGATCACGTCGTACGGGTATGCACGCTGGTACCGGAACCATTCGTCGCGCCCGCGAACATCCTCTCCGGTCTCCTCACGGTTGCGGTCTTTCAGCGATTCCTCAAAAATTTTCTGATGCTTCTCGGCCTCTTTTTCGGGGTTAAACACGGGCGTGCGCTGCTGCGCAACCAGCGTTGAACTGAGCAACACCAGCAGCGCAGCGGCGCAGCCGTAAAGTCTGTTTTCAGTAGCAGTCATGGGCAGGTACTGTTTGGCGTTCGTGCATTGTTGACGAACGCGCAAGGTAAGGAAGGAAAGGAAAAAACGGGGCAAGGAAGGAACGCATTTTCAGCGTGCCCAACACCGCCCCGACTGGATCGTGGGTGATAAAACTTGAGCCTTCGGCTCAGTCAGGGTAGCCGAAGGTCTTTAGCCTTCGGTGTCTTTTGACTGGGCAGGCTAAAAACCTGTTATCAATCCCGACGGATGTCGGGGCCGCTACCTTTTGGTGCCGCGGCTCCGGTAGCCGAAGGTCTTTAGCCTTCGGTGTCTTTTAACTGGGCAGGCTAAAGACCTGTTATCAATCCCGACGGATGTCGGGGTCGCTACCCTTCGGTGTCACAGCTCCGGTAGCCGAAGGTCTTTAGCCTTCGGTGTCTTTTAACTGGGCAGGCTAAAGACCTGCCGCTACCCTTTCTACTGGGAAGGCTAAAGACCTGTTATCAATCCCGACGGAGGTCGGGGCCGCTACCTTTTGGTGCCGCGGCTCCGGTAGCCGAAGGTCTTTAGCCTTCGGTGTCTTTTAACTGGGCAGGCTAAAGACCTGCCGCTACCCTTCGGTGTCTTTTAACTGGGCAGGCTAAAGACCTGTTATCAATCCCGACGGAGGTCGGGGCCGCTACCCTTCATGCAGAACGCGCTGCGGGCGTTACCGCATCAGCACCACTGGGCGGACGGCGCGGTGGCCGTTGGCATCGGAAAGCGCCACGTAATAGATCCCGCCGGCCAAGCCGTGGACGTTAAAACTGAGGTTGCGCGTTCCGGCTTCTACCCAGCCGCTGAACAGCGTTGCGGCGCGGCGGCCATCGGCACTCCATAGCTCCAACTGGATATCCCCGGCATTGCGGACGCTGAAGCTGATGTTCCCTTCTTCGCGGAAGGGATTCGGGGTCACCGTGCCGATTGCAACCGTGGCGGCCTCGGTCGCGCCGGTTGCGGGGGCTGCGCCAATCGCCGTCCCCCCTTGCAGGGTCAGCCGATAGATCGCGCCGTTGGTATCGGTGGCGTAGAATATCCGTTTTTCGGCATTGCTGTTGCCGTTGTCCCATGCCAGCCCAACAAACTCCAAATTCAGCTGGTTGTTCAGGATCACCGGGGTTGCTTCGGTAACGGTCAGCGGGTCATTCAATCCAAGCCGCTGAAGCTGGGTTGGGAACTGGCTTCCCACAACCGCTTCTGGGATGCCTTGCATCAATCCTTGCCCGTCCCATGCAAGCGAACGGCGATCCTGGCCGTTGGCTCCTTCCAGCTGGCCATACTGCGCCACCACGCTTCCGCTGGAAGGATTCACCACATAGAGCGTTGCTTGGTTTCCCGGGGTTATCAGTGCCAATCCTTGCGGGGTCATGTCAATGCCGCTGATTGCCGTCACCCCTTCCGGCAGCGGGATTTGGCCAAGCGCGGTGCCGGTGGTGTCCATCCGCCAAATGCCGGGGTTGGTGTAATCGCCATTGGCCACAAGTGCGATAAACTGATCGGTCGCGGCATCGTACGCCAGGTCCCGAATCTCCCCGCTGAACCCGGTGCGGACGATTGGAGTTTTGGTGAGAATGGAGGGGAGCTTCATGAAGTAGAGCGTGTCGCTGCTGCGCGAGGCAGCCCACAGATAGCCGTTGCGCACGGTTAAGGCCGTGGCCACAAACCCACGTTGGTTCAGCGATTGCGTGTTGGCCGGGGCCGTCAGCGAGAAGCTGCCCGATTCGGCGGTGCGCCCGCTGGAAATCTCCACCACTTTGATTTTTACATTCGTTGCGCGGGCCATTGGAAGGGGCGTGCTTAGGCTGCTTCCGCTGGCGCGTTGCGAAAGCGTGTCCCACGTTCTTCCGCCGTCGTAGCTTATCAACACCTTGACCTCGCTCTCGAATCCGGCCCAGCGGATTTCCACGGTGTCGGGCGTTTCAATCACCGCTCCGCCAGCGGGGTTTATCACGATTCCCTGCACATCAGGGTTATCAATGTTGATAGCAAACATCGAGCGGCCAAAGGTGGCGGCCACAAGGGTGTGCGTTGCTTGATGGATACGGAGGTCGTTGACGACCGTCAGCGGGAAGCCTTCGTTGAAGGGGAACCACGTTGCCCCGGTGTCAAGGCTTACGAACATCCCAACATCGGTCCCAACAAACAGATGCCCATTGTTGGCCGGGTCCACCTCAATGGCATTCACCGGAATGTTGGGAAGGTTGTTGGTGATCTCAACAAAGTTCGCCCCCTTGTCATCGGAACGATAGACGTGCCGATTGCTATATCCGCTGAAGGTGGCATAGACCCGCGCTGGGTTGACCGGATCATACACCAGATCGGTGACGTACAAGTTGGGCAGCCCTTTCGATGCAGTCCATGTTGCGCCGTCATCAACCGAGAAATAGACCCCGCCGCTCCCTTTCCCAACCATCATTTGCTCGCCATCGTGTGGTGAAAGGGCCATTGTGGAGGCTGTGCCGTTGCCAGGAACATCAAGGTTCTGCCAGGAGCTTCCGCGGTTGCTGGTGCGCCACAAGTCGCGCCGGGCGGAGTAAAGGGTGACTTGGTCGGTAGGGCTCATCATCAATGGCGTGGACCAATCGCCGGGGTCGTTCTGCAGGGCACTCACATTCAGCTGCGAGGTGGCTCCGGTGGTCACGTTCACCCGATAAATTCTTTGGCCGTAGTAGATTTCGGTATAAACAAGGTTGGAGTTGGATTTATCAACCGCCACCCAGAAGCCATCGCCGCCGCTAAGATCGTTCCAAGTTTTGGAGAAGCCTGAAGTCCCGGCCACGGTTCCGTTGGAGCCATTATCCTGGGTTCCACCGTAGGCGCGGTAGTTCCGGTTTTGGTCAACATCCATGGCATAAAACTGGGTGATGGGTAGCTTGTTTCCGATACGGCTCCAGTTGTTTGCGCCATCCACCGAGCGGTAGTATCCGCCATCGCTGCCGATGTGCAGAATGTCAGGATTCTTTGGGTCGAAGACGATCACGTGATGATCGGGGTGGGCAACGGAGAAGGGAGGGTATTGGGTATAAACGTTCGTCCTATTCTCCCAAGCAACTCCACCATTGGTGGTGCGCCAAGCATCTATCCCCAAGGCTATGACGATATCTGGATTCGTGGGGTGAACCTCGATGGCGTTGTTGTAGTTCCCCTGGGTACGGAAGAAGGATTCGCCGAATTTTTTCGAGAGCTTCCAGGTAACGCCGCCATCAATGGAGTAGTAGGCATCGGCAAGGTTGTTCCCTTGCGAACCGCCCGTGCGTGAGATCAGGGCATAGACGCGATTGTTGTTGCTTGCCGACATGGCAATGCTGATACGGTTGCCGTTGGTTCCGTCGAATCCACTTCCGGTTCCGCTTACCCGCGTGAATGTTTCGCCCCCATCGGTCGAACGATGGATACTGTTGGTGGTGCTAACCAGCAGAACGTCGCTGTTGGTTGGGCTTACGGTAAGGTCGTAGGCATCGGAGCTTAGCGTGCGGGTCCAGGTAACGCCCGCATCCACCGATTTGTAGAACCCGCCGTTGGATCGGGTGGTGGCGGCATAGATGATATTTGGCCGCTGGCGATGGACGTACAGCTTGGAAAACGCCCCAACCTGGGTCAGTGCCAACTGTTGCCACGTCTCCCCCCCATCGGTTGATTTGAACAGCCCTTCCCCGGTCAGTGACATCGGGTGCGGGGTGTTCTCTCCGGTTCCCACGTACACGATTTGCGGATTGGCTGGGCTTATAGCAATCGCCCCCATGGCAAGGGAGCCTTGTTGGTCGAAGGTGCTGCTCCAGTTCGCCCCGCCATCGGTTGAACGCCACACGCCGCCGGCCGCCGCGCCGATAAAAATGATGTCCGTGTTCAGCGGGTTCACCGCAATCGCACGGATGCGCCCCCCCACGTTGTATGGACCGATCTCCTCCCACTGCTTTGCTCCAAGAAGCGTGGCTCCTTTTTTGGCAGCTCCATTCTGCAAAGCATGTTGCAGTTGTTCCTGCATGACCCGGGTTTGCTGCACGGCCATTCCGCGCCCGTTCGCGGGGATGCGGTCGAACGGATAGGCACGTTGATAGAAGAACCATTCATCCCGCCCCCGGACGTCTTCGTTGATGACGTCGCGGTTGGGGTCGTTGCGGGATTCCTCGTAGATTTTCTTGATTCGTTCGGCCTGTCCCTCGGGATCATACACCGGCTGCTGGGCAAGCAGCGGGCGCAGGCCAAGCGTACACAGAAACGCCAACAACACAACACTGCGTTGCAGCAAGGGTGCAATAACCATCATGTCTTTCATGCAGAATTTGAACGTGAGAACTTCAAGGCTGGATTGGGAGCCGGGTATCCAATCTACTACTACAAGCAGATCAGGGGCAAGGGAGCAATCGCGGGCGCGCCAGCACTATCATCCTAACGGGCATTGCCGGCGCAACAAAAAGCGTGCGATTCAGGACGGTTTCCGGTGGCCGATATTTCCGCTGATTCTTCTCTTTGCAATTATCTTTCTGGCGGCTGGTTGCCGCAAGGATAACGACCCAGCCGAAGCCAGCACCGCAGCCGCCATCCAGCTTGTTGACGCGATTGGCGACACCATCCGGCTGCGCCACCCCGCCGAAAGGGTAGTGGCCCTTGCGCCCAACCTTACGGAGATGATGTATGCCGTTGGAGCCGGAAGCAAGCTGGTTGGGCGAACCGCTTTTTGCGATTACCCCCAGCAGGCCCTTCAGCTGCCGATTATGGGGGATATGCTGAATATTGAGTATGAGAAAATCCTTGCAGCAAAGCCAGATATCGTGCTGATGACCATTGCGGGAAACTCCCAAGCAGGCTATGATAAGCTGAAAGAGCTTGGACTGCGCCCCGTTGCTATTGATGCCGCAACGGTGCAAGGAGTAATCCGGTCATTGGATACGGTTGGGATTCTTGTTGGTCAACAACACCAATCCAACAAACTGGTTGCAGGGCTTCAGCAGACCCTTGATTCGGTGAAGCAGCTTACGGCCCGCTTGCCAAGCGTCAGCACGTTTATCGTGATTGACCGCTCGATGCTGATGACCGTCAGCCGCGGATTTATTCAGGAAGCATTGGTGATTGCTGGGGGAGAAAACATTGCCGCCGAAGCCGCCGCTGCGTACCCGGTTATCAGCCGCGAGGAGCTGCTGCGCAAGAACCCAGAAGCAATTATTCTTCCTGCCAAAACCGAAGCCGATGCGGAGTCGTTGTTGGAGCTGTATCCCGAATGGCGCGCGCTCCGTGCGGTGCGGAATGGGCGCGTCTCCATCATCCACCCCGATCTTCTCCTGCGCCCCGGCCCCCGCCTTGTGGAAGGGATTGTGAGGCTTTATCAATTGCTTCATCCCCATTAGCAAAAGCACCAAGCGGCCACCGGGTTTTCCTGGTGGCCGCTTGGGTATTGTGTTCATCCTTCTCCCCCCCCTTGCGGAGGAGGGAAGGTTCGTTCCTTACTTCTTCACCACGATGCTCTTCACCACTGGGCTTTGGCCACCCACTTCGATCCGCACTGTGTACGTTCCGCTCGTCAACTCGCTCACTGGCAACGAGTATTCCGTCACTCCACTCACCATTGCTCCGCTGTACACCTCGCTTACCTCCTTCCCGCTTGCGTCGTACATCACGATCCGGCCTTCGCCACCCTCGGCCAACTCCACTTGCACGCTTCCACGATCCACCATCGGGTTCGGGGCTACCACCACGCTTAGGCTCATCGCCTCATCACCGCTTACCTTCACCTGACGCTGGTCGTTGATCTCTACCGTCCCGTCCGTGTTCACCGTCACCAAGCGGTAGATGTACGTCCGGCCTCCCACTACTCCTCCATCCACCGTCCGGTACTCCGCTCCCACTGTCGCTGTTCCGCGACCCGCTTGACGATCCACCACGCTGAACTCCCCGACCACGTCACCCGTCACCGCTTCCATTACCTCGGCTCGCTGAATCTCCATCGCGCTCACGTTCTCCTCGCCGGCTGTTGTCCACTCCACCGTTACCTGACGGCGACCTGTCTGCTGTGCCGCGAACGACGACAGCTTGATCGGCAGCACTTCCGATGTGTTGTATCCGAAGAAGTCCAACCCTGCCAACACCAACCGCTTCACTCCGCTCTGCGTTGGCTCCGGCCAGAAGCGACCGGCGTGACGCCAATCAAACGCGTAGTACACCACCTGCTTCTTCACTCCCTTCGAGGCCACTCCGGCTGTCGTGTCTTGACGTACCGTTGGATCCGGCACCGGTGGCAAATCTATGTACTGATGCGATGACTTCGCCACTCCGTCAGAGTTCACTGTCACCTTCAAGATCGCCGGCATCGGTGGTGCGTCGTTCGTCACCCCGGTCCCCTGGATCATCTCGAACTTGTTCGGCGTCAGCGCGATCCCCTTGATCCGCAACCCGCTGTAGTTCGCTGGCTGCGTCGGCTTCGAGTACGTTGCGCGCAGGTAGTTGTTCACGAACTCCTTGTCGGCAATCTGACCGTTCCCGGCCGTCAACACCACGTCGTGCTTCCGTGCGACTTCTTGACCTGCGATCAGGAACTTCATCTTGTCTTTTGCCGTGCCACTCTCCAGCGCGCTCTTCAATGCTGCACGCTCTTCAGCTTCCAACCCTTCGGCTTCCTCGCCTTGTGCCCAGATCACCGTCTTCCATGGGCGGAAGTCCAGGTTCTCCTTTGGCCACATATCACGTTGGAAGATGTCGAAGTCTTCCGTTCCAAGCCCGTTCGTCCGATCCCAGGCGATCTGATTCATCGCGCTGATCACCGAGTCCGCGTTCAGTTTGTTCCCAAGAACCACTGCGTCGCTGATCCCGCTGTTCGTCACGTTCGATGGCTGGTAGCTCTCGACCGATACCAACACACGGCGCGTTGCGCGCAATACGTAGAACCGCACGATCTTCTCGTACCGGTTGTTCGTCACGTTGTCGTCCGTTCCGCTCCGCAACTGCAGGCGGTACAGCGGACTCACGTTCGCATCCTGGCCGTAGTATGGATCGCTTTGGCCCAACTCGCGAAGCGTCTGCGGCATGAACATCCCGAACGCCACGTTCCGCTGCTCGCTCACGTCCACACTTGCGCTCTTGTTCATTGTCGCAACCGTCACCCACGTTGTCCCCGTCCACCGTTGCACCGTCATCGTTGCTGCGTTCGATGGCACCGGCTGGCCACCCACGTTCCGCAGGCGTCCCACAAGGCTCACCGCCGTGTCAACCATCATGTACTCTGCATCGCTAAACTGACCGCTTGAGGCACGATATCCCACCGGTCCCAAGATGTCCTCGGCCATCACATCGTGGTTGCGGATGTGACCCGTGAACTCGTCGGCTCCGATGTCGTACCGACCGTTCAATGCTGCCGAGCCGCGTGGCTCCATGTCAATATCGTTCGTCAACCCCGCAACCTTCGTCCCGCGGTTGTTCGCAATCGAACCACGGTACATCGGTTGGATATGGAGGTCAACGCCACCCGGGTACGTCGAGACGAACTCTTGGGTGATGTCACCCTGCATCGAGTTCATATCCATGCCCGTCAGGTACCGCCATTGGTTCAGGTTCGTTGCCACTGGTGGCGATGGAATCTTGTACCCTTGTGCTGACAGGTTCTGCAACGATCCCGTCATCCCGTTCGGTACCCACAGAATATTGTGGTTCGAGATCAGCTTCGTCTTCAACTCCGATCCCACCAACCGAAGTGCGGTTGGATTGTTGGTTCCTGTCAACGCCACGATGTTGTTCTGAACCGAGCCTTGCGCACGATCCATCAAAATCCCGTACTCCACCGCTTGCATGTTGCAGGCACTTGTGTTGTAGATCGTGTTGTTGTTGACCTGGTTCCCCGTCATCACGAAGTCCAGACGGTTCGTCCCTTCTGGCGTGATCGCAATGGCTGCAAGGGTGCTGCCCCCACAATAGTTCCAAATCATGTTGTTCGATACCTTCAGGTTCGATGCCCCGTTGTTCGGGAACCGATACGTCCGGTTCGATGGCGACACAAACACGTTCTCGTTGATGTCGGCAGCGATACCACCGCTGACTCCAACAACTGTGCTGATGTTTGCAATCCGGTTCCGCTCGATCGTGATGTCGCTCGAGTACCCACGGTTGTTCGAGGCGTTCCCACCACTGGTGATCGCAATGCCAACGCCATGCAACATCGTCTTCGACGTGTTCGCAACACCGTTGATCCAGTTGTCGCTCACCACCGAGTTCTTCTCATACACCAACGTCACACCTGCACGACCTGAGTTCCAAATCTGGTTCCCGGTGTACTGGTTGTTCTGGTTCGTGTACTCCACGTAGGCACCCGGGCCAACCACGTACAGCGGTCCGGCTCCCACCGAGGCGATTCCCATGCCGAAGTCACGGATCACGTTCCCGCTGATCACGTTGTTCTGGTTCCGAAGCGTGTCGCGCTTTTGCGAGTTCGTTCCTGTGGCTCCGTCAATCGGTGCCGAGTTCCGAAGCATCACACCGGCTGACATCACCTGCGCCAAGTCATCCACAAACGTGAACGTGTTGAACGACTGGTTGTAGCTTGGAATCGTCACCGTGCTGGCCGTGTTCTTCAGGCTCCACGTGTTCCCGCTTGCTGGCTCGATCCGGCTGTTGAGCACCTTGTAGTTCGATGCCCCTTGACCCAAATAGAATGGAATCGCCAAGCGTTTGTACCCGCTGGTGCTGGTTGCCGTCGTGTTCTCCAGCACGAACCGGAATACCTTGTTGGTTCCGCCATCCCACGTGATGTATCCGCTCGGGTTCGAGGTGTCCTTCTGGCCGTACCAGATGCCGATGCCCGATGGCGATTTCAGGTTGACCGTCACGTTCGTCTTGCCGGCAACTGGCCGCCACGTGATCGGGTTGTTCGCTCCCAATCCAACCACGTATCCACGCATATCCAACGCTGGCTGCGATGGGTCGTTGTTGACTGGTTGAACCGTGTAGCTGTCGTCCACCAGTTCCAGCGTCACCGGGCCGCCAACACCGTAGGTGCTGACCGAGTCCCAGGCTTCCTGGATCGTGCGGAAGTGCTCGCCGAACCCAACGCGGTACACCCCTGCGTAGCGTGCCTTCACGTTGAAGCACCAGGTCGTCGAGTTGTTCTCCGTCACCGGGTCTTGCGGATCGTTCACCGTCACCGTCAAGCAGTACTCGCCTGCTCCGTTCGGGATGAAGTCAGGAAACTCTTGCAGCATCGGCGCGCCGCCGCTTGTTACCGTGAGGATAGTTGCGGTGCGCGAATAGACGATCTGCCCCGCAGAGTTTGTAATCACCACGCTGGCCGGAACGTTTGTTGCATCGGCAAGGCCGTTGTTGCGGAAACCAGCCGACACGTGGATCGGGCGGCCATCGGGATAGAACTCACCCGCCATCGGCGAATGTGGCGTAACGCCTGCAAGCAGAGCTTCCAGTTCGATCTCGTAGTTCACGTCGAACGGTAGTCCCCATGATTTCCAGTTCGGGAGCGTATCGTTCAAACGATTCTCATCCTTGCTGAGGTTTGTCAGCACCTTCAGGTAGTAGCGTCCCGGGCGCGTTGGAACCCAAGGGGTCAGGTTCAGATCGCGGAAGGTTGCTGGCTGCCATACTCCTGGAACAATTCCCGGAGCCGAATAGACTACTAGCCCACTGTTGTCGCGGATTTCGTAGGCAACAGGAACGTCCGTTTGGGAATTGAAGCCTGCGTTCAAGAACCGAACTTCAATTGGAACGCCAACGCCAACTGGATACTGATAATTCAGCGGCGGTTTGTTCTCGTACGGTTGCAGGATGGCCCATGGGCGGACATCGTGTGGCTTCGCAATGGCGAACTGACCGGTCAGCGTGTCGTTGCTGAAATCCTGATCCATCGGGCTGGTTAGCTGCGAGTAGATCTTCACCGTGTAGATTCCGGTGATGTCGGTTATTGGCGGAGTAACCTGGCCAAGCACAATCGTTGATGTTTGGCCTTGCGCCGCTGCGGTCGTGAACGCTGTTCCGTTCAGGGTTAGCACCGGGTTGACAAGGTCCTGATCGCGGTAAACTTTTGCCTGCACCGGGACGTTCTGGCGAACGTTTTTCCCAACGTTCAAGAACTGCGCGTTGACCGTGATGGTGCTTCCGCCCAAGTGCGTGTTGCCAAGCCGTTCCGGCGTAAACCAGATAGAGTCGGCAGCAACGTCATCGAACACTGGCGACAAGCGATAGCCGATCTGTTGCCCATCCTTTGTTGGGAACTCATAGTGCCAGATTGGGGTTGAACGATAGAGAAACGTTGGTGGGGCATAGCTTGGGTAGTAAGCATACAGCACAGGATAGTTAGCAAGAACCCCAACGTAATTGATGGTTGGCACGCGGGTAATTGCCAGCGTATCGGGGTTGGTTTTGGGGTTCTGCAGGATCACGAACTTCTCAGCATCGCTTCCGGCAGGCACCCCTTGCCCTTGCCCAAGGTTTTTAATACCAACTAACGCACCATATCCACGGCGATTGGGGCCGGGCTAAGAACCGGTGCGGTCAATGGAATTGGGACCATAGATAAACTCCATCTTGCCCGATGGGGACTCGTAGAGTTTCAGTTGGAAGTTGCCAGGATTGCCAGCCGGCTGGCTGATCCCCTGCACACGCCACTCAATGGTTTGAACGCGGTTACCTGGCGTGCCATCAACTCGCCAGTAGATACCACGTTGGGTTGGTGTGGTGGTTAAGTCAGCGGAATACACCCAGATGACTTTGTTGTAGTATGCATAGGTCGAACTCGTTTGATAGTAAAGATATGGGTAGACCGCTCCATTGCGCGGGATTGCACCGTTGAATCCAAGATACCCGGACATGGATGCAATCATGTTGAACCCGGCACTATAGTTCGTTCCTAAAAAACTGAACGTAAACTGCAGCGGAATTCGCCACTCGTACGGGAAATTTTGGCCGGTGCTCCCAGACACCAGTGTGGTTCCTGTTTGCCCAATAATGCTGGTGAAGTTATTGGGAATAATTGCCGCAACATAGTTGTTCCATGGCATGTTGCTGGCGGGCGGGGTTTGCATCGCGTACTGCGCTCGCAGCGGGAACGCGATGCAACAAAGCAGCAATGCTGATAGCCACAGCCTTGCTCTCGTAGCTTGTCTCATGATTCCTCCGAATCGGTTGAAATGGTTGACGTGTATTGTTGAAGCAGAGAAGATCAATCTTATGATATGTGTGATAGTGCGTTTGTTCTGCGGTATGCTCCTGATAATGATGTTAGGAATGGACTATCCAAGACCACGTTGAGAACACGGCTTGGCCGGGAAAGGTTTCTTAAAAGTTGCTGTTTTTCCTCTCTCCGCAAAGACTTTTTTTCTCACCATGCTGGATTCCTTCGGAATTCAGCATTTTTCGGCGATGCCCCTCCCCTCTTACTCCTCAATTTCGTTGATGCAGCGGGTGGTACCCATTGCTGACCGCAAAACTTACCAAGGACTCCCTCCATGATGATGCTTGGCCTGCACGTTCTTGATTGGCTTGTTCTGCTCCTGTTCTTTGCCGTGATGATCCTGATTGGATTGCGGGCGCGAAGAAGAATCCGCACCACAAGCGATTTCTACCAGGGCGGACGCTCCTTCGGCAAATGGCTGACGGCGTTTCTGAATTTTGGGAACATGACCGATGCCGGCCAAGCCGCCGGTGTCACCCGCGAAATTTACCGGCAGGGGTTGCAAGGGGTTTGGTTCCAGAACCTTGTGCTGTTCCATACCCCTTTCCAGTGGTTCATTGCCGCGCTGCAACGCCGCGCCCGCTACCTTGGTCCCGCCGACTTGTTCCTGCACCGCTTCGAAAGCCGCTTCCTTGCCGGGCTGTACGCCGTTGTGCTGGTGTGCGGCGCGGCCTACGGCAACGCCACCGGATACCTGCTTACCGGAAAAACCTTGCAAGCAATGATGGTGAAACCCGCCGCCGAATACACCCCAGAAGAACAAGCCGCCATTGATGGATTCGCACGGCTGAAAACCTTGAAAAGCAGGGACTACGCCACGCTTCCAACCGCCGAACAATCGGAACTGAAATCGCTGCAGGAATTGGAGAAGCAAGGGAAGCTGAAAGCCTTCATCTCCTACCTTGATCTCACCACTTTCTATTTCATCTACGCCGGGCTGATCGCGCTGTACACCATTCTTGGCGGGCTGTTTGCCGTTGCCATTCTGGACGTTGTGCAGGGGCTGCTTATCATCTTCCTTTCGCTGGTGCTGATCCCGATCGCTTTATCGGCGATTGGCGGAATCGCAGGGATGCAGCAAACCGTCCCTGCGGCAATGTTCCAGCTGTTCGGCAGCAGCGCGGCAAGCGATTACACGTGGTACTTCGTGGCCAGCTTCGCACTGCTGAACCTTGTGGTGAACGCGCCAAAAAATTTCACCATGGGTGGCTCGGCAAAGGACGACCGCTCGGCACGGATCGGCTTTGTCACCGGAAGCATCTTCAAACGGTTTATGATGATCGGATGGGCGTTTACCGGGCTGCTGGCGGTGGGGCTGTACGCGGGCCAAGTTGCGGACCCCACCAACATCTGGGGGGTGATGACGCGTGACCTTCTTGGGGTGGGCGCAATCGGCCTGATGATTGCCGCAATCTTCGCGGCCAACATGGACGGCGCGGCAACCGCATCGCTGGACGCTTCGGCGGCGCTTGTGAAAAACATCTATCTCCCAATCCGCCCCGCCACCACCGAGCAACGGCAGATGCTGATTGGGCGCGCCACGGTTCTTGCCATCCTTCTCTCCTCCATCTTCTTCGCGCTTCGTGCCGACGACATTGTTGCCGTGTTCAAATACGCCTTGCAGATTGGGGCGATTGTTGGACCAACGTTCTGGCTGGTCTATTTTTGGCGCAGGCTAAACACCCGCGCCGTTGCTGCCCAGATCATTCTTTCCATCACCCTCACCATCATTATTCCAAACGCCTTGCCGGAGCTTACCGGAATGCGGACGGACCCCGCGCTAACCCAACGAACAACCGAACGGATTGTGGAAGTGGAGTCGCGTGCAACCGCTGAAGATGTGAGATCCGGGAAAGCCGAAACGCTTGGCCAAAAGATCATCAAAACCGAACGCGTGCCCCCCGTTGGAATCTATTTCGAGCGGGTGGTGGAAACGCCGCAAGGGCTGCGCGGCGAAGGATTGTTCCGAACAAACATCTATCTGATCTCCTTCGTTGGGGGCGATGTTGCCGGGTGGTTCAGTGCCGAAATCTCCACCGCCAACTTGCTGATTGATGCCACACTCCCCTTCCTGCTGCTGATCCTTTTCTCGATGCTGACCAAACCAAATGCCGAACCGGTTCTTCGCGATTTCTACGCCCGAATCCACACCCCTGCGGTGGCCGATCCGGCAGAAGATGCGCGGCTGGTTCAGGAAAAAATCAGCAACCCAGAGCTTGTTGAACGGAACAAACTTTTCCCCGGAACCAACCTGATGTTCTGGAAGCCAACCCGATTCGATATCCTTGGATTCCTTGCCTGCATCGGGTTCGTGCTGCTGATTGTTGGGCTGTACATGGCCGTGGCCAGCATTGGGATGGAGTAGCAATAACGCGGAAAGCAACAGCAACTGAAAGAGAGATCAACAAAGCATCCCCTCCCCTTTTCCAAACAGCATCCATGCAAGCACTTCTTGATTTCGCAAACCACGGGATTCTCCCGTTTGTTGGAAGGGAGCATGAGTTCCAACGGCTGGCCAATTTTTGCCAACGCCGGGCCGATGACGCGGCACTGCGTGCGGGGCTTCTGCTTGGCGAAGCTGGTTCCGGAAAGTCGCGGCTGTTCGATGAAGTCCTTCCCAATTGCGAAGCTGCCGGCGTGATTGTTGTTCGGGTGAAACTCCATCCGAGCGCGGCCAATGCCATCACCCCGTTGATTGCCCAATCGCTTTACCTTCTGCCGGCAATTCGCCAGCTTCTGCGTGCCGAGCCGGAAGCGACGCTCCCTTCGGTTATCGCCACGCTGCAGCGGTTGGCGCGGTTGCGCCCGGTGGCGATTGCGTTGGAGGATATCCATCTGCTGC
Organism: Chlorobiota bacterium; assembly: GCA_016710285.1. Taxonomy (NCBI): domain Bacteria; kingdom Pseudomonadati; phylum Chlorobiota; species Chlorobiota bacterium. Next base: position 3,157,608 of record JADJXR010000001.1, on the reverse strand, counting down.
CGCAGCATTCCGTGGGGGAGCTTGCAACCCTGGTTGGCGGCATTGCCGATGAACCAATCACCCTGCTTTGCAGTGCCCGCCCGCTGGACCTTCCGGTGCGGGGCGTGCTGGAACCCCACCTTGTTCTTGAGATAGAGCTTTCCGGAATACCGCAGCAAGCGTTGTTGCAGTTATGGAACGGCCTGTTCGGCAGCAATCCGGACCCGGCATTGCTGGCCCAGCTTCAGCAGCGAACGATTGGCAACCCGCTGGCGGTGCGTTCGGCATTGCGCGGTGCGTTGCGTGCGGACCCGGCACCGGACCTGCCAAGCAGCACCGTGCAACTGCGGTTCGACCTCTCCGGTTTCCAAGCATCGCTGGAGCGGAACGTGAAGCTGTTATCCGAAGGAATGATTGCTCACCTAAGCCCCAACGAACGGCAGCTTGCTGGGCGGCTTGCGTTGCTGGGGGAAGTCTTCGCACGCGAATCGGCGGAGCTTCTGCTTCAGGATTCGGAGAGCATCATCACCAGTTTGATGTTCAAAGGGGTGATTGCTCCGGCATCGCTTTCCACCACCTCCATCACTGGCTCGGCAAGCCGGTTTCCATTACTGGCATTCACCCACACCCTGCTCCATCACCACCTGCTGGAGGAAGCCGAAAGCAGCGCAACTGCGGAGACGCTTGGCCAGCTTACGGCCATACTTCAGCAGCGGCTGCCACTGTTCGCAATGGCCGCAATCGAGTATCTGGATCGCCACGCGGGGGAACTTGGCATTGCGAAGGACCAGCGTTCGGCACTGCTCCATTCCTTCATCAGCATGGCGTTGCGGCTTACGGGAACCGCCGATTGGGACATCGGTCTGCGGATCGGAACCGTGGCGTTGAAGCTGTACGATGCCAGCACCACGTTGTGGGAAGATGCCGAGTATCTGGAGCTTCGCTTGCGTGCGCTGAACCTTCGCACAACGGTTCAAACGCGGGAGTTCCGCATGGCAGAGCTGGCGGCAGCAATCCAAGAATATCTTCAGGAAACCTCCGGCGAGCTTCCCCCCCAGTTGTTGAATCATCGCCTGCGTGCGCTTGGGCTGGTCAACAGCCAGATGCCACATCCGAACCTTGAGCTTGGATTGGGGGCGTGGGAAGAAGGGGAGAAAATTTTGGAACGTGCGCCCGGCCTTCGGTTCAGCAGCGATTACCTGTACTTCCTGAACGGAATCGCCCGCCTCCATTACTACAACCAGATTGAAGGGGTTGGCCATATCGAGCAGCGCGTTGTTGACCTTTTGGACAGCGATGACCTTCCCGCAACCTTACGGCAGGAGCTTGCCCGGGACGTGGCCCCCCAGATGTTCCCCCTGTATTTCACCGCCAACGAGGTGCAGCAACGGTTGGCGTTATTGGAGCGGATCGAGCGGGAGAATTTCCCACCAACATCGGCAACGTTTGTGGCAACGCTGGGATTGCTGCATTCGGCGGGGCAGTATCAAGATTTCGCGGTGATGCTCCCCAACGCGCTGCGCACCTTCAAGGATATGGGCCACTGGCGGAACTACACCCTTGCTCTCTCAAAATCCCTGCTGGCAAAACTGATGCTTGGCCACGATGCCGATCAGGTGCTGAAGGAATGGGAGCAATTGATTGGGTGGCTGCCACCGAACAGGCTGGGTGAGTTACGGGGAAGTTTCCAACACACGCTTGGCTACCACACCATCCTAACCGGCACCACTGCCGGGGCCGACGCACTGCTGCGGAAGTTCAACCTGCCAACAATTTCGGAGGATCATTTTTGGGCCTACAGCCACGGGGTTCTTGCTGGCGACTGGGAAGCCGTGGAGCAAGCATTGCGGAAGCCATCGCACTCGCCATTTCGCCGATTGGTGGAATCGTTGGGGAGCAATCCAGCAACCGTTGCCAGCACCATCACCGACATCCTTGAGCCAGAAGTCACCACGTACGAAAGTGGTTTTTACCTGTTTACCATCGGCATAAAGCTGCTGGACTTGGTGCATCGCACCACCGGAAGCAACCTGTTAGACGGGCGCGAGCATGAGGTCCAGACAGCCTTCAGAAACCGATTGGAGTGGTACCACGCGCGCGGGATGTTCCGCTGCATGGCGATGATGATTGGGCATATCGGCCACCATCTTCCGGAGAAAGAGCAAGGAGTTTGGAAGAAACGGATTGAGGAATTGCAGAAGCAATTTCAGCAGCAGCAGCAAAGCGCAGCCGACAGCCGCCGGTGCACGCTGACGATGCTGGGCCGAGTGGAGCTTACCATGCCCGACGGAACCGTGCAGGCGGTACGTGGGGCAAGGATGAAATCCATTTTGGGGCTGTTAGTTGCCGACCGCATGAGCCGCCGCCCGTTATCGAAACAGGAATTTTACCTGCTGGCGGCCGGCGAGGACGGGAAGGATTTTGAGCTTGCCCGCAAAACCGTCAACATGGCGATTGCAAGCCTTCGGAAACTGCTGGGCGACCAAGCGTTTCAACGGAGCGAGGAGACCATTCAGCTGAATTTTGACTTCATCACGGTGGATATTTTGGAGGCTTGGAAGGCATTGCAAGGGGCACTTGCGGCGGCCAAACGCAGGTCCCTTTCCCACGCGCGAATTCAGTTGCTGCAAGCCCTGCAGGCTGCTGCTGGCGAGGTTCCGTTCCCGTCGCTGTATGACGACTATTTTGAAGCCGTTCGGGAAGATTTCGAGACACGGATGCGCGCGGCAACCGTGGATATTTCCAGGATGCTGCTACGCGAAGGGGACGCAGCCGGGGCCGAGGAGATATTGCGGATCGGTTTTGAATGGCTGCCCGACGATGAAGAAATTGCCGAGCTACTGCAGCAAGCCCTGATTGCCGACGATCGCCGGGGCGAAGCCGAGCGGGTGAAACTTCGATTAGCTGGGGAGGATTGGTAGCATTACTTACTGGCGATTGGATCAATCCGCTTGAACAGAATGAACTGGGCAACGGGGGTGCGGATTACCGTCTGATATCGCGTATTCAACAGGGAATCAACGCCCGGCAATGCGCGCAATCCTTGCTCCGAGGTCAAATCATTTCCGGTTAAGGTTGGAGCATCATCATTTTGCTCGGTTAATATCCATTGTGGCACGGAAGTGCGTAAATAATTCGCCGTTTCTTGTTTCCAATGAGTTGGCGCAAACTCTGCACGAAAGAACATCGAATACGTAAATTTGAACGGTGGCATTCGATCGGTAATCGCATATGCTAAACCAGTGGACAAAGAGCAGGCATACAAGGTATCCTGTGGCGTTCCAGAAGCATCAATTAATGAATCTATTTTCTGCAGTTCTAGGTATTGACCAACCGTTAGTGCATCATATCCCCAATAGATTTTACCCTGAACCGTTTGAAAATATACAGCAAGAGCGTTACGGAACATTCGGGTAAGTGGGCTGTAAACTATTAGCAAGCACAATGTTAGGGCCGTAGCTACTTTTCCAAAAAAATCCATTTGAAATCCATACCGCAGAAGTTTGACCAATAGCAGCACACCAGCACCAGCAAGGATTGCTCCGAATGGAAAGATTCGAGAGAATTGATAATCGAACATCTTACCTTCGATGAGTACAGTAAGGGTCATACCTAAAAATTCCATCATTACTATTCTAAGCAATGCGCTTCCTGTAAAAGAATAATCCTTGAAATTGATCAATTGTACTCCTTGCATCTGGGAAAATGGTTTTCCTGATACAACAGCATAAAAAATCCCAATAGCTGTTGAAAACACAAGGAACATCGAATAATCATCTCCAAAATACCCCGGAGTACCTGATAAATAGGATTTTACTACTCCTGCAGGATTCAACCATTGGATCATTCCATACTTTGACATAAAAGTGCTGGCCTCAAGGAAGCCCCCCCATGCCCCCGACGCAACAAGCCACGCCGCCAACAGCAGTGGAATCATCATAAATCCGGCAAATAAAAATAGCGATCGCTGTACTGCTTGCCGGAAAGAATCTCGGAAAAACCAAAACTCAGAAACCACAGCAATCGCAAAAATTATTCCCATTGGATACTTGAGCGTAAACAGTGCCCCTAAAAAAAATCCAGCAGCAACTAACCCCCAGCGAGATCGTTTGAAGAATTGAAACCACAATGCTGTAACAGCACAAATCCCCGCATAAGATTCCGTTTGTGCCGAATTCATCATCCCTAATCCAGAATAGAGGGACACGTACAGTAGCACGCTAATCACGGCCCAAACGCTGTTCCCCGTTGCCCGCCGAATAAGGCTAAGCATGACCCCGCACGTAATAAGCTGAATAAGAACATCAAGAATTCGAGCGGAATACTGGTGGGGACCGAACAGAAAAATCCCACCAGCATAAATCCATGCGATTAACGGGGGTTTATTATCAATAAAATCACGAAACATCACCTTCCCTTCCAACAACTGCTTCCCCAGTAAATAAAACACTGCGGTGTCGGGGCTCCAAGCGTACGTAACCATCATCCCCAGCAGCACAACAATAATTGCCCAAAAACCGCCCCACACCCAGCGCGGAAGCGTTGGATACAATCCGAACAGCCATTCGGGCGATAACATTGAGGTTGAATCACTCTTGATCTGTTTCATTGCTCTGGTAGGAATCGTGAACTGGGAAGAGAGAGAGTGTGTGTGTGTGTGTGCGCGCGCGTGTGTGTGGGCGCACTTGCTGTGCAGGAAAAGGATGCGCAATTTCCGGATGTCAGAGAAAAAAAGAACGCCCTTGCCATTATTGACAGGGCGTTCCTGTAAAAAACATCCGTCCAATATGTGGCTTACGCACGCTCGGTGATCGGCGCGTACTTCAGCTCCGTTGGGCCGGTGTATTCGCTTGCGGGGCGGATGATCCGGTTGTCGGCTTGTTGCTCCATGATGTGCGCCGTCCATCCCACCATGCGACTCATGGCAAAAATTGGGGTGTATAGGTCAATCGGAAGCCCCATCATGTAGTAGGCCGATGCCGAATAGAAGTCAACGTTCGGGTACAGATTCTTCTGCTCAAGGACGTAATCCTCGATAATCCGCGACATCTCGAACCACTTCGTCTCTCCCATTTCTTCCCCTAATTGCTTGGACATTTGGCGAAGGTGGGTGGCGCGTGGGTCCTCGGTTTTATACACCCGATGCCCAAAGCCCATCACTTTTTTCTTGGAAGCCAGGGCTTCGGTGATCCATTCTTTGGCCGCCGAAACTTCGCCGATTTCCAGCAGCATCTTCATCACTTGCTCGTTCGCGCCGCCGTGCAGCGGGCCTTTCAGCGCGCCGATTGCCCCGGTAACTGCCGAGTGCATATCGGAGAGCGTCGCGGCAATGCAGCGTGCGGTGAAGGTGCTGGCGTTGAATTCGTGGTCGGCATGGAGCGTTAGGGCTACATCAACAATGCGGGTGTGGGCGGCGGATGGCTCCTTGCCAAACAGCATGTAGAGGAAGTTGCCGGCGATTGAGAGGTCGTTCCGTGGCATCACCAAATCGCCACCGGAGCGGATGCGGTGGAACAGTGCCACAATCAACGGCGTTTTGGCAATTAAGCGGATTGTTTTCCGGTAGTTGGCTTCGCGGCTGTTGTCGGCAGCGTCGCCATCGAAGAAGGAAAGGTTGCTGATGATTGTCCGCAGCACCTCCATCCCGTTGGCGTTTGCGGGAAGGCGCAACATCTGCGCAAGAATTTCGCTGGGCAGGTTCTGCTCCGCACGGATCTGCCCGATGAACTCATCAAGCTGGACTTGGTTCGGCAGCGTGCCGTTTAGAACAAGGTATGCTACTTCTTCGAAGGTCGCGCCACCGTTCACAAGGTCGTGGATGTCGTAGCCTCTATAGATCAGCCGCCCTTCGCGACCGTCAATGAAGCAGATCGCTGACGTTCCGGCAATGATGTCCTCAAGACCCTTTTTTGCTACTACTGCTGTGCTCTCGGCCATAATGTCAGGTGCTCCTATCTGGGTAAAGTACAAGTGGATATGTTGCTGTTAGAACGCCAAAGATAGGGAACACAGTTTTGCAGGGAGGTTATCGAACCGTAAAAAAAGTTTTTTGAATCCGTTACCCGCCTCCCTGGTCCTCACATTCGCTTTGCTGGATGCAGCAGCGGCTGGTGTGTTCTGCTTCTCTTTCTATTTTGGAGCCATGCACGTTCGAACCTGGGCACTCTTCATTGCCCGCCGCTACCTTGCCCCGGCCCGCCGCAATCGTTTCATCGGGTTCATCACCCTGATCGCGACGCTTGGGGTGATGTTCGGAACCACCGCGCTGCTGGTCTCCCTTTCCATTTTGGATGGCTTCGACAAAACGCTCCGCAGCAACATGATCTCCTTCATGGGGCATATCGAGGTAACGTCCATCAAACAAGGCCGCCCGCTGAGCGGATACCGTGAGGTTGTTGCCAGCCTTCCGAAGTTCGAGCCGCAGGTCACCAACGTCAGCCCGTTTGTTCGCCGCGAAGGGATCATCCGCTCCAGAACTGGGCTGGAAGGGGTGCTGGTGAAAGGGATTGACGCGGCCACGGATCTTTCAACAATCCGCCAGCGAATCGTTGCCGGAACGTTCGACCTTCCCGAACCCGCGCCGGGCGAGCTTCCCACCATGGTGATTGGCGAGCGGCTTGGAATAAAACTGAAGCTGCGCCCCGGCGATACCGCCGTCATCTTTGCCCCGAACGGGACCCCAAGCCCAGAAAATCCAGCGGGGATTGAGCAGTTTGTTGTTGGCGGGCTGTACCGCACCGGAATGGCCGAACACGACGACATCTACACCTACACCTCGCTCCGCACGGCGCAACGATTGTGGAAATATCAGGACGACCAGATCACCGGTTACGACATCCTGATCCGTGATGTTGACAGCGTTGCCCAGGTTTCACAGCGGATCAGCGTTGCGCTGGGCTATCCCCATTTTGCCCAAACCTTCTACGACATCTTTGCCCCGTTCTTTGCATGGCTTGATCTGCAACGGGTCCCCATTCCCATTGTGCTGACGCTGATCAGCATCGTGGCGGTGTTCAACATCGTCAGCACGTTGCTGATTATGATTCTGGAGAAAACGGAGTCCATCGGCGTGCTGACAACGTTGGGCGCGGGGCCCGGCGGGGTGATGTCGGTGTTTGTGGGCCAGGGGCTGCTGATTGGCGGCGTTGGGACCGCGCTGGGCTGCCTGATCTCGCTGGCGTTTACGTTGGCTCAGCAGCATTTCCAGTTTCTTCGGTTGGATGCCGACATCTACTTTATTGACGCGGTTCCGGTCTCGCTCAACCCCTGGCATTATTTGATTGTGATCTCCGTTTCGGTGGTGCTTTGCGTCCTCTCGACCCTCTTCCCCGCCTACGTTGCCTCCCGATTACGCCCGGTGGATGCGCTGCGATTCCAATAACCCTCGCCAGCAAGCCACCAGAAAACAGTAAAGCCGTTTCCAGAAATCCCTGGAAACGGCTTTAGAATTTTTACGCGGCTGCTGCGCTGTTGGCGCGACTACTTCCCTTGTGCCGGAGGTGTTGCCGGAGCCGACTGTGCCGGTGCGGCTGGAGCAGAGGTTGCTGGCGCAGAAGTGGCTGGCGCAGAAGTTGCCGGAGCCGACTGGGTTGGCGCAGGAGCAACCGGAGCGGGCATTCCTGGCACGCTTGGAACCGTTGTCTCGGTTGAGATCGGGTTCTTCGTGGTGGCCACTTCGCCGCGTGGGATCAGGAACATATTGCTCAGGATTGCCAGCGCGGCGATAATGCCCGCCACCCAGACCGTCCCTTTCGCCAAAAAGTCAAGAGTGCGGCGCGAGCCGAACGTTGAGCCGAGGGTGGACCCCAACCCGCCGAACGCACCGCTTGCCCCCCCGCCCTTGCTTGGCTGAAGAAGCACCATGATAATAAGAGCCACCGCCAGCAGCAGTGTGATAATCAGAATTGCGTAGAACATGGTTGTATTGGCCTTTTGAAAACGATTTTTCGGTACGAAAGGGCGGCAAGCTACAACAGGCCGCGCTATTCAGGAAGGGGCTTTTCGGTCGCAAACTGTTTCCGAAAAGCATCGGCGGGGGCAGCCGTAATTTTTTTGGGATGCGATTGCCCCGCATCCTTCCCCCGAACGCTATCTTTGCCGGGCGTTTTCCCGCTTACGCAAACTCCCTTTTTCACATGGCCGACCCAACCCTTACCGAACGCGCAGAACAGCTGCGCCAGCAATTGAACGAGGCAAACCACCGCTACTACGTTCTTGCTTCCCCCACCATCAGCGACCGTGAGTTCGACGCGTTGCTGCAGGAGCTTCAGGCGATTGAGGCCGCCCACCCGGAGCTTATCGCCCCCGACAGCCCCACGCAGCGTGTTGGGTCCGATCTTACCCCCTCCTTCCCCACCGTTGCTCACCTTCGCCCGATGCTCTCGCTGGGGAACACCTACACCCCCGATGAGCTTCGCGAGTTCGACCGCCGCGTGCGGGACCGCTTGGGGGATGAGCCGTTCAGCTACGTTGCCGAGCTGAAAATTGATGGAGCATCGCTCAGCATGATCTACCAAGATGGGCTGCTGCTGCGGGGTGTTACCCGGGGCAACGGCGAGCAAGGGGACGACATCACCCCGAACGTCCGCACCATCCGCACGCTTCCGCTGCGGGTCCGGCGGGCAATGGCCGAAGGGGTCCCGTTGGAATCGTTCGAGGCACGGGGCGAGGTGTACATGGCCGATGCAGATTTCGAGGCGATGAACGCCGAACGTGAGCTTGCCGGCGAGAAGACGTTTGCAAACCCACGGAACTCCACCGCCGGAACGCTGAAGCTGCTGGACCCCAAGATTGTTGCCGCCCGCCCCCTGAACGTGTTCGTTTATTACCTCTATTCCGACTCCATCCGGCTGCAAAGCCACTCGGCAAATCTTGAGCTTTTGCAAGAGCTTGGATTCCCCACCAACCCGCACTGGCGGCGGTGCGCCACGATTGACGACGCGTTGGAGTACTGCGCCGAATGGGAACGCCGCCGAAGCGAGCTTCCCTACCAGATTGATGGCGTTGTGGTGAAAGTGGATTCGCTGCGGCAACAGCAGGAGTTAGGGATGATCTCCAAATCCCCCCGATGGGCGATTGCCTTCAAGTTCGAGGCACGCACGGCGCAGACGTTGATGAACGCCATCACCCTGCAAGTGGGGCGGCTTGGCCGCGTCACGCCGGTGGCGGAGCTTCAGCCGGTGGCGCTTGCCGGATCAACCATCAGCCGCGCAACGTTGCACAACGAGGACTTCATCAAGGAGCGGGACATCCGCGTTGGCGACACGGTGCTGATTGAGAAAGGGGGCGATGTGATCCCGAAAGTGAACGAGGTGGTCCTTGCGGCGCGGCCCGAAGCAACCGAGCCGTTCATCTTCCCAGAACTTTGCCCCTGCCCGCTGAAGACGCGGCTGCACCGCCCCGAGGGTCGCGCCGACCATTTCTGCGAGCACTCCGAATGCCCGTGGCAGATTCGCGGGCGGATTGAGCATTTTGCCAGCCGTGCGGCAATGGATATCGAGGGGCTGGGCGAAAAAGTGGTGGATCAGTTTGTGGCGTTGGGGTGGCTTTCCAGCTATGCCGACATCTACGACCTGCACCGCCGCCGCGACCAGATTGCGGCGTTGGAACGCTGGGGCGAGAAGTCCGCCGACAACTTGCTGGAAGGGATCGAGCAAAGCAAAACGCGGCCATACCACCGCGTGCTGTTCGCCATTGGCATCCGCCACGTTGGGGCAACGGTGGCGCGTGCGCTGGCCTCGAACTTCAACACGATTGACCGATTGCTTGCGGCAACCCAGGAAGAGCTGACCGCCGTGAGCGAGATTGGCCCGCAGATTGCCGAATCGGTGGTCCGCTACTGTGCCGACGAAGGGAACCGAGGGCTGATTGAACGGCTTCGCGCTGCCGGGGTAACGCTGGATGGCCCGGCAAAAAAAGTGATTGCCGCCGGCGAAAACCCGATTGCCGGCAAAACGTTTGTGCTGACCGGAACGCTTCCCACCCTTACTCGGGACCAAGCCGCAGCAATGATTTTGGAGCGTGGCGGGAAAACCTCATCCAGCGTCAGCAAGAAAACGGATATGGTCCTTGCCGGGGCCGAAGCGGGATCGAAGCTGGCAAAGGCGCAGGAGCTTGGCATCAAGGTGATAAGCGAGGCGGAGTTCCTGGAACTGATTGCCGAGCCGGAGTAGCGGGTTAGCGCGCGGGCGGTGGCGGGATTTCCCGATCCATTGCCCCCCTTCCAATCGTTTCCAACTGCTTGATTTCCGAAGTGCTCAATTCTCGCACGGATTCCAACAACCGATCTTCCAACACTGTGTCCCGAACCTACCGTTTAGAAAGCCGCTCCATCACGTGGGGATTTCTTTCACCCTGGCTGCTGACGCTTGGGTTGTTTTGGCTTTGGCCGTTGCTCTATTCTTTCTATCTGAGCTTCACCAGCTACAAAACCCTTAGCAACCAGATGACGTGGATTGGCCTGGGCAACTACTCGCGGTTGTTCGGGGATGAAGTCTTCTGGAAGGCGTTGGTCAACACGCTGATTTTTGTTGTTGGCACCATTCCGTTCACCACCATTTTCGCGCTGTTGCTTGCGGTGCTGCTGAACAAGAACATTGCCTGGAAAGGGTTTTACCGCAGCGGCTATTTTATCCCGTCGGTCACCTCCATCGTTGTCCTTTCGCTGATCTTCACGAACCTGTACAGCCATGATGGCTACATCAACAGCCTGCTGAAGATGGTTGGATTGCCGTGGCCGAAGGAGGGGTGGCTGCTGAACACGGGAACGGCGCTGGCGGCAATCATGGCCATGGATGTTTGGATTGCGATTGGCTACTACACCGTGCTGTTTTTGGCCGCGCTGCAGACCATTCCCAACGACCTGTACGAAGCCGCTTCGCTGGACGGGGCAACGCAATGGGACCAGTTCCGCACGGTAACGCTGCCCGGGTTGCGGCCCATGCTGCTGTTCATCATCGTTATCAACACCATCCGCTCCTTCCAAGTGTTCACCGAGGTGTATGTGATGACCAAAGGGGGGCCGCTGAACGCCACCACAACGCTGGTCTATCAGGTGTACGAGCACGCGTTCGAGCGGGCAGATATGATGGGGTATGCGTCGGCGGTGGCGTACGTTGCGTTCCTTCTGATCCTTGCGGTCTCGCTGGTGCAGTTCCGATTGTTGGGGGTGAATCGGGAGGTAGGGTCATAGAATGTGGGGGTCACAGTAGTGTGAAGGGCTGAAAGATCAATCCTTCATCGCTGAGTTGCAGGTAGTAGCGGTCCTTCAGCCATGCACCAAGGTTGATATACGTCCCCCCTTCCAACTCCACACGCCGTGGGACGTGGCTGTGGCCCATCACCACAAGCTGGAAGCCTTCCTGGGTGATCTTCTTCTGGGCAAATGCATACAGCCCGTCCGACTCCCCAGGTTGTTCGGCATCAAGCCCTTTGGCTCCGTAATTTTTTTGGGAGGTGTAATCGCGGCTTCGCTGCGAGGCCCACATTGCCAGGCCGATTCCAAGGTCGGGATGCACGGCGCGGAACAGGATGTTGGAGATGCGTGCACGCAAGATTTTTTTCAGGATCAGATAGCCGGTGTCGTTGAATGCTTTGCCGTCGCCGTGGCTGATGTAGCATCGCCGCCCGGCAATCGTGGTGGCCAAGTCGCCGGTGTGAACCGCCACGCCAAGCTCGTTCTGGAAGAAATCGCGGTGGCCGAAATCGTGGTTGCCAATCACATACTCCACGCGGGTTCCCGCCTCCACCAACTCCGCAATTGCCGATAGGGTCCTGACGAATTGGCGTGGGATCACGGTGCGGTAATCGAACCAGTAGTCGAACAGGTCGCCAACGATGAACAGGGTCTGGGCGCGCTGCTCACCCACCATCCGAAGGAACCGGAGCACAGCTTGTTCGCGCTGGCGGCTGGCGGCGGGTTGGCCTAATCCCAAGTGGGCATCGGAGAAGAAGAAGTGCATGGGGCAAAGATAGCGGGGAAGGTTGCAGAATGCTTCGGTATTCTTCCGTTACGGCGGTTGGCCTGGGGGCGTTCCTGTGTATTTTGCGGCGATGGTGCGATGGTGTTGCGGCCACCGGCATCCAGAACGCACACAATCCGCCACGAAACTTTTCGGGTTCTGGTGCATTTCAATACCGGTACAGCAATAAAATTTGTGCCGCCAGTGGCGCAGGGAAAGGCAATCCTTCCTAAATTGCGCGCCGTCTGTTGCTGCACGCGGACCAGCGGTGGTGCACACCGGAAGCGCGATTCTACCAAGGATCACCTACCAACTACTTCCGAATCGCTGTTGGCCACACACACGCTTGCTGTGCCAACCGGCGCACTTCGATTACGCAGCCGCGCCGCTTGATCCCGGCAGGTCATTCATCATTCAGGAGGAGGTTTCTTAGGGACATCTTGGTACTTCAAGCATGTGCATTTTTATCATGTGCATCGTCAGCAATGGTGCCAACGCACCGGGGCTACGTCCCTTTCCAACCATTTTCCTGTGAGCACGCCTATCGGAGCAATGTACATTGTGACCACTACCCAAACGGGCATTGTCGCTTGTGTAACTCCCATTCAACGACTTCGGCACGGTTTTGAATATCGAAAGCACGCAACAAAAGACGTATCGGCGGCAACCATTGCAGGCAGCAGTAGCAGCACTGCCCCGTGAGTACGATTTTCGGGTTACCCGAATTGCTGACGGGATAAGCGTTTCCCCCACGGAAACCCTTCACCGCCCAGAGCCTATCGCCCATCTGGCATTCCAGCCAGCCCTTACCCCGTTCCAGCAAATCGCAAAACGGGCGTTCGACCTTGCCATTGCGGTCTTGTTGATGCCAATCATCCTTCCGCTGATGGCCATTATCGCCATAGCCATCAAGATTGATTCCCCGGGGCCTATCCTCTTCCGGCAGAAACGGATCGGGGAAAAAGGGAAGGTGTTTGGGATGTACAAGTTCCGTTCGATGTATCATAACTCGGACGATATGCTTCGCCACTACCTGCGCGAAAACCCCACCGCACAGCACCAGTGGAACACCTACCGAAAACTGCGCCAGGACCCCCGCGTGACCACCGTCGGCAACTTCCTTCGCCGAACCAGCCTTGACGAACTTCCCCAATTGCTGAACGTTCTGCAGGGAACCATGAGCCTTGTTGGCCCGCGCCCGATCCTCCCCCGCGAAATTGAGGACTACGGCCATAACCTTCCAATCTATGAGCTTGTCCGCCCGGGAATCTCTGGGTTGTGGCAAATCAGTGGAAGGAATATGCTGGGATTCCATGAACGCGTCATGCTCGACATGCAGTATATCCGCAAGCAGACTTTGTGGAGCGACTGCGTCATCCTTGTGAAAACGCTTGGAGTGGTGTTCCGCCGGCAAGGGGCGTGGTAAAAAAAGAACCCAGAATCTTTGGATAAATATGAAGCAGCAACGCCTTCCGAACAGATGATTCGGAAGGCGTTGCTGTTTGAATGATTGCGGGAAAGCGATTGCACCAACCGCGCCCAGATAGTTCCTCCCCGCGTTACTTGCCCAAGCCGATCATCAGGGCCAGGCCATAGTTCAGCTTCCGCAGGTCGCTGATGTTGCCGCCGCCAATCGGGTAGTGGTAATCGGCCGTCAGCCGGATATCGAAATATGAAGCCGGCGAGAACCCGAGGCTGATGCCCGGACGCAGCAGGAAGTAGCCTTCATCACGATACCGCTCAAGGATTTCGTGGCCGGTGGAGTCAACAATGTCGGGCCGCTTTTTTATCATGGTGATCTCGCCGCCGCCAATCATCACCGTTGGCCGGATGGAGAATTTCTGGTACAAGAACTGTTGGTCGTAGCCGGTGATAAACCCGCCGAAGCTGAACGTAAGCTCGTCATACTTCGGCGTAAGGTCGTACAACGTAACGCTGGACCACCCGCCACCCAGGATAAGCCCATTGTTGATCCCCAAGATTTCCCCTCCAAAAAAGATGAACTCCCCGCTAAGGTCGGGGTCCAAATCTTTTGGCCGAAGCTCGCTGAACTGAATCGTTGCGCCCGCCATCAGCCCATCTCTTGTGGAAAAAAACGATGGCTCTTCGTAGTAGTTGCTGTAATCGTACTCTCCTTCAGTGCTATAGCCGTAGTCTTGACTGGTTCCGTCGTACGGGTCGCTGTAATCGTAGGCGGTGTCGGGGTCCATTGGTTCGTTGTACAAGCTGTCAACGATGATGGAGTCCCCCTCGGGGGCGGTGGCATCCCCATCGCCCATCTGCGCAAAGGCGGGGACGGCGGCGCACATCCAGAGGGTGAAAAGGGAAAGAAGCAGTTGTCGGTTCATCAATGAATCTCCGGTGTTGTTGGTCTCAAGTGAATACGTCGTGAAGTTGGTTGTGCGGTGCGGGGCAGCTCAGGCAGCATCAGAAATTGAATGAGGGCATTCGGACCGCGAACATCAGGTGCGCGCCGTAGCTGAAGTTGTTCAGGTCGCGGGCGTTCTCCGGTCCAAACGCCATCATGTAGCCCCCCGCCACGCGAAACAAAAACGAAGCCAACGGAAGCTGAAGGATTGGAACCCCAAGGCTTACCGATGGGCGCAGATAGAAGAAATCTTCGCGGCGATACGCCTCCAACAAGTCATGCCCGGTCGAGTCGGTGTGGGTTGTTCGCTTTATCAGCTTCAGCGTTCCGGTCCCCGCTTCCGCGCCAATGCGAAACGTGAACGTGTTCTTGAAGAAGGAGGTCTCGTACCCCGTTCCGTAGCCGCTGTAATCGAGCAAGAATTGGTCGTACGTGCTTCCCAGATCATACATATGGGAGCCAACCGTGCTGAAGTTGAAGTACCAATCGCCAATCAGGACTGAGTATTCCCCGCCATACATCACCAGCGTTCCGGTAAGCTGCGGGTCCAGCTTCGCAAGATCCAACCCCGATTTCTCGGCGGTGAATCCTGCGTACAATCCGGCAGCATAGCCATCCATAACATCTGGTTCGTAGTCAACGTAAATATCTGGCTCCATCACTAGCGTGTCGGGGTAGTCCGGTTCGGTGGTGTAGGTGGTGTCGGGGGGGGAAGGAGGCTCGCCCCCTGTGGATTGGGCAACCGCCGCGCCGCCAGCGCAAAGCAGCAGCAGCAGCAGCGCAATTGGTAGAAATCGTTGTAGCATTGAAAGTGTTGGTCTGTTGTCCGTGTTCAGCCTGCAAGTATCGTTCGCTTCCCCCTTTGCCTCCCTTCTCTGCTTAGTCCTCTTCCTCGTACATCTCCGCAAGGTCTTCTCGCAATTCGTCGCCAAGATAACGCCCAACGGCCATTGCGCCATCGTTCAGGATGCGTCGGATTTCTTCTTCCTCAAGATTGAACAACCCAACTGCGTTGCTTCCACTGCTTGCGGCATCGGCCTCCCTTTTATCGGACCCGGAAGAACTCCCCCACAGCGGGATCACCGTTGTCTCCCAGTTATCCCAAACAACCTCCCCGGTGGGAATATGAACAATCCGCGACTCCCCCTCTATCCGCGCAGCCACCCCTTCTGAACTGGAATGGATTGCATAGTCGGTCAGCGTCGTCTCCACCAGATACTCCGGCGTTTCGCTGGAATTAATCGGGGGGCGAAGCTCGAAGTAATCCATGGCCGCCTGGCGTATCCCAACGGAAAGGTTGGCCGCAAGCGAATCGGCATTGATTGCGCGGTCCAATTTTTTTTGCGCTTCCGCACTCAGGGCGATTGATCCGGCAATGGCGGCGATGTCGCCAATCCAACTGTCGGTTGGGTTGCTGATGCTGACCGATGAGGAGCCGCCGCCCGAGGCAAACGAACGGAACAGAGCGGGCTTGCCCCGAAGATGATAGCGTGCAAGATGGTTGGTGTGGCTGCAACCGGCGGCAATGGCCGCAACGGCGCAGATCGCCAAAAGGAGAAGCGACCGGGAGGTACCGAGTGTGAAGTGTTTCATGGTTCTGCTTGGTTTGTTTGGGAACGCTCCAAGCAGCAATCGCCGGAACGTTTAGCAGGGGATAAACTGGCGCGCACCGGATGAGAACGCGATAATCAGCTCGGCCTCCCCTTCGCCGATGTTGGTGGTGCTGTGTGGCGTGTTGACAGGGACCGTAAGCACCTGGCCCGGCTGCTGGCGCACCACTTCTTCCCCGATGCGGTGCTCCAGCAATCCCTGCTGCAAGTACAGCACCTCCTCGCAATTTGGGTGGAGGTGACGGTCGTTTGTGGCCCCCGGTTTCATGGTCATCAGCCCCAGCGTTAGGCCGGTGGTGTTGCCAATCTCACGGCTGCCAAACCACCACATGCTCCCCCAATGGAAATCCACCCGCCCTTGCTGGACTTCGGCAGTGGAGCGGAGGAAGAACGATGGAGTTGTGGAACAGGATTCGGTTATCATGGTGTTGGAAATGCTACGGTGTGCAATGGCAGTGTGGCTAGCGGATGTCCAGCGGGGCGCGGTCCCCTTTGCTGGTAAGCGGCTTGCGGAAGTGGACCAACGTCTCGGAAACTTGGTAGCCAAGATGTTGGTGTGCTTGCTGGCTAATGGCATTCTCAACAACAGCATCGGACCCCATTTCGTTGCACCCTTGCTGGCGCGCCCACCCTTCGGCGGCGTGCATCAGGGCGGACCCAATCCCGGTTTGGCGATATTCTTCATCCACCCACCACCCTTCGATATACCCAACGCAATCGGTGCGGCATCCTTCGGCGTAGCTGCGGATGGCAACCTCGATAAACCCCGATAACTGCCCCGGTCCCGCTTCGCTAACGAAGACGGCACAAGGTTGGGTTGGGGCAAGGTAATCGGCAAGGCCGTTTACGATGTCGGCAGCGTCCTCCTCCGGCCACAATGCTTCGCGCATGCGAAGCCACTCCACGATGTCGTGCGGTTGCAGTTGTCGAATGGTCACGGACAAATCTGAAAAAGATGCGAGAGATGTTGCCGATTGCTTGGCAACGCCGTTGTTGAAAACGTCCAGTGGAACCGGAGTGCGGTTGGAGGCGCGAAAATACAGAGAAGTGTTTGGGCTTCGCATACTGATTAGCTGTAATTAGGGATTCGGCATGACTTAGTTACCAGATCGCTGCAAGCGTTCCCCCAACGCCCCTCCTGAAAACGTCATCCTTCAGCAACTGCCTGCATTGCCTGCTCGGCAGCCCGAAGGGTGTGTGAAATCTCCCACTCCGTATGGGCCACGCTAACGAACCACGCCTCGAACTGCGACGGCGGCAGATAGACCCCACGCTGCAACATCGCATGGAAGAACGTGGCGAATTGCCCGGTGTTGCTGGCCACCGCGCTGGCGTAATCGCTTACCGGCGCGGCCCCGAAAAATGCCGTTAGCATCGAGCCGGTGCGGTTCACCTGCAGCGGAATTCCGTGGTTGCTGGCGCTTGCACGCAAACCATCGGCAATCGTTGCGGCGGAAGATTCCAATTGCCCGTACGGGTCGCTTTCTATCAACGTCCGAAGCGTGGCAAGCCCGGCGGCCACCGCCAACGGATTCCCGCTTAACGTTCCGGCCTGATAGACCGGCCCCACCGGCGAGACAACCTCCATCACCTCACGCCGCCCCCCATACGCGCCAACCGGCAGCCCCCCGCCGATGATCTTGCCAAACGTGTACAGGTCAGGGACGATGCCGTAGATGGAGGCCGCACCCCGCAACGCCACCCGGAACCCGCTCATCACTTCGTCAAAAATCAGCACTGCCCCATGCTTGCTGCAGAGTGTCCGCAGCCCCGAAAGGAATTCCGGCGTTGCCGCAACCACCCCCATGTTCCCCGCCACCGGCTCGATAATCACCGCCGCAATTTCCCCCGGGTTGCTGTTGAACAACGCCTGGACGGAATCAAGGTCGTTGAATGTGGCCACCAGCGTGTCGGCGGCGGCCCCACGGGTTACGCCCGGGGAGCTTGGGTTGCCGTGGGTCAGCATTCCGCTTCCGGCTTTAATCAGGAAGGAGTCGCCATGCCCGTGGTAGCACCCTTCAAACTTGATGAACTTCTCCCGCCCGGTGAACCCGCGCGCGGCCCGCACTGCCGACATCGTCGCCTCGGTCCCGCTGCTGACCAGCCGCACCAACTCAAGGCCCGGGATCAGCCCCGTCAACAACTCCGCAAGCTCCACCTCAAGCCGGGCGGGCGCGCCGAAGCTGGTGGCCAGGTCGGTTTGGCGATGGAGCGATTCGCGGACCCGCGGGTGGCCATGGCCCAAGATGAACGGCCCCCACGATCCAACGTAATCCACAAACTGGTTTCCGTCGGCATCGTACAGATATGGCCCCTCGGCCCGTTCAAAAAATATCGGCGTCCCCCCCACCCCTTTGAAGGCGCGGACCGGTGAGTTCACGCCCCCCGGGATAACGCTTTGTGCACGCGAAAACAGGGCAGAGCTTTGGCTGAAATCAAGCATACGTTGGTGCTGAAAGTTTTAGCTGAAAGTTTTAGAGGTTCTCGCGAAGTCGCCGCGCAGCGCGTTTGGCGAAATAGGTTAGGATGATGGAAGCCCCAGCGCGGCGTATGGCCATCAGCGACTCCATCATTGTTAGCTCAAGGTCCGTCCAGCCGTTGGCCGCGCTGGCGTGAAGCATGGCGTACTCACCGCTCACCTGGTAGGCCGCAACCGGAACATCGGTGACGTTGAAGACCTCGCGGATCACATCCAGACATGGCATGGCGGGTTTCACCATGATGATGTCGGCCCCTTCGGCAAGGTCCAGTTGAACCTCTTTCAACGCCTCGCGGATGTTCGCCGGGTCCATCTGGTGGGACCTCCGGTCGCCAAACTGCGGGACCGAACCGGCGGCATCGCGGAACGGGCCGTAGAAACTGCTGGCATACTTCACGGCATAGGACATGATCGGGACGTTCTGGAATCCGGCATCATCCAGCCCGTTGCGAATCGCCGCAACCCTTCCATCCATCATGTCCGAAGGGGCGATAATATCGGCCCCGGCGGCGGCGTGGCTGGTGGCGGCGCGGGCAAGAAGCTCCACGGTCTCATCGTTCAAGATTTCATCGCCGTGCAGCAATCCGCAATGGCCGTGGTCCGTGTACTCGCACAAGCAAACATCGGTGGCAACCAGCATCTGGGGGAACCGCTGCTTGATTGCGCGGGTTGCCTGCTGGACAATGCCGTCGGCGGCATATGCCCCCGACCCAACGCTATCCTTCGCCTCGGGAATTCCAAACAGGATCACCGCGCCAACCCCCAACCCCAGCAACTCCTCGCACTCGCGCAAGGCCATATCCACCGAAAGCTGGAACACCTCCGGCATGGACCGAACCGGGTTCCGGACTCCATTCCCCGGAAGAATGAAGAGTGGATAGATGAAGTTTGCCGCATCAAGCCGGGTTTCCCGAACAAGGTTGCGGACCGCTGCGGTGCGGCGCAAACGGCGCGGGCGGGCAATCAGCGATTCAATCGTTGCCGTATCAAGCGTTGCCATAATCAACGGTTTGGGTTTGTCGTGTGTGCAAGAAGGGTTGCGGCCAGTGCGCGGGCAGATTTCACGCAGTCGGCCACGGAAACGCCCCCGTGGTAATTTCCAACAAGATGCAGCCCCGGCAGGTCCTTCGCGGCAGCCTCAATCGCCCGCAGCACCCCGCCGTAGCCAACGTTGTACTGCGGTATCCCCCGCGGCCACACCGATAGGTTGAACGTGCGGGGCGGCGCGGCGGCACCAAGCAACGCCGCGTGTTCGCCAAAGACAAGTTGGCGGAGCCGATCCTGACCAAGCAGCGCGACTTCCGGCTGGCGCGCACCGCCAAGAAACGTTGTCAACGTCACCATCCCCTGCGGGGCACGCTGCGGGAACAAGGTGGAGGAGAAGATCACCCCAAGAATCTTCCGGTTTTCAACTTCGGGGATCAGCATCCCAAAGCCATCAAGCGGGTGGCGGATGTCGGCGCGGCGGTACGTGCTGACGGCAGCGGCAACCGGGGGATACTCAATCCCCCGCAGCGATTGCGCCGCCGGGGCGTGGTGCGGTTCCAGAAGCCCCGCAGCTGTGCCGGCATCGGTTGCAAGGATCACCCTTTTGGCGCGGAAAACATCCCCCCCCGAAACCGCCAGCCAGCCGCCATCGGCCTGGCGTTCCAAGCGGTCCACCGGCGCGCCCAGCCGAACTTGGCGACCCCATCGCGCTTCAATCGCGGCGGGAATCACCCCCATTCCTTCACGGAAGGAGACCAGCTTGGCGCGGTCGCGCGGGACCTGGCCCCGTTTTGCGGCCTGCCGCCGCGCCCGCCCGCCACGAATTGCCCCGCGAATCAAACTCCCATACTGTTGCTCAAGGGCATGGAGTTTTGGGAAGGCATGGCGCAGCGATAATTGCTCTGGCCGCCCGGCATACACCCCCGAGACAAACGGGTTGATAGCATACTCCAAAAACTCCGGCCCAATCCGCCGCCGAACGAACTCCGCCACCGATTCCTCCTGCGCCGAACCTGCCGGGGCAGGGCCAACAAACGGCTCGCGCAGAAGCCGCAGTTTTGCCGAAGCAGAAAAGAGTGAGGAACGAAGAAATGCCGGAGGTGACATCGGCACAGGGTGGAGCTTCCCGCCGCGAAGGATGTAGCGATTGCGGGCCAGCGGGTCCGCCTCAACCATTTGGTCCAGCAGGCCCAGCGATGCAACCAGATGGAGGAAATCGGGATTGCTGGTTTGGGTGCTGTTCGGCCCGGTTTCCACCAACGCCCCGGCTTCGTTCCGGTAACTTCCGATAACCCCGCCAAGCCGCTCCCCTTTCTCCAGCAGCATCACATCATCCCCAGCCTCGGCAAGGTAGTGGAGCAATGCCGCGCCGGAGATACCGCCGCCGATGATAAGGGAGGAGAGCATGATGATGGAAGCGCGTGCCGTGAAAGAAATCTTGGAAAGAATTACCCCAACTGTATGATTCGGTTATGCGTGCCGAAGGCTGTT
This sequence comes from Chlorobiota bacterium, assembly GCA_016710285.1. Taxonomy (NCBI): domain Bacteria; kingdom Pseudomonadati; phylum Chlorobiota; species Chlorobiota bacterium. The sequence continues at coordinate 3,136,734 of JADJXR010000001.1, read as the reverse complement.
CCGTTGTTCCTGTGGTCCCGGGTTTGCGGCTTATCCGTGGCTGTGGATCCGCCCTTTGTACCTCCGTTCCACAACGTCGGCAAGGGCGGCGATGAATGGAGGTTCGGCGTTTAGGGCGTACATCACTTCGTACTTCGCAATCCCCGCGTGGTGGGCTTCTTCGCGGAACTCGATGTCAATTTCGTGCAGCGTCTCGATGTGGTCCGTAACGAACGCAATGGGGATCACCAGCAGGCTGTTCACCCCTTTCTTCCCTAATTCGGCAATCGTATCCTGGGTGTATGGTTGCAGCCATTTCACCGGTCCCACGCGGCTTTGGAACGAGAGATGGTGGGGGTAATCGTTGCCGCGAAGCTCCATCACCAACTCCACGGTTTTCCGAATCTGCCCCGAATACGGGTCGCCGGCTTTTACTTCGGAAATTGGGGTGCCGTGAGCCGAGAAAAGCAGGTGAAGCCCGCGCCGTTCGGCATCGCTGAACTTGCTGCGGATGGTGGCTTCAATCCGTTCGTTGATCGAGGCGATGTATTGCGGGTGGCTGTAGTAATCGCGCACCGACTTCACCCGGAACCAACGCCCGAACTGGCTGCGGTGAAGGTCCCGCCATTCTTTCACGCTGGAGCCGGTGGTGGTGCGGGAATATTGCGGATACAGGGGGAGCAAGAAGACGTTCCGAATCCCCTGGCTGCGGAACTCGTTGGCGGCAGCCTGGGTGAACGGATGCCAGTAGCGCATCCCCAATTTCACATGGAACTGCGCTGTTCCGGCAAAGCGGCGGTTCAGCTCCGACTCCAACGCCTGGGCCTGGGCCACGGTTCGCTCCACCAGCGGCGATTTCCCCCCAATCTGTTGGTAGTTCGGGCGCACTTTTGGGGTGCGCCGCCACGCAACAACCTCCGCAAACAGCTTCCTGGGAAAGAGCTTTTCCAACGGCTTGGGAAGTGGGATTCTGATGATCTCTGGATCAAGAAAAAGGTTGCGAAGGAACGGGCGGATAGCCTCCAACGAGTCGGGGCCGCCCAGGTTCAACAAGATCACACCTATTTGTTCCATGCGGGGAAAATACGGCTTGCGCCAAACGGCTTTCTGTCTTGATTTGAAAATAGCCCCGACAAGGTATTTAGCCTGCCCAGTCTGATACGCCGAAGGCTAAAGACCTTTTATCAATCCCGACGGAGGTCGGGGCGGCTACCTTGGTTTGTCTCTTATCCCCCCCACCCTTGCCCAACATCATCAAAATTTTATTTTGCTGGCATCTATGACTCACCAAGAAATCTACGACGAGCTGAAGATGCTCGCGCAGGAGATGGGCCTCTCCATCCGCTCGGAACTTGGGGACTTCGATGGAGGTCTCTGCACTGTTAAAAGCCAACGCGTAATCCTTGTCAACCGCCGCCACGATATGGGGCGGCGTATTCATATCATCGCTCGGTCGCTCCATTCGGTTGGGCTTCAGGATCGTTTTATCAAGCCGGCCTTGCGCGAGGTGATTGAGGATGAAATCGCGACGCTGAAATACGCCTAAACTCCATCCGAACCACACAAACCAGCCATGTTCACTGGATTAGTTGAAGAAATCGGGACGGTCCGCAGGGCGATTCGCGAGGGGGGCGCGGTGCGGCTTGAACTTACCGGAAGCCGCGTGATGGATGATCTGAAGATTGATGACTCAATCGCCCTGAACGGCTGCTGCCAAACCGTGGTGGAACGGGGAAGCGATTGGTTCGCAGTGGTGGCCGTGGAGGAAACGCTGAAGAAAACCACACTGGGGAGCTTTGCCAGCGGAACCGCCGTAAACCTTGAGCGTGCCTTGCGGGTTGGCGACAGGATTGGCGGCCATTTTGTGCAGGGCCATGTGGATTGCGTTGGCACGGTTGCCGAAGCCACCACCCGCGAAAGCTCCTGGCTCTACTGGGTTCGCTATCCCGACAGCTTTGCTCCGTTGGTGATTCCGGTTGGCTCCATCGCCATTAACGGTGTGTCGCTGACGGTGGCGCAGGTGGGGGAATCGGCCTGCATGGTTTCGGTGATCCCCCACACGTTTTCGGTGACGACGTTCCGCGACCTGCGCGAAGGGGATGCTGTGAATCTAGAGTTCGATATGCTGGGGAAGTACATCCGCAACCTTGTGGCCCCGGCCAACGCGGGGCTAACGGAATCGCGGCTGAAAGAATTGGGGTATTAGCTCCCCAAGTGGTTTGGCTTCCCCGGGGGCGTGCATCGCAACGGTGCATCGGTTTACCGCCGGTAGATCGCGAAAAAACTCCCTCTCCTCTCTTGTTTTTCTTGGGGGGAAGTGTGATTTTTCTGCGTCTCCATTTCGGTCGTTTGTATCAACCTTATTGAAGGTGTGTTATGCCCCCGATGCTACGATACTCGACGACTTCTCTGCTGCTGCTTCTTTCCCTTGCTTGTTCTCTTTCCGCGCAATCGTTTTCGGTGTTTGGCGTGGATGCTTCGGCGTACCCTGAAATCTCGGCAAAGTACCTTTTGCTGGATGGCGCGGGAAGGCCAATCACCAACCTTTTCACCGATGATTTTTCGATTACCGATAATGGTGTCGCGGCCCAGGCCGTGGTGCAAGCGCAATGCCCCCCACCGACGGATGCCGGCCCGGCCAGCGTGGTGCTGGTGAACGACCACAGCGGCTCGATGATTGAAGAAACCGAATCGGGCGTTTCGCGGTTGGATGTTGTGAAGGAGGGGACCCGCGCATTTTTAACCACGTTCGATTTCCAGCAAGGAAGCGAGGTTGCCCTGACGGCCTTCAACACCAAGCCCTCCATCCTTTGCGATTTCCGCTCCTCCCCCTCCCATTTGATCGCCGCAATGGACACCATGCGTGCCGATGGCGGGACCGACTACAACCCCGCATTTCTTGACGCACTGCTTGGCGGCATCACCATGCTTTCCGACCGCCCCCTCAACAACCGCCGCATCTTGGTGTTCCTTACCGATGGCTTGTCGGGGACGATCACAAAAACGTCGCAGATCATCAACAATGCAAAGGCCTTAAACATCGAGATTCACGTTATCACGATCGGCCTATCCATCCCTTTTTCGCTGCGGCAGATTGCCGAGGAAACCGGCGGGACGTGGTACAGCAACGTCAACAGCAAAGGGGAGATGCAGGGGGTGTATCGCTCGATTGCCATCAGCAACCAGGGCTACGCGCCGTGCACGCTTCGCTGGAAAGTGAAACCCATTTGCGGGGACGAAAGCATCTTCCGCACCGCCAAAATTGAGTTAATCCCGCACGGCAAAAAAGCCGAGGTCCGATACATAGCCCCCGAGGAAAAAGTGGCGGTGCTGGAAGCGCAGCCAGCGTTCCTTTGGTTTGGTGGTTATCCGGAAGGGAGCGGGCGGGTGGTGCAATGCACCATCACCGCAAAGCGCGGGCCGTTCACGGTGCAGGGGGCGACCATTACCGCAGGGCAACCGTTCAGCATCACCGATTGGGGGGGAAGCGTGCCGCCGTTCACCCTGGACGCCGGGCAGCAGCGCGTCCTTAGCGTCCGGTTCGATGCCGACCGGCACGGCTCCTACACCGCACTGCTGCAACTTACCACCGACCCTTGCCCCGCCAACGACATCTTCCTTGCCGGCGGCAGCGACCGTCCGGCGCAGGGAGGGGACCAGATTCAACTCCTTTCTCCCATCAGTGGCGCAATCTATTCCGGCTGCGACAGCATCCTGATTCAATGGGCCGGCCCCCCTCCCGAAACGAAGGTCTGGGTGGAGTATTCCGGCAGCGATAAGCAATGGCACTTTATTGACACCGCCACCGGTGGCCAAATGATGTGGGCACCGCCAAGCGCCGGGCCGTACCGGATTCGCGTCTCGGCAAACGATTTTACCTCTTCCCCACTTTTCACCGTTGCTGGCGGCGGACCCGGTGGGGACCTTATCCAAGCAACCGCTGCCGAACTACGCTCCCCAACGGGAATATCCATCAGCAACAACCGATTGTTTATCGCCGAATCCGGTGGGCACCGGGTGCGGGTGGTGAACTTGCAGACAGGGATTATCAGCACCATGGCGGGAACCGGCGCGCCGGGGAATTCCGGCGATGGAGGCCCGGCCAACCAGGCACGGCTGGCGGGTCCGGCGGGGGTGCTTGCCATGAACGACCGGGCCTACATTGCCGACCACGATAACCACCGCGTCCGCATGGTGGATTTTGCCACGGGGCAGATCAGCACTGCTGCTGGTATCGGCCAAGCGGGGTTCAGCGGCGACGGCGGCGATGCACGGGCGGCGATGATCTACGGCCCGCTAAATTTCACCCTTGGGTCCTACGGATCGCAAGGCATCCCCTACCTGTTTTTCTCCGACGACAGCTACCGCATCCGCGCCATTAGCCTTACCGATGGAACCATCTCCACCGAAGTGGGAAATCGGATTTTGCTGGAACGGGGAACCGCTCGCGGGGCGTATCTGCTTGCCCCCATCGGAATCGCGATGCAGGGGGATGAGATGTTCATTGCCGAGGCAGGAAGCAACCTTGTGCGCCGCGCCGATTTGGGGGCAAACCAGATTCAAGACCTTGTTGGAGTAAGCACCGACCCCGGCAGCAAGCCAATCAGCAATTGGCAACTGCGGTCGCCAACGGGGGTGGCGGTTGTTGGCCAAAACTTATTCATCACCGATGCCAGCAACAACCGGATTCTTCGGGTGAACTTGCTGACCGGAGCAACAAGAACGGTGGCGGGAACAGGGGTTGCCGGCTACAGCGGCGAAGGGAAACTTGCCAACGAAAGCAAGATCAATTTCCCGATGTCGCCACTGGTGTACAACGGCACGCTCTATTTCTGCGATGTTCGGAACAACAGCGTCCGCGCGTTCCAGCTTCCCACCGATGCCGGCGTTGACAGCAACAGCCAAGCATTCACGGTTGCACGCCCCTCCATCCTGCTTCGCCCCTGGACCCCGAACCGCACGGTGGATTTTGGCCGCCAAGCAATCGGCAGCCGGCGCGACACGTTGCTGCCGCAAACCATCTGCAATGTTGGCAGCGTTGCCGCCGCCATTGACTCGTTCGCCATTGTTGGCCCCGACTCCGCCTCGTTCGAAGGCGTATCGGGGTTGACTTCGGACATCCTGAACCCCAACGACCGCCGCACTGTTGAGCTTCGGTTCTTCCCACAACGCGCCGGGACGCTTTCGGCAACGCTGGTGATCTTTGGCCCTTGCGGAATTGCCGACACCCTTGCGCTTCGCGGCGAAGGCCTTCTCCCCTGTGGCCTTACCTTCACCCCGCTGGCCGAGCTTGGCGAAATCGTGCTTGGCAACCAAGCCAAGGATACGGTGCTGACCGTCCCGCTGTGCAACACCGGGTCCGCACCAATCTCGGGCCGATTGGAGTTGAATCCGCCCAACGGAGCGTTCCGGCTTCTTTCCACCGGCGGGAAGTTTACGTTGCAGCCTGGGGATTGCCTAAACGTGCAGGTGCGGTTCGCGCCCCTTGCGTCGGGAAGGATCACGGCGGAATTGGAGTACAACATTCCAACCGAATGTGGATACGCTTCCACAACGCTGTACGGGCGCGGGCTTGCGCCGCAGCGGCTTGCCTCGGTTGCTGGCGTGGGATTCCCCACAACGGTTTGCACCGCCGCCCCGCACGACACCATCATTGCCGTGCAGAACCTGGGCGACATCCCGCTTAGCATCACCAATGCCGACATCCTTCCTGCCGATCAAGGCTTCGCACTGCTGAACCCGCCAACCCCAGCCGCGCCAATGGTGATCCCTGGCGGCGGAAGCGACACGTTGCGGGTGCGGTTCAATCCAGCAACGGCTGGCACAAAAGGGGCCGTGCTGCGGGTGATATCAAACGACCCCGCCAGCCCCTTTGCAATCCCACTCACCGGCCAGCGCGACACCATCGGCGCACGTGCCGAGCAAGGCTCGCTGACGTTTACCCACCCCGCAGCCAGCTTCCCGGTGGATACGTTCGTGGTGGTGTGGAACACCGGAACCTTGCCGATTTCCATCACCGATGCGGGCATTGTTGGGAACCATGCAAGCAAGTTTTTGCTGATGCCAGGGCAAACGCCTCGGGCAATCCTGCCGGGGGATTCCGCGCGGTTTGCTGTGCGCGCGTTGCAGCGTTCGGCGGGGGCGATTTTCCAAGCGGAATTACGGCTGGCCTTCAGCCCAAATTGCGGCCCAGATACGCTGCGGGTTGCCCTGAACACGCTCGGCTCGCGACCGCTGTTGGCGGCCACAACCCCAAACATCCGCCAACTGGTTTGCGACCGCGACACCATGACCGAAGGGACCTTCCAGATTACGAACGAAGGGGCCGACCCGCTGACGATTACCGAAATACGAATCGAAGATGACCCCGACGGCGAGTTCACGCTGCGGCTGCCAAGCGCGCCGCCAATCACCCTTCCCCCCCTTGCCACGCAAACGATTACGGCGCAGTTCCGCCCCCGCAGCAACGGGGTGACGCTGGCCCGCGCCGTGCTGGTGAACGACGGTGCCGACACCGCAATTCGGGTCCCATTGGTGGGGATCAAACAGACCATCAGCTTCATACTCTCGGCACAAACGATTGATTTTGGATTGCTCCCCAGCGGCGGAGCGGCCCAGCAAACAATCACCGCCACCAACACCGGGACCTTCCCGATTGAATGGAATGTGCCGCGCTCGGTTGGGGCGTTCACCATTGTTTCCGCCGCGCCGCCAATCGTGCAGCCTGGGGAATCTTCAACGCTCACCATCCGCTTTGCGCCCGCCGCCGATGGTATTGTTGCCGACAGCATTCTGGTGGCCGAAAAACTTTGCGATCAATCGCTGCCGCTGGCGTTGTTCGGGCGTTCGGGCCGGCAGACCTCCACCCAGGTGACGCTTCCGGTGGCATCGGCCTACGTGGGGCACCAGGTGCTGCTCCCAATCACGCTTCGGATACACGACCCTGCGACGTTCCAACAGATCGCGCCCGATTCCTTCAGCACCACAATCTCCTTCAGCAACGCAATCCTGCGGTGCGATTCGGTGATTGGTGCCCAGCTGGTCTCGCAGGTCCGCGACAAAACCACGGGCCAGGTGACGCTCACCATCGCCGGCGATTACCGCAACAGCGACACACTGGCAACCCTGCTTGGAACGGCGTTGCTGGGGGACCGGAAGATCACTCCGTTGCAGTTCCAATCGTTCGCTTGGAACAAGTGGAACGTGAGTGCCGACACCGTCAACGGAACCTTTGCCATTGTTGGCGATTGCTGGGAAGCGGGGCTGCGGTTTGTGGCGCAACCACGCGTGGTGAAAATCAGCCCGCAACCCGCGCGCGACCAGATCACCGTTGAGGTGGATGCTCCCGACTGGGCAACGCTCCGCTTCCGCCTTGTGGCTGCTGATGGAGCCATCCAACACCAAACCGCGCCGCAGGTGGTTGCCGCCGGGCATCACCATCTGCAGCTACCAGTTCTTAATCTTTCCAGCGGAGTTTATCAGCTGGTGTTGGAAACCGATTACGGATGGGCAGCAACGCCGGTGGTGATTCTTCGATGAGGGTGAGTAGTGGATAAGGGTTTCACCGCCGCGCCCCCCTGCTTCGCCGCAAGCGGCGAAGCGTCCCCCCAATGCTGGGGGGAAATGGGTTTGGCGGTTGATTCCGTTCTCGGTGAAGCTCATGTCACTTCTGGCAGCTACAGACACCGAAGGCTAAAGACACCGAAGGCTAAAGACCTTCGGCTACCCTGTTCCTTGAATCCTGGGGGAAATGGGTTTGGCGGTTGATTCCGTTCTCGGTGAAACTCATGTCACTTCTGGCAGCTACAGACACCGAAGGCTAAAGACACCGAAGGCTAAAGACCTTCGGCTACCCTGTTCCTTGAATCCTGGGGGAAATGGGTTTGGCGGTTGATTCCGTTCTCGGTGAAACTCACCCCACCTCTGCCAGCTACAGACACCGAAGGCTAAAGACCTTTTATCAATCCCGACGGAGGTCGGGGCGGCTACCCTGTTCCTTGAATGCTGGGGGGAAATGGGTTTGGCGGTTGATTCCTTCCTCCGTTCTCTTCATTCTCCTGCCTCAGATATTTTTTCTTCACAGCAATCATGCCCATCTGCCTTATTCTTCGGAACGTGATGCCACTGCTCTGCTGGTTGGTGTGTGGCGGGCTGGTTGCCCTTGTGCCACCGGCGGCCAGCGCGCAGCGGTTTGATCTGTTCGATGTTGACATCACCGCGTTCCCGCTGGTGACGGCGCGGTTTATTGCGTTGGATGCCAACGGGGATGTGGTTCAGGGATTGACCCCGCAAGATTTCAGCATCACCGAGAACGGCGCGCCGGTTGCAACCATCCTTTCCCCACCTGCCCGCCGCAGACCCCACCCCAGAAAACCGCCATTCGGATTCTTGCCGACCGCAGCGGATCCATGGGGAACGGGAAATTAACGCTGGCCATTTCCGGCATGATTGACTTCACCAACAACTTCAATTTCTCCACCGGGAACACCATTGGGCTGACCTCCTACCACAACATTCCCACCACCGAAACCGGTTTTATCGGCACGGCGGAGCCAATCACCAGCAGCCTTGGATTGCTGTATCACACCGGCGGAACCAACACCGCAAACGCGTTGCTGGAGGATGGTGCCGGCGCGATCGCATCGTTCAAAACCGTTCCCGCAGCCACCCGCAAAATGATCCTTCTGGTGACCGATGGCTCCTCCATCCAGCAATCGGATGCCGACTCCATCATCAAGCTGGCAAAGGCCCAGAAGATTGAGATTCATGCGGTCATCATCCGCGCCAGAATCCCTTTTGAGATGCGGCGCGTTGTTGAGCAAACCGGGGGCGAGTGGTTCGACATGGTGACGACCGAGGAGGAATCGCGCGCGGCAATGCGCGGCATTGGGTTGGGCGTTGGCGGGTATCGGCCATGCAAGATTCAGTGGATTAGCCCCATTGGCTGCGGCGCAATCCAGCGGGGGCGCGACCTTGTGATGACGCTGGTTCGGCTGAAGCTGCAGAACCGCCGCAACTACCTTGCCCCCCCCGTTCGGAATGGATTGCTGGAGGCCAGCAACACCTTCCTCTGGTTCGGAACGGTTCCGGCGGGGGGCAGCCGCGATCTTTCCATTCGGATCACCGCCCGGCACGATTCGGTGGTGGTGGCAAGCGCGTTGCTCCTTTCCGGGAAGCCGTTCAGCATTGCCGATTGGGGGGGCGCGCCGCCGCCGTTCACCCTGCAGCGCGACAGCGGGCGCACGGTGGTGATCCGCTACGCCCCGGCATTCCCCACGGTCCCCGACACCGGAACCGTGACGTTCGGAACGCTCCCCTGCCCCAGCGCGCCGGTTGTGGTTGTGGGGGGAACGCCCAAACCGCAACCAACGGGGACCCTGCGGCTGCTTAGCCCCACCGGCGGCGAATCGTTCACCATTTGCGATTCGGTGCCGATTTTCTGGGCCGGCGTTCCATCGGGGACACCGGTGCGGCTGGAGTACTCCGGGGCCGATCGTATCTGGCGGGCAATCACTTCGGTGCAGGGCTATTCGTACACGTGGAAACCGCCAATGGCGGGGGCGTATCGCATCCGCGTTTCCACCATCCCCGACCCACGCTCCATCATCACAACGGTGGCCGGCGGCGGGAACGGCGGCGATAGCATCGCGGCGTTGGGGGCAAAACTTTGGAGCCCCACTGGGATTTCCATCAGCGATAGCATCCTGCTGATTACCGAGGAAGCGGCGCACCGCATCCGGCAAGTCCATCTTCCAACAGGGGTGATTACCACCGTGGCGGGAACCGCGCAACCAGGGTCCAGCGGCGATGGAGGTCCGGCAACGCTGGCGCAGCTTCGCAACCCACGCCACGCGCTGGCCGATGCCCAGCGCATCTACCTTGCCGATGCCGGAAACAACCGGGTCAGGGCGATTGACCGGCGCACAAGGACGATTGGAACCATTGCCGGAAATGGCCAGCCCGGAAACAGCGGCGACGGCGGCGATGGAGTGTCGGCAACGTTCAGCTCCCCGCAGGCGCTGGCGGCGGGAAGAATCGGCCCGGGCCTGGACCCCACGCTGTTCGGCTCCGATGGGGTGGACCGCATACGGGCAATTGACCTGCGGACGCGAACCATCACCACCATTGCCGGCCCAATGGTCCCCGGGGATTCCACCGCTGCGCGGAGCATCCGTTTGGGGAATCCAACATCGGTGGCGTTGCGCGGCGACGAGCTGTTTGTGGTGGAGACCGCAGCGAACGTCGTCCGCCGGATTACCCTTTCCACTGGTGAAGCGGCAATCGTTGCCGGAACTGCCGACGGAGGGGTTGGAGGATTTGGTGGCGATGGAGGTCCCGCCACCGCCGCACGGCTGGACCGCCCTTCCGGGATTGCTGTGGCCGGGCGGTTTGCCTACATCACCGATGCGGCCAACCACCGGATCCGCCGGCTGGACCTGCAAAGCGGCATCATCACCACAATCGCCGGAACCGGAACGCCGGGATTCAGCGGCGACAAAGGGGACCCGTCGGCTGCCCAACTGAACTACCCCACCGCCCCCATTGTGGCCGATAACCGCCTGTACTTCTGCGACCTGAACAACCACCGGGTTCGGGCGATTGATCTTCCTATCGAGCCGCTGCAAGATTCCTCCCGCAGCTTCTTTTCCGTTGAACGCCAGCAGGTGATGTTGTTGGAAGGGGATGCTGGGTTTGCCGGGGTTGTTCTCCGCTATCAGTTTGGCCAGGCCGATTTCCCCAACGCCATTCGCAACCCGGGGACCAGGCCTCTGCAAGTGGATTCGGCGTGGGCAATCGGTCCCGACGCAGCGATGTTCAGCGTGGTTCCTTCCGGACTGCCAGCAACAATCAATCCCGGGGAATCGCTGCCGCTGCGGCTCCGCTTTGGCCCCACCCGCCTTGACACGATTCGCGCTTGGCTGGTGGTGGCCGGAAGCTGCGGCGCACGCGACACCGCAAGCATCTTTGGCATTGGGGTCCAGCCCTGCCAATTCACCCACCAAAGCGTGATAGATATGGGGAACCAGCCCGAAGGGCGAACCCGTTTCGACACCACCGTTGCCCGCAGCATCTGCAACACCGGAACCGACACCTTGCGCGGGGAAGCAGAGATTATCCCAAGCGATGGCCCGTTCCAGATTGCCAGCGGCGGCGGGGCTTTTGCGCTGGCCCCCGGGGAATGCCTGAGCCTTCTTTTACGCTTCTTCCCTGAGCCAGGGAAAGCCGCCAGCGCCGAGCTTCGGTTCACGCTGCAACAAGGGTGCGGGAGCGCCAGCACAATCGTTACCGGGCGGAGCGCGGCAATCCCCACGTTGGGTGCGGTTGCGCCCGTTGCGCTTCCGGCGATTGATTGCGGCGCAGCCGCACGCGACACCATCCTGCAGCTGAGGAACGTCGGCACGGTGGACCTTTCCATCACCACGATTGAGCTTGCCGACAACAACGAAGGCTTCCAACTGCTAAGCATCCCCACGGCAAGCGGGCCGGTCACGGTTCCGCCCCAGGGGGCAATCCAAGTTCCGGTGCGGCTTGCCCCGGCAACCTTCGGCGAAAAAACGGCGACCCTGCGGGTGGTTTCCAACGACCCCACCAGCCCAGCAACCATCGCGCTTCGTGGCCGCCGCGACTCCATCATGCTGATTGCCGAGGTCCCCAACATCACGTTCCGCACCGGAGCCGCCGCCCCGGTTGACACCTTCGTGGCGTTGTGGAACCGCGGGACGATTCCGGCAACGGTGCAGGGGGAAGCGATTGGCGGGAACGACAAAGCGTGGTTCAAATTTCTGGATGGGCAGCTCCCCCGAATCGTTGCCCCGGGCGACTCGGTCCGGCTGCATATTCGGTTGCTGGTGCTTCCGTTCAACACCACGTTCAATGCCGAAATCGCCTTTGGATACCAGCCGAATTGCGCCGACTCCGCAAGGGTGAAACTGCTGGCTTCCGGGAATCAACCAATCGCCACCATCACCCCCCCCGCGTTCGACACCTTGTGGTGCGTGGCCGAGAGCGCGAAGAGTGCGATGATGGAGATTGAGAACAATGGCGGCGCAGAATTGGCGATTGATTCGGCAACAATCATCAACGATCCCGAAGGAAATTTCCGCATTGAAGGGGCGTTGCCGTTGCGCGTTCCGGTTGGCCAGAAAGGTGTTGTGGCCATTGGGTTCCGCCCAGGTTCGGAGGGGGAGAAACGGGGGGCAGTGGTCCTGAAAAACAACGGTCCCAGCGGCCACGACACGATCCAGCTGCGCGGGTATCGCCACGCCATCCGGTTCCTGTTGCTTGACAGCGTTGTGGTGGCGGGAAATCATCCGCCGAACGAAGCCGCCAACTTCACGCTGCGCGTGGTGAACACCGGAACAGCACCGCTGGCTTGGAATCTTCCGGTGAGTGCTGGGGAGTTCCAGATCACCGGCGCAACCCCGGCCAACCCGTTGCCCGGGCAAACCGCGTTGCTGAACGTGCGGTTTCTTCCAACCGCGCCCGGGCAATTCAGCCAGACGTTGGAAATCGTTGATGGAAGATGCGGGGTTGCCGCAACCATCTATGCCAGCGGCGAATCGGGGGAGCGAACGGCAACCACCGTGCGGCTTCCCGAGGCATCGGCGCACGTCAACCAGCCGGTGCGGCTGCCGATTGTGGTGCAGCTGGCCGACCGCGCAGCGTTCAACCGAATCGCGCCCGACACCTTCCGCACCAGCATCAGTTTCAGCACGGCACTGCTCCGGTTCGACAGCGCGGCGGGGGGGGCGGCAACCTATAAGGCCAATCCAAAAACTGGCGATGCGACGGTGGAGCTTGTGGGGCATCTATCGGATGCGAACGCCGACACGATTGCCACCCTGTTCTGCACCGCAATGTTTGGGGACCGGAAGATCACTCCGTTGCAGTTCCAATCGTTCGCTTGGAACAAATGGAACGTGAGTGCCGACACCGTCAACGGGAACTTCACACTGTTGGGCGATTGCTGGGAAGCGGGGCTGCGGTTTGTGGCGCAACCACGCGTGGTGAAAATCAGCCCGCAACCCGCGCGCGACCAGATCACCGTTGAGGTAGATGCTCCCGATTGGGCAACACTCCGCTTCCGCCTTGTGGCTGCCGATGGAACCATCCAACACCAAACCGCGCCGCACGTGGTTGCCGCCGGACACCACCATCTGCAACTGCCAATTCCCGAACTTGCCAGCGGGGTTTACCAGCTGGTGTTGGAAACCGATTACGGGTGGGCCGCAACGCCGGTGGTGGTTCTTCGCTGAGGCTTCTGCGCCTGGCTTTTTCCGCCCCTCGTTCGAGCGTGGCAGATGGAGGAATCACTCACTCCAAACAAGCAATGCCGCTGCCGCAATCGCCCCCACCAAGCAGCACGCAAGGTTGACGGCATCGTTGTTGGCCCATGCGAAGCCGCGGACCAGTTCCGTTGCCGCGCCGCAATGCTCCTTCCGCTCCGTGTCGGCCAAGCAGTGGGGGCAGCGGTAGCCGGCTTGCACGGTTGCGCCAAGCGCGCTGTCGGCAAACGCGCCAGCAATCCCGGCAACCGTTGCGCCGATTGCAAACCGGAGCGAACCACCAACAAACAGCGCCCCAACCCACGCCACCAAGCAAGCCCCGGCAACGCTGCCAACGCTTCCCACCAACGACACCCCACCCGAAGTCCCCGGCGGAACCAGCCGGAAGGTGAGGACCGAGCGGACGCTTCCACGGCTTAGCACGCCAATTTCCGTTCCCCATGTGTCGGCAGCGGCGGCGGAAAGGGACCCAACAAAAGCGGCATACCAAAGCGGATCGGGATGGAGGAAGTTCAGCACCACCGCCACGCCAGCAACGCCACCATTGGCAAGCACCTGCCCGGCATCGCGCTCCCCCCCTTTTTCAAACACCTCGGCAAAATCGCGCCGCGCACGCCGCTTGCTGATTGCGGAAAGAAGGCTGCTGAACACAAAGAACGCCAGCAACGGGGCCGCCCATGCAACCCCGCCCAACCCGAACGTCACGCTTCCCAGCAATGCCGTTGCCACCGCGCCGGACCGCGAAAGCGCACGGGCACGCCGCGCCGCAATCGCCACCGCAGCCGCAGCGGCAACACCGCCCAGAAATTGTTCGGTTGGAAAGCTCATTGGAAGACTCATGCACCCAGCAGCGGGTCCAAATTACCATCTTGAACATCTTCGGCGTGCGGCAGGATTTCCGCGCCGATTATATTTGCCCTCCCTTCAGTGCGCGGAAGTGGCGAAACTGGCAGACGCACCATCTTGAGGGGGTGGCGCCGTAAGGCGTGCGGGTTCAAGTCCCGCCTTCCGCACAAACGCCGGGTGAGCAAGCTCATCCGGCGTTTTTTATTGCTTGCAACTGGCAGCCGGTTGGTGTGGCGGAAGGGTGAGGTGCCGCGCCAGACAATCCTTGCCAGTGTTGTTTGCCAACGTTATTCCCCAATCACCGCGCTGCGTGTTCCATCGGCCATGGTGATTGCAACCTCGGTTCCCGCTGGCAATTGGGCGATTCCGGTTTGGGGAACTCCATCGCGCTCAACAATCGCATAGCCGCGCCGCAGCACGTTTGCCGGGTTCAGGGCCTGCAGCGATGCCTGCATCAGCCGCAGCCCCTCCGATTGGCTGCGAAGATGCCCCCGAAGCCCGCGGTTGGCGCGCCCGGTTAGCTCGTCCAGCCGCTGCTCGTGTGTTCGGATCAGGTCCGCTGGGCGGGAGAATCCACGGCTGCGAAGCAATGCCTGCAGCTCGCGCTGGTGGGAACGGATCAGCACCGAAACTTGGTCGCCCATCTGCTGGGCGATTCCTTCCACGTACTCCAACAACTCCAATTTGTCGCGCACGGCAAGCTCGGCAGCGGCGGTTGGGGTTGGTGCGCGAAGATCGGCAACGAAGTCGGCAATGGTGAAATCGGTTTCGTGGCCAACGGCGCTGATCACCGGAATCTCCGACTCAAAAATCGCCCGCGCCACCGCCTCCTCGTTGAACGCCCACAGGTCTTCGGCGGATCCGCCGCCGCGCCCAACAATCATCACATCAATCCCCCCCACGGCATTCAGCGTGCGGATGCCACGCGCAATCTCGGCTGCAGCCGCCCCTCCCTGGACCAATGTTGGATAGAGCATCACGTTCACCAACGGCATTCGGCGGCGGAGTGTGGTCAAGATGTCGCGCAGGGCGGCCCCATCGCGTGAGGTGACAAGGCCGATGGTTTTTGGGAACTCCGGCAGCGGCTTCTTCCATTCGGGGTCGAACAAGCCTTCGGCCAGCAGCCGCGCCTTCATCGCCTCGAACGCCATTGCCAACGCCCCCTGGCCCAGCGGGAACAAGGTGGTGCAATCAAGCTGATACTGGCCGCGTGGCTCGTACAGGGTGATGCGCCCCCCGGCCACCACGCTCATTCCGTCGCGAATGGCATGGCGAAGCTGCCGCCCGCGCCACAGCACACACCCCAGCGATGCCCCGGCATCTTTCAGCGTGAAATAGGTGTGGCCGCTGGCGGCGCGATTCCAGCCGGAGATTTCCCCCTGGACCAACACTTCTGGGAACCCAACTTCCAACACCTCGCGCAGCTGGCGCGTGAACTGGCTAACGGTTGGGATTTCCGGCTGGGACGGGGTTGCGGCGGGGGGTGCTTCCGAAGCGCGACGAATAACCATAGGGCGCGAACTTAACCATTGGGCTGTATATTTGGCGGCCTTTGTGCAAACTCACACTCTTGTTGGCGCACGCGCAAAGGCCGCGATTATCCGTGGTTGTCCGTTCCCCAGAACCAGGTCTTTCATCTTCATTTTCGTTCCGACCCATGGCAAAACAGCCGTCAAAAAAACGGGAGATTGAACCCCTCACCGTCCGCAATCCACGCCGTGCAGCCGCCGCATCGAAGCCGTTATACGAGCCGCCCAACTACGTTGCCTACGGCATTTTCATCCTGATTACACTCCTGTTTTTCAGCCCCTTTCTGTTCGGGAGCGGATATTTGTGGGAAGATTTTTTGGAGCAATTCTTCCCCCACGAAGTCTTTGCTGCGCGGAACTTCAGCCAAGGGGTGATACCGTTTTGGAACCCTTACGCCTTCTGCGGAATGCCGTTTTTGGCCGATCTCCAAAACGGCTTCTTCTACCCCGGCAACCTGCTGATGTACCTGTTCAGCGGCGGCGACCTGACGGCGCGGCTGGCGCAATTTTTTGTGGTTGCCCACTACTTGGTGGCGATGATCGGCGCGTGGAAACTTGCACGCCAGTTAGGGATTGGCCAATGGGGCGGAATCTTCAGCGGCATTGCGTGGGGCCTGTGCGGAATGATGGTTGCCCACATGATCCACCCGAACATGATCTACCACCTTGCCTGGTTCCCCTTTGTGCTGATGTTCTTCCACCGTGGCGTAACCCAGCGGAGTTGGCTGCACGGCATTCTGTCGGGAATTATTCTTGGGCTGACGATGCTGAGTGGGCACCCGCAATCGGCACTGTTTATGGTTTTCTACATGGCCTGCTTCACCCTTTTTCTTCTGCTCCCCGACCTTCGCGGAAGCGATGCCGAGCGGAAAGCCACCGCCTGGAAAGGCGCGGCGATTGCCCTGCTGGTGGTGGCCATTGGCGCGGGCATTTTTGCAATCCAACTGCTTCCCGCCCAGGAGCTTGCCGGGCTTAGCGAACGCGCCGCCAGCAGTTACGAGAAATCGCTGGAAGGCTCCATCACCATTGGCCATTTGGTGACGTTGGTTGTTCCAAAATTCTTTGGCGTTGTCACCGGAAACACGCCGCAAGGGATGGAGTATTGGTACCGCCCCGAGACGTTCTACTTCTGGGAGACCTGCATCTACGTTGGCGTTGTGACGCTGCTGTTGGCCGCGATAGGGCTGGCCTCCAAACGGCTGGGCGCGCTCCGGTGGTTTGTTGCTGGGATGGCGTTGTTCAGCCTTCTGTATGCTTTGGGGGATAGCTTCTTCCTCCATCCAATCATCAACAAGCTGCCGTTGTTCGGGAGCTTCCGCGTCCCCACCCGCATGATGCTGTTTTTTGGATTGGGCGCGGCGTTGCTTGCGGGGGTTGGGCTGGAGCGTGCAATCCGCCCCGACGACGACGGCGAATCGCCCGCGCTGATGCGGACCACGTGGATTGCCGGCGGGATCATTGTGCTGATTGGATTGCTTTCGGTAAGCGGAGTTCTGGGGGGGATGTTCAACGCCCCCGCCGAAGTGGCAAAGGCAACGGGGGCAACGGGGATCACGCCAATTCTGATTGGGCTTGGCGCGGTTGCGGTGCTTTGGGCCGGGCTGAAACGGAAGATGCCCGGGGCCGGGGTGGCCGTGGCGCTGCTGCTGCTTGGGACGATTGACCTGTTCATTTTTGGCGCGGAACAGAACCCATCGCCGAACAACCCAGAGCAGATCTACCAGCGGAACGATGAGCAATTCGCGATGCTGAAAGCCCAAGCCCCCGACCGGTTGTTCCGCGTGAAGATGCGGGAATCGGGGGCGATGCTGATGCAACGGAACCAAGGGCCGTACAGCCAGATCATGCTGTTCGAAGGCTACAACCCGCTGCTGCTTGCGCGGCGCGTTCCCCCGGCCCAAGCCGCCGGCCAACCCGGGAACTACGAACCCGCCTACGACCTGATGAACATCCGCTACGCCGTGCGGGTTGATGCCGCCACCCGCAGCGCAGGGCTTGCCGAACGCCCCACCGCCTTCCCCCACGCACGGATGCTGTACGATTACCGCGTGGCCGACACCGCTGCAATCAAGAAGATGCTGGGAAGCGGCGAAATTGATCTTTCCAAAACGGTGTTGTTGGAGAAAGAGCCAAGCGTGAAACCGGACGGAACCGGAAGCGGAACCGCCACCATCAGCCACTACGACCCCGCACGAATTGAGGTGGGTGTGAAGACCGACAAAGCAGGGATTTTACTGCTGAGCGAGGTCTGGTATCCGGCCTGGCACGTTTATGTTGACGGCGCGGAGACGGAGCTTCTGACAGGCGATTACTCGCTGCGGGCAATCGCCGTTCCGGCGGGGAACCACACGGTTGAGCTGCGGTTCGAGTCATCGGCCTACTCCACCGGAAAATGGATCACGATTGCAACGCTGCTTCTATCAATCGGCGGCGCGGTGGCAATGGGGGTGAGAAGAAAACGGGGAACACCCTCACAGGTAGCGGCCCCGATTCATCGGGGCCCAGTGATAGCACTGAAGGATGACACCGAAGGCTAAAGACCTTCGGCTACCCTGTGGCGGGCGGAGCCGTGGCGATCCCACAGGTAGCGGCCCCGATTCATCGGGGCTCAGTCTTCTCGCCAAGATGATACACCGAAGGCTAAAGACCTTTTATCAATCCCGACGAAGGTCGGGGCGGCTACCCTGTAGGCGGGCCAATAACAACCGGAGGAACCGCTGTTGCCAGCGATTCCTCCGGGTCCACCAACCAGTGCCTTCGTTAGTTCGTTAGCACCAGTCTTTGTACGTCGCGGCGTGCGCCGGCAATAATCTCAACAAGGTAAGTTCCGGCTGGTTCCCCTTTGCCGCTCCATTCCACCGCATGAACGCCCGCCGGAAGCTGGCGGTCCAGCAGATCGGCAACCGTTCCCCCCAACAAATTCAGCACCCGAACCTTCACATTCCCCGACTCCGGCAAGCGGAAACCCACGGTGGCCGCGCCATTGCTGGGGTTCGGGAAAACGCGTAGGCTAAGCCCCGATTCGCGCAGTTCCCCGGTTTCCCCGGGCACAGCCTTTGCCGCGCCAGAAACCGCCGACGGCTGGAACATCAGCACTCCGCCAGCCGAGGCGGTGAACGTTCCGGCGGGATTTTCCGCCACCGTCACCACGCCGTTGCTGATGGCTATCTGATATTTCCCCGCAGGCTTCATTCCGCACAGCAGATGGGTTGCGCTGGTTGCCCCAACCAACGGGTAGTTGGTGGAAGCAATCGCCAGCGGAACCGTCCCCGCTCGGTTATTGAACAGCACCAGATACTCCTCCCCCGCTGCGGTGATAATTCGGGAACCGATCATCAGTGTGTCGGTGGTGGCGAACGCGCTGGTGGTCAGCTCCGAAAGGTTCGCCGGCCCAACTTGCATCACCGTCAGGAACGGCATTTCCAGCGGGTTCAGTGTGTCGCGCGCTTCCACCCGCCACGTGTTGCTTTGGAACAGGTAGTTCAAGCTGGGATCGTTGTAGGTGTTGTCTGGATTGCTGTTCTGCAAACTGTACTTGGTGTACCCGACGGTTGCCGGAATCACCGTGTGCATCCAAATGCGCGAGGCCCCTTTTTCGGCATGGATGCTTTTCCCGTTGATTGTTGGCTGGTCCGGGAAATGCCAGCGCAGATGCTTCCGATAAGCCCCCAAAGGGTTGTTGCTGCTTTTGGCCTTGATCTGGTCGTACGTGACAAAAATTCCGGGACCTTTCAGGTACACGAAGTTCCGGTAGAACTTCTCCAGCTTCCGCTGTGTGGTGTCGGAAAGTTGGGTGCTGGATTGCGTTGCCGGGTTCCAGCCCGCAAAGTTGTAAGCCGATGCCAAATCGCTTCGGGCGTAGCCGTAATCCTCGGTGAATTCGTTGGCCACCGGGCGGTCGAATCCGTACACATCTTGCCCGCCGATGTTCCCACTGGACTTCCGTTGGTAGTCGCCGTAGTCGTCGAAGAACAGGGTGTTCTTCACGCCGGAGTAATCGGTGTAGCCAATGCCGTTGCCAACAATTCCCAACCCTGTTGGTCCCCCTTTCCAATTGCTTGGGCTGATAAGAAGCTGATCCCGCCCGCGAACGATATGCAGGTGCCCGGCGTGCAGATGCTGGTGGTCCCCCCATTTCGCGCTTCCCATTTGCAACGATGCCCACACCGCTCCGGTGTCCCAACTGCTCCGCATCATGTAGTATGGGATTGCGCCGTTCGGGCTGCTGCCGTTCGGCGTTACGCTGTTGATGTTGTTGTACCACGTTGGCATCACCGCTGGCGTTGCGGGCCGGGTGAAGTCCTGGTAGTAGAAGGCTTCCCATTCGCGCAGCTCAATAACGCGGACATCTTGGGCGTAGAAATTCCAGGTGTGGTTCTGGGCCATTTCCACGTTGGCAAAATGCTGGGCAGTGGGTCCATCGGGTGTGGATTGCAGCACAAACGACAAGCGATGCGGCAGCCCCGGTTGGATTGCGACGGCGTTGTTCCCCCCCCAATCGCCAATTGGGTCAATCATAAAACGGCTTGGCATCAGCGAATGGCGAAGCGAGCGGTACATCCCGCTGAACCAGCCCGGATATTGCTGGAAGAAGTCTGGTCCGCCAGCAGTTTTCATTGCCTGAAGCAGGTCAATCATCTGGCTGAACTCGCCATTGCCGTAGGCCCACCCCTGGAAGTTATGCCCGCCCCGGAACGGCGTGCCGTAAATGCCCGGGGTGGAGCTTGGGATTCCCCAGATTGAGCCGACGTAGTTCCGCACGCTCCCCTCAAAATCTTGTTTGCGGTTGCTGGCGGGGATGTCGGTGGAGGCAAGGTTTGGCGTAAGCGTGCCATCCATCCGGACGATTGCCCAATCAATCAGATGCTGGGCGCGTGGGTTGTCGCCGTAGCTGGCGTAGCCCATCCACCCCGCGGCTGCCATGTGGCCGCCGTAGTGGTTGCCGTTCGATGGTCCGTTGTTCTCGTAAGCACTTCCGCCAGGAACCCGAAGCGAGTCGAACCAGCGGTTGAACAGCGTCACCATCTGGTTTTTGCGGGTCGCGCCCAGGTGGTCGTAGCACCAATCGAAGATGATGGCCGCCGCCGGGCCAACATAGCGCGACGGGAAGGCGTTCCCCAGCGTCATCGGCGAACGCCCGATTGGTGGCTGGTTTGCCGGGTCGTACTCGGCGCGGATGAACTCGTCGGCAATCGCCAGCAGCTTGTTGCAGTAGTTGGTGTCGCCGGTCATCTGCCACGCAAACGCCAGCGGTATCACATCGCTGTACCACCCCTCCCCCTGATAGCCGTAGAAGATGGTGTTGGCAAACCAGTTGTAGGCGGTTGCGGTTTTGTACTGGGTGATTGGATAGGTCAGAAGAATGTCCGCACGGGTTTTCAGCGCGGTCCATGTTGGGTCGTTGGCTTGGACCTTCGCAAGCAGCGCGGTCTTGATTGCCGGGGTCAGCAGCAATCGCGGGTGGCCAGCGATGATCGCTCCGCCGCCGTTGTTGTTTCCGCCACCGCCATTGTCTCCGCCGCCGCCGTTGTCTCCACCACCGCCGTTGTCTCCGCCGCCATTGTCTCCGCCGCCGCCGTTGTTTCCACCACCTCCATTATCTCCGCCGCCTCCATTGTTTCCACCACCTCCATTATCTCCGCCGCCTCCGTTGTTCCCATCATCGTCATCTCCGCCACCTTGCGGCGTGCCTCCGGGCGGGGTGAACTGCAGGACCCCAGCGGCGGTTGTTGTGAACGCCCCGGTTGGGTCCTTGGCCACCACCACAAACGTTCCTTGCAGCTCCACAGTGTAGGCGGTGTTTGGCTCAAGCCCGCACAGGGTGTGGGTTCCGTTGATCGAGCCAACAAGGGGATAGTAGGCGTAGGTGATTGGCTGCGGCACTTGCCCGGGGCGGTTGTTGAACAGCATCACATAGTCCCGCCCGTCGGCAAGCTCGATAGTGGTTCCAATCATCAACGAATCAGTGGTGTAGAAAAGCTCCGATGTCGGTTCCGCAAGGGATGTGGTTCCGGCCTGCATCACCGTTAGGAATGGCTGCTGGAGCGGGTTGGCCGCATTACTGACTTCGGCGCGGTAGGTTTTGCTGCTGAACAGATAGTTCAGCCACGAACCCCACGTGTTGTCGGGGTTGCTGACCAAGCTGGTGGTGGTGATTGTTGGGCTTGCCGGAAGCAGTGCCCGCATCCACAGCCGGGCATCGCTGTTATCCACGCGGATGCTGCTTCCGCTAACAACGGGCTGGGTTGGGAAATGCCAGCGCAGCCGCTTGCGGTAGGCACCGTTGGCGTTGCTGCTGGCGGCGGCTTTTACGCGGTCGTACACCACAAACAAGTTTGCCGGGCGCAGATAGACGAAGTTTCGGTAGAAATACTCCAGCTTCCGGTTGGTTGTGTCCCCCACCGAACGTGGCCAGTCCATGTTGTTGTAGGCGGTGGAAAGGTCGGCACTGATATAGCTGTAGCTGGGGTTCATCTCCTGGGCAACAACTTTATCCTTCCCGTGCGGTCCCTGGCCGCCAACGCGGGTCGAGCTTGTGGATTGGTAGTCGCCGAAGTCATCGAAATAGAGAGTGTTTTTCGCGCCGGAGTGGTCGCTAATCACCGGCCCCAAGCTGGTGACCCCTAATCCCGAGGAATCCCCTTTCCATGTTGTTGGGCTTATCAGCAGACGGTGGTTCCCTTTTGCAAGCTCGATATGCCCGGCTTGATAATGCATGAACTCATCATACACCTGCGCCCCCATATTCACGCTTGCCCAGACCGCATTGCTCCCCCAGGAAGAGCGCATGGTGAAATATGGAATAGCTCCGTTGCCGGCCCCGGCCGCTGGGTAGTTCGGCGCAAATGGGGTGTAGGCAAGGGGAAGCGCAACCGTTGCGCCGCTTCCTGCGGTGTTCCGGTACAGGAACTCCTCCCAGGGTTGCAACGCCGCAACGCTAACGCCCGCCACCGAGGAAGAAGTGGGTGGGATTTCATCCCACGCAAAGGTTGCCGCCGCCGCGCCAACGTTCGGGACCGAAGCCAGCGCGGTGGCAATCCGTGCGGGAAGCCCACGCTCCACAACGGCCCCCTGGCTTCCGCGCCACTCGCCGTTGGGATCAATCAGCAGGTTCCCCGGAAGCGTGGCTTGGCGGTGGGCTATGAAGATGTCGGCCAGATATGTTTGATACATTCCCGGCAGGTCCTCCCCCGTTGCCGATTTCACCACCAGCATGTAATCCACCATCCGCCCGAACTCGGCATTGCCGTACCACCAACCTTGCGGGAAGATTCCCCCTTTCATCGGCGCGCCGGTTGCCCCTTGCGTTGTGGAAGGAACGCCCCAGCGCGAACCGAACCACGACTTGATCCCCCCGGTGAAGCCTTGCATCCGGTAGGTGGTGGGGTAATCGCTGGAGGAGAGCGTTGCCGATTGAGTGCCGTCGAACCGGGCGCGTGCCCAGTCAATCATCCGCTGCGACGCGGTGTCGTCGCCAGCAATGGCGTATCCCATCCATGCGGCGCAGCTAAGATGCGAGCCGAACCACGCGCCGGTGGCTGGGCCATTTTTTTGATAGACATCGCTGCTGGCCGAGCCATTCCGCAGGTGGTTGAACCATTTGACCATCACCGCACGGAGCTTGGCTTTGCGTGCCGAATCAAGCCGGGAGTGGCACCAATCGTACAGCACGGCGATTGCCGGGCCAACATGGCGCGAGGTGTAGGAGCGGTCCAGCGTGATCGGGGATTTGCCCGTTCCCTGGTTGTCCGGGTCGGCATCGGCGCGGATAATTTCATCGGCCAACGCCACGGCTTTGTTGGCGTAGTTCGTGTCGCCGCTGATTTGCCACGCCAGCGAAAGGGTGAACGCCGCGTGCATCCAGCCGGAGCCGTTCCCCTCGAAATAGATGGAGTTGGAGTACCAGTTGGAGTAGTTGTTGTACTTACACTGGACGATGGTTTGGTTCAGCAGCGCATCGGCTTTGGACTTCAGCGCAAGCCATGTTGGATGGTTGCTGTTTTTCTTTGCGGTCAGTGTGGTTTTCACCGTGGGGGTCAGCAAGATTCGGGGATGCCCGGCAACCGGGGTCAACCCGGAAGCCAGCCCCTGCGTGGTGATCCCCGCCAGCGCAACAGCCCACAGCGCAAGCAGAAAGCGTAAAAACTTCATGGTGATCTCTCTCCTGTGTTGGTGATTGGAATTTGTGTGGCGGTAAAGCTGGCAACGGGAACTCACAGAATACTCACAGAAAAGGGAGGGCAGCAAGGTGGGCCAAACGATTTGGGAACGTTCGGTGCTTTGAAATATCAGCAACTCACCCTACGCAAAGCATAGGGTTGCAGCGGCCTAGGGTTCGCGCAGGTTCTGAAGGGGACTCCGCGCGCTGGTGGCCATGCCCCCACCTCTTCCGCCCAAACAGGAGATGGTAGGTGGTGATGAACAAAAAAATCAGATAAAAAGATTCAGAAAGGTTGGCTCGACACATCTCCCCTTCCTTTCTTCCCCCCTTCTCCAGTTTCCTCCCCCTCACTCCTCCACCACTTCTTCGGCAAACAGTGGTGTCTGGTGGCGGAAGGTGGCAAAGGTGTAGCCAAGGTAAAGGGAAAGAAGGTCCGATGGTTGGTCGTAGTACAGGGCGTTGCTGGTTCCGTCGGGGTTGATGGTGCGGATGTCGTAGGTGATGGTGGACCGGTAGTAACGCATGGCCAGCGCAAACCGATTCCAGAACGAAGAAACCACCCCAACCGAAAAACATGGCGCGGCGGCAATGGAGGAATGCTGCGTGATTGCCCCGCGCTCGGAAGCCAATCTCACCAACGAACTGCTCCCCACCACAAACCCAAACTGCGACTGCACGCCAATGCTCCAGTTGTTGGCCAGTTGGTAGTTCCCCTCGAATCCGGTCAGGACCGAGGCCGTGACCCAGGGGCCGGCCTCAACAATGGGGTTGGCATCGGGGGGGATGTTGAACTCCTGCGCCAGCGCGGCCTTCACCCCCGATTGATCGGAACCGTTGGCGGAAACCAACAACGTGGAAACCCACCCGGGCGAAACCAGCAACGCAAACGAATCGGCGTGGACGGTGTACTCTATCCCTGCGGAGAATCCTGGGGTTGCGAACCCGGGGCGCACTCCAGTTGTTTCGGCATACTCACCCATGGGGAACGCTCCGCCAGCAATCGCCGTCAGCTTGCTGCCGAACCGCAACGTGTCAATGGGGATAAGGATTGGAGCCGATGCCGCAACCGCCATTGCCGAGTCGTTGCTTGGCGATGGATCGTTGTTCTGCGCAGCAGCGGGATACCACGCCAGCATGGCGAGGGCGAGAAGTGGAAACAGACACCGAATTGCCATAACAGATGCTCATAGTGGAAAAGAATGAATGATTTCCCGGCGGGCATCTTCCCCTCCACGCAATGCTGCCATTGCCATGCAAGGGGAAGCGGCATCAAGATAGCGGTTGCGGTCGCTCCTCACAACGCCCCTGCCAAAGGCTAAAGATCTGCTATGAATCCCGACTGAGTCGGGGTGGCTACCGGTGTGATTCCCCCAACGAACCGGCGGTGGGTGACACCGAAGGCTAAAGACCTTTTATGAACCCCGACTTCATGTCGGGGCGGCTACCTGTTTGATTTTCTCAACGAACTGGCGGTGGAGAACGATAACCGCTTGCCCCACCCCTTTTCCCATCTACCCAACATCAGCATATTTCAGCGAGCGTTTGATGGAGTCTTGGAAGGCTTGGGCGATGCGCTGGTTGGCGGGCGATTGCAGCTCAGGGTCGCGGCGGATGACCCCGAACGCTGCGTCGCGGGCCGCCCCAACGATTGGCCCATCGGTGATAAGGTTGGCGTGGTGGAACTCCGGCAACCCGCTTTGGCGCGTTCCCACAACATCGCCGGGGCCGCGAAGCTCAAGGTCAATTTCGCTGATGCGGAAACCGTCGTTGGTCTCGGCCATTGCGGCCAGCCGGCGGATTGCGGCGCGGCGTTCCTGGCGTGCCTCGTTCGCGCTGATCCCGCGCCGCATCTGGTAGCGGTAGTGGTCCTTCGTCAGCAAGATGCAGAAGGATTGATCGGCACCCCGCCCCACCCGCCCGCGAAGCTGGTGCAGCTGCGACAACCCAAACCGCTCGGCATTCTCAATCACCATCACCGAGGCGTTCGGAACGTCAATGCCCACCTCGATCACCGTGGTGGCGATAAGAATATCCACCTTCCGCTCAAGGAAATCACGCATGGCGTCCTCCTTCTCGTACCACAGCATCTGCCCATGAAGCAGCCCCAAGCGGAGGTCAGGGAAGACGCTCTCCTTCAAGAACTCGTAATGCTCCACTGCCGACTTCAGCTCCAATTTCTCCGACTTCTCCACCAGCGGATAGACGATGTACGCCTGCCGCCCGGCCATCACCTCGCTTCGGACAAAATTCCAGACAGCATCCAACTGATTCTCGAACCGAATGGCGGTGCGGATTGGCTTGCGCCCTGCGGGAAGCTCATCAATGATGCTGACATCAAGGTCCCCGTACAGGGTCATTGTTAGGGTTCGGGGGATTGGGGTGGCGGTCATAATCAGGGTGTCGGGGCGGCGACCTTTGTTCCGCAGCCGTGCGCGTTGCTCAACGCCAAAGCGGTGCTGCTCATCAATCACCACCAGCCCAAGATTGGCGTACTCCACCCCCTCCTGGAACAGCGCGTGGGTCCCCACAATGATGTTCGTCTCGTTGTTCCGAAGCTGATATAGCACCTCCTCGCGTGCCCGTTTTTTTTGCCCCCCCACCAACTGCGTCACCTTCACCGGCAAGCCTTCCAACAGCCGTTGCAGCGTGCGGGCGTGTTGCTCGCTCAAGATTTCGGTGGGGACCATCATGGCGCATTGGTAGCCGTTCTCCACCGCCACCAGCATTGCCAACACCGCCACGATTGTTTTGCCGGAACCAACGTCCCCTTGCAGCAGTCGGTTCATTGCCGTTGGCTTCTCCATGTCGGCCAAAATCTCCTTCATTGCGCGGCGTTGCGCGGCGGTAAGCTCAAAACCGAGCTTGTCCAACAGCTGCCGCGCAAGGGCACTGTGGATGTTGAAGCTGATGCCTGGTTCGGAGCTAAGCTGGACCTCCTTCCGGTAGGCAAGGCCAAGTTCAAAGAAGAAGAGTTCCTCGAACTTCATCCGGTACAACGCTTGTTTCAGAAGCTCTTCATCGCCCGGGAAGTGCATCTGATAGACGGCATCGGCAAGGGGGAGCAGTGCGTACTCGCGGATCAGTTCATCAGTTAAGGTTTCGCGGAGTTCCTCGGCAACGTATCGCTGGAAGGTGGCTTCCATCAGCTTCCGCATGGAGCGGCTGCTAAGCCCTGCGGATTTCATCCGTGCGGTTTCGCGGTACTGCGGGATAATCCGCCCGCTGTGGATCAACCCCCGCTCCTCCTCCTCCAATTTTTCAATTTCGGGATGGGTCCATTGCAGCATTCCGCCAAAGATTTCTGCCGGGCCGCTAATCGCCAGGCTATCCCCCACTTGGTAGGATTTGATGAAATACTGCGCCCCTTGGAAGAAGACCAGATTGGCATCGCCGGTTGGGTCCCCAACGCGCATAATCAGCCGTTTCTGCCCGCGTCCGCTTTGCAGAATTTCCATCCGGCGGACCGTCACAATGGCGGTGATTTGGTCGGGGATTCCTTCCTCACCACCAAGCAGCAGCCTGGTTTGCCGAAGCGGGAGCACGGTGCGGCGGTCCAGATATGACTTGGGGGTGAACATCAGAAGGTCCCGCACGGTCCGCACGCCAGCTTCGGCCAATGCAGCGGCGCGTGCTGGGCCGATTCCTTTCACGAACTGCAGGGGGAACAGATCCCCCCCGGCGTTCTTCACATCCTCGGCTTTAATTTCTCCTTCGGGGCGTGTGCGTTTTGCGGGAGTTGTCATTACTTTTGCGCGGCACTTGAACCGGCTGGGGAATTTCCGCCATTGCCGTGCCCAAAGTTACAACAACCAACCGCCGAACCGAACGCGCAGCCTCCGGATTTGGCAACGACCAACAACCTATCTGCCGATGCAAACACCGCTACGCCTCCCCTTTCTGCTGCTGATGCTGGCAGCAATGTTGCCGGAGCAAGGAACCGCGCAACCCTTGCAGCCCCCCGCCAACAACGCCGTTGCGGTGCGTCCTTCCCCCCTGCCGTTCGACCGGATTCTGAACCCCGACGCACGCGGCATTCTGGTTGGCCCCTACGCCGGGATCAACTTCAACATGCACAGCGGGGAGTTTGTGCTGACCGAGAACGGGATCGTCTGCTGCACGTTCGATGAAGGCTCCGGAATTGGCCCGGTGTTCGGCGCAAAGGCGATGATCCCGCTAACGGACCAACTCTCCCTTTCCCCGCGGCTTGCCTACGAATCCCGCAAAGGGAATTTTGAAACCGCCAGCGACCCGGTGCCATTTTTTGGGCAGAACAATCAGGTGGAGAACGTCATCTTCACCGACCGGTTGGAAGCCAACCTTGCCACCTTCAACATTGACCTTCTGGGAACCTACACGCTGGCGGACTTCGGGCTGTACGTGGCGTTGGGGCCATCGGCAGGGATTGTGATGGGGAAAGATTTCACGAAGACGGAGGAGATCACCACGCCAAGTGGGGTGGAGTTCCAAAACGGGACAGGGACCGAGCAGGAGTTGTTCAGCGGCGAGCTTGACATCGTCAACACGTTGCAGTTCGAGCTTCGGGGCGGGCTTGGCGCAACCATTGAAATCAGCGATGCAATCTTCCTGAATCCGGAGTTGCTGTACGGCTTTCCATTCACCAAAATCTCCAAAGAAGACGACTGGAAAACCAGCCCGATTCAATTCACGCTTGGCATTCTTTTCTCCATCTGAATTAACCGAAATCTGAACCAACCAAACACAGGGTCTATGAACCGCCGCACATGTGCTACTCTATTTCTGTTGCTTGGCCTTGCCGGTTCGGCATTGGGGCAGGAGCTGTTCAACTACACGTACGAAATCCGAACCATTGATGCCGTCAACTCGGCCCAGGACGATTACGGGCCGGCACTCTCCAAGGACCGCGGCACGCTTCTGCTGACCTCCACCCGTGCGGAAGGGACGCTGGGGGAAGCGGACATCTTCAGCGCAAGCCGGGTGCAGGGGGGATATGGGACCCCGGTAAACCCAGGATCGCCACTGAACAGCAGCGGCAACGACGGCGCGGTGGCGATTGCTGCCGACGGCAAAACCGTCGTCTTCAGTGCCGATGATGGGCCCGACGGCAAGGGAAGCACCGACCTCTACATCGCGGAAATTGCCGACGGGCGGATCACCAACATTCGGAACCTGGGGGAAGCGTCAACACGTCGGCATGGGAGTCGCAACCCTCGATCAGCAGCGACGGGAAAACGATTTGGTTTGCCAGCAACCGCAAAGGGGGATATGGCAAAACCGACATCTGGTACACCACCCTGAGCGGGCAGCAGTGGTCCACGCCGATGAACGCCGGCCCAATGGTCAACACCAAAAACGACGAGCGTTCGCCAAACATTACCTCCGACGGCGGGACCCTGTATTTCAGCAGCAACGGCCGCTCCGGCTTTGGCGGCTACGACGTATTCATGGCGGTTCGCGAAGGGGCAGAATGGGGGCAGGCCTCGAACCTCGGGTCGCTGATTAACAGCAAGAAGGATGAGCTGTTTTTCTTTGCTCCATCGAAGCATGAACGGTTCTACTTCGCCAGCGGGCGCGACGGCGGGCAAGGGGGATTGGACATCTACTACGGCACGCCGAACGTTTTTGGCGAGGGGATAACCCGCATCCTTGTCAGCGTGGTTGACTCCACCACGGGGAACCCGCTTCCCAGCGTTGTGGAGGTGATTGATGAAGCCACCGGGCAGACGGTGGCCACGTTCGCCACCAACCCACAGGTGAAAGAGTACGAGCAGTTCCTTCCCGCCGAGCGGAAGTACCGGTTCCAGGCAACCGTCCGGGATCTTCCGCCGCGCTCGGCCAGCATCACCACGCCGTTCGCCAACGAACAAGCCACGGCAACCGTGAAGTTCGGGCCGATCTCGCTGGCGGAATTCGATCTTGGCCGCTACAACGTCCCCTTCTTCGTCACCGGCTACTACCGCCCCAACACCCGCGAAAACCTTGATGGGCTGTACCCGCTGTTGGAAGGCCCGCTTGGCGATGCCACCTACATCGAGCGGTTCCGCAAAGGGTCCAAGCGGTACAAAGATTACCTGAGCTACAGCGAAACAATCGAAGGGATTTTCAAGGAGGTGACGGGAACCACGCTGAAGGAGATCGTCCCACGGTTCAAAGCCAGCATGCTCCCCGGGGAAGTGTTGGAGGTTCGGATCACCGGCTATGCGGACCCGAAGCAGTTCGTGGGGAAATATTTGGAAGATGAGACGGTGACGTTCCAGGACAATGCCAAGATGGAGTATGAGATCAGCCGTGGCGACCAGATTGGGAACCTTGAGCTTTCGGGATTGCGCGCCTGGTACAGCGGCCACCACCTGGACCAAATGCTGGCCGCCAGCGGCAACGAAGATTACCGCCAGCTAAAAAGTGACGGGCGGATTCAGTTCCGCTACATCGGCGGCGGCGAAAGTCGCGACCGTGCCGACCGCGCCGCGCAACGCCGTATCCATATCGAGATTGTGCGAACCGGAGGGGCAGGCGGCGGGCAAGAGTTCGACATGAAGTAGCACCGGACGGCAGACCGCATCTGGTGCGTGGCAACGGGACACCATGCCGCGCACCAGATTTCTTTGCACCAGATTTCTTTCATTGCAGCGGCCCTCCGCTCTCCTCCGCTGCGCATTTTTTGCTTATCAACCAACCATCATGCCACGCGCACTCCGTTACTACGTCCCCGACACCGGAACCACCCCACTGCCGGACAGCATTTGGAAGGAGATCGCCAGGTTGCAGCACTGGTACAACTCCGAATTCATCTGGAGTTGCGACCGCATTGGGCTGAAGCGGTACATCCTGTTCCCCAACTACGACCACATCCCCGACATGCCCTACCACACCGCACGCTACCACTTCCGCAAGCGATTGCTGGCAAAGAAAATTGAGCTTCAAGATGAGCTTGCGGCGGTTCGGGCGATGGAGTTGGAAGGGCTGTTCA